>NZ_CP120653.1:2195729-2509405 GCF_030545015.1 Myroides sp. JBRI-B21084
AAGTAGAATAATATTAGAAATAATATAAAGCACATTTAATCTTTAGGGATTAAAGTAGAGCACAATAAGCAAAATAAGGGCGTATGGGGAATGCCTAGGCTCTCAGAGGCGACGAAGGACGTGATAAGCTGCGAAAAGCTGCGGGGATTGGCACATACGAATTGATCCGCAGATATCCGAATGGGGCAACCCACTATGTTGAAGACATAGTACACCGATAGGTGAGCAAACCCGCTGAACTGAAACATCTAAGTAGGCGGAGGAGAAGAAAACAAAAGTGATTGCGTAAGTAGTGGCGAGCGAACGCGCAGAAGCCCAAACCAAAGTTGTTACGGCAATTTTGGGGTTGTAGGACCACGACATTTTAAGCTAAGCGAATTAGAATCATCTGGAAAGATGAACCGTAGAGGGTGATAGTCCCGTATAGGTAAGTGAAGTATTAGATAGTGGTATCCTGAGTAGGTCGGGGCACGTGAAACCTTGATTGAAACCGGCGGGACCATCCGCCAAGGCTAAATACTCCTGAGAGACCGATAGTGAACCAGTACCGTGAGGGAAAGGTGAAAAGAACCGTGAATAACGGAGTGAAATAGAACCTGAAACCATACGCCTACAAGCGGTCGGAGCCCATTCGTTGGGTGACGGCGTGCCTTTTGCATAATGAGCCTACGAGTTACCGTTGCTGGCAAGGTTAAGTAATTAAGTTACGCAGCCGAAGCGAAAGCGAGTCTGAATAGGGCGCTATAGTCAGTAGTGGTAGACGCGAAACCGTGTGATCTACCCATGGGCAGGTTGAAGTTTGGGTAACACCAAATGGAGGACCGAACCGGTTGACGTTGAAAAGTCTTCGGATGACCTGTGGGTAGGGGTGAAAGGCCAATCAAACTCGGAAATAGCTCGTACTCCCCGAAATGCATTTAGGTGCAGCGCTGATATAGTTTATTAGAGGTAGAGCTACTGATTGGATGCGGGGGCTTCACCGCCTACCAATTCCTGACAAACTCCGAATGCTAATAAATGATTTACAGCAGTGAGGGCATGGGTGCTAAGGTCCATGTCCGAGAGGGAAAGAACCCAGACCATCAGCTAAGGTCCCCAAATGTATGCTAAGTTGAAAAAACGCGGTTTGATTGCCCCGACAGCTAGGATGTTGGCTTGGAAGCAGCCATTCATTTAAAGAGTGCGTAACAGCTCACTAGTCGAGCGATCGAGCATGGATAATAATCGGGCATAAGTATACTACCGAAGCTATGGATTTGTATGTAAATACAAGTGGTAGGGGAGCATTCTAAACTGGGTAGAAGGTGATTTGTGAGAATTGCTGGACTGTTTAGAAAAGAAAATGTAGGCATAAGTAACGATAATGCGGGCGAGAAACCCGCACACCGTAAGACCAAGGTTTCCACAGCTATGCTAATCAGCTGTGGGTTAGTCGGGACCTAAGGCACACCCGAAGGGGGACGTCGATGGCCAACGGGTTAATATTCCCGTACTTGTAATAGTTGTGATGGAGTGACGCAGTGGTGAAAGTACCGCGAACTGACGGAATAGTTCGTTAAAGCACGTACCTATAGGTTTGATAGTAAAATGCGTCGAACTTGGAGAAATGCGATAGTACACGGAGCCTTCGGGCAAAGTGATAGTGTACCTAAAGGCTGTCAAGAAAAGCTTCTAAACTTAGATTATTACAACCCGTACCGCAAACCGACACAGGTGGTCGAGGAGAGTATCCTCAGGTGCTCGAGAGATTCATGGCTAAGGAATTAGGCAAAATAGACCTGTAACTTCGGGAGAAAGGTCGCCAGCAGCAATGCTGGCCGCAGTGAAAAGGTCCAGGCGACTGTTTATCAAAAACACAGGGCTCTGCCAAATCGTAAGATGAAGTATAGGGCCTGACACCTGCCCGGTGCTGGAAGGTTAAGAGGAGATGTTATCTTCGGAGAAGCATTGAATTGAAGCCCCAGTAAACGGCGGCCGTAACTATAACGGTCCTAAGGTAGCGAAATTCCTTGTCGGGTAAGTTCCGACCTGCACGAATGGTGTAACGATCTGGACACTGTCTCAGCCATGAGCTCGGTGAAATTGTAGTATCGGTGAAGATGCCGATTACCCGCAGTGGGACGAAAAGACCCTGTGCACCTTTACTATAGCTTAGTATTGTTCTTGGATAAGTGATGTGTAGGATAGGTGGGAGACTATGAAATGGCGTCGCTAGGCGTTGTGGAGTCATTGTTGAAATACCACCCTTTGCTTATCTGAGATCTAACTCGATACATGTTGAGGACATTGCTTGGTGGGTAGTTTGACTGGGGTGGTCGCCTCCAAAAGAGTAACGGAGGCTTCTAAAGGTTCCCTCAGCACGCTTGGTAACCGTGCGTAGAGTGCAATGGCAAAAGGGAGCTTGACTGCGAGACTAACAAGTCGATCAGGTACGAAAGTAGAGCATAGTGATCCGGTGGTTCCGCATGGAAGGGCCATCGCTCAAAGGATAAAAGGTACGCCGGGGATAACAGGCTGATCTCCCCCAAGAGCTCATATCGACGGGGGGTTTGGCACCTCGATGTCGGCTCGTCACATCCTGGGGCTGGAGAAGGTCCCAAGGGTTGGGCTGTTCGCCCATTAAAGTGGCACGCGAGCTGGGTTCAGAACGTCGTGAGACAGTTCGGTCTCTATCTACTGTGGGCGCAAGAAATTTGAGTGGATCTGATTCTAGTACGAGAGGACCGAATTGGACTAACCTCTGGTGTATCAGTTGTGCCGCCAGGTGCATCGCTGAGTAGCTACGTTGGGAAGGGATAAGCGCTGAAAGCATATAAGCGCGAAACCCACCACAAGATGAGATTTCTTTAAAGGGTCGTTGAAGATGACAACGTTGATAGGCTACAGATGTAAAGGCAGTAATGTCATAGTCAAGTAGTACTAATAGCCCGTAAGCTTATGTGCTCTAGGAATTGCTTTATAAAAATAGTATTGAGAATTTAGTATTAAGACTAAACTTAAAATAATCTACAAAAAGTATCGAAAATATGTTAACAAAATAGTTTGTTACAAGTGTAATAAACCAAAAGCTTAAGGTGGTTATAGCATCGGGGCTCACCTCTTCCCATTCCGAACAGAGAAGTTAAGCCCGATAGCGCAGATGGTACTGCATTTTAATGTGGGAGAGTATGTCGCCGCCTTTTTTTAGTAAAACCCCAATCTGAAAAGATTGGGGTTTTCTTTTTTCATAGGTGCGGCGCAGTTCGGGCAAAGCCCTCGGGTCGCCGCCTTTTTTTAAATCCTCATCAGTAATGATGGGGATTTTTTGTTTTACCACAGATTCCAACAGATTTTTTTACAATCTGCTGCAATAGGTATGGAGCGTTTGTTGGAGCTATTTGTTTTTGTTAAAAAACAAAAGCGACTCGCGAGAGCCCGACCCGCAACGTAGTGGAGGGGATTGCCCAAATGAGAACGGTTCTATACATTGAGGTTTTAATGAACTTATTTTGATTTTTTTTTATTTATGACTATATTACTTAAAATTTAGTTGTTGTTTTATATGTACAAATGTTTTCTTTTATGCGTGTGTTTGCTTTATTCATGTGGGTTATTTGCTAATGATGGTGCTTATTTGATGAGCGGGAATCAGTTGATACCAATTAACGAAACCAGTATTGAAATTAAAAAGGAGATTCTGACTTTAAAAAAAGTAGGCGAGAATTTAGAGGTTACTGTTGATTATACTTTTTTCAATCCAGAACAGGTATCGAGAACCATTTTAGTTGGCTTTGAAGCATTTTCTCCACAAGGTGATGCGGATTTGTATCCAAAGAATGGACAACATCCGTATATGAAGAATTTTACTGTAAATATGAATCATAGAGTACTTCCTTATAACATATCGTATGTTTCTGTAGCGAATCACCAAAAGGAAATTTCATTGGATGAAATTGAAAATTTTGATTCCGAAAGTTTTTATTATGTGTATCATTTTGATGCTGTTTTTCAACCAGGCATCAATCATATAGTACATACATATACGTTTGAAATGTCTGGGTCGGTAGATTATATTTACAATTTTGAATATATTTTGACAGCAGCAAATAGGTGGGCTAACAATAAGATTGAAGATTTTACGCTAAATATAGATATGGGGTCTTTTGAAAGTTTTTGTATTAACGAAACTTTTTTTGATACGGTAAATGAATGGTCAATTATTGGTTTGGGGCATAAAGTAAATGATTTTATGAAAGAGTATCGTTTTTCTGAAAACAAATATGCTGCCGCTTTTTTTATACAAGACGGAATCATTCAATTTAAAAAGAAAGATTTTCACCCTAAAGGAGAACTGTTTTTATTTAAACAACGTTTTATGACGGAAGAAACTGTGTTTAATACGAATATTGAACTCCCTTTTTATATTGATTTACATGTTTTTTTTGATGAAATTGAGGATAAAATTGCTTTAAAAGTGTTGCAAAATTTGCCTTACGCCCGCAGAGGTTATATTTTTACCAATCAGGAGTTGAAAAAGTATTACGAAAAGCTACCTTGGTACGTGCCTAATGAAAACTATGTGCCAGAGCCAAAATTTTTAGAATTATCTGAAATTAATTGGCTTATAGCTTTAAAAAACATAAAAATTAAAAATATAAATTAGAATGACATTCACTAAATTATTGGGCTGTATAACGCTTTTGTTTTTTACAAACGTTTGTTTGGCACAAAATTCATACCATCAACAAAAAGAATACGGTTTTAATGGTAAAATTAAAAAAGTATCAACGTATATGGTGTACCCATCTAAATACCAAATACCCACAGATACGTTAGCATATTTTGCAAGAAATATAATGAAATTTTCTAGAAAAGGTGATTTAGTTTCACAAGAAAAAAGTTATGATTTGCCCAATTATCTGTTCTCTCAAAAAATGAAATTCAATGGAACTGGTAAAAATATTTCATACAATGAAGAAAGTACTTTAAATGATTTTCCTACTGAACATAAACAATATGTTTATAAATGGTTAAATACTTTAAGTTATGAAATAATGCCTACAAACTCGGAAGATACATCTAAAAGAATTGTTCATTTAAATAATGATTTTACGATAAAGCAAGTAATCTATAAAGCAGATAATTTACAAACAAAAGAAGATGTTACTTATTTTTATAACGATGAAGGCCAATTAAAGGAAGTGCATTATAGCATGAATGTAACCAAAGATAACGAAACTACATTTACAAAAGATGTGCAAAAAATACAAGCACTAGATGTTTACAACAACCCAACTGTAATTTATTATTTTGCAACCGAAGAAGGTAGGGTACCTAAAACAGTTATTTTTAAATATTATGAATATTATTAAAAACAAAAGCCTCAAAATATTTTTTTGAGGCTTTTGTTTACTTATTTAATGTGTTTTTTTACCCAACAATTTTTTAAAAGTGGTTACTAATACAACCACCATTAAACCTGCAACAATACCTAAAGTAAACTCTTTAAGCATTATTGGAATATTCGGTTTTAAATGATGCAATAAATCAATATTATGTTCAAAAATTCCACCCGAAACAAGCAATAAAGCAAGCGTGCCAACTACACCTAATGCTTTAATAACCCAAGGTAAGGCGTTTATTAATAAATTTCCTATTGATACTAAAACACCTTTTTCAGTTTTTGATTTTTTAATTAGTTTGTAGCCCGTATCATCCATACGAACAATTAATGCAACAATACCATAAACCCCAACTGTAGCAATAATAGATACAATTGAAACAGTAACAACTTCCACCAAAAAGGGGTTAAATTGCGATTTTAACGTTTCATAACCTGTTTTAGCGGCAGCAAGTGCAATAATTACAATTTCTAACGACAAAATAAAATCGGTAGTAATGGCCGATTTAACTTTGTTTTTTTCAGCATCTTCACCATTTTCTTCAATTTCATTTGCATCTTCAATTACTTCGGCGCCTTGTTTTTTTCTATGAAAAACAAATTCAATTATTTTTTCAACACCTTCGTAGGCCAAGTAAAATCCGCCTATAATTAATATAATTTTAATTGCTGGGGCATACAACCACTCTAGTAAAAAAACGGCAGGCACAATAATTAGTTTGTTAATAAATGAACCTTTCATAATTTTCATTAAAACCGGTATTTCTCTAGAAGATAAAAAACCTGTTGCTTTTTCAGCATTTACTGCCAAATCATCGCCCAATATACCTGCTGTTTTTTGGGTAGCAATTTTACTTGTAACCGCCACATCATCCATTAAAGCAGCGATGTCGTCTAAAATTGCAAAAAAACCTGATGCCATAAATTTTATTTTTTATGTAAAAATATAAATTTATCTTTAGTTTCCTAATTCAACAAAAGTAAAATCAATTTAAAAATGGCAATTCAACTTTCACAAGAACAAATTAATGATTTAATAAGTGTATTAAAAACAAGATTTGAAAAAAACATGCACAGACATATTCATTTAATTTGGAGCGATGTTAACGAAAAACTAATTAAAAATACCAAAAAATTAGCTGTTTTATGGCTGATGGAAGAAACGGGCGGTGAACCCGATGTTATAGATTTTGATACCGATTTAAATGAATTTGTTTTTTGTGATTGTGCTAAAGAAAGTCCAAAGGGGCGCAGAAGTTTTTGTTACGATTTAAAGGCTTTAAATGCCCGTAAAGAACATAAACCGGTTGATAGTGCTGTTGAAGCTGCAAAAAAAATGGGTGTTAAACTTTTGAATGAAGTTGAATACCGTGAATTGCAAGAATTAGAACCGTTTGATACCAAAACATCAAGTTGGATTGAAACACCTCAAAAAATACGCGATCTAGATGGGGCTTTGTTTGGTGATTTTAGATACAATACCGTTTTTATTTACCATAACGGAGCACAATCATATTACGCAGCACGCGGTTTTAGAGGGTTGTTACGTGTTTAAATGATTATACGCTTTACGCAGTAAAGCTACTGTTTCATTAATTTCGTTAATTGATAAATGCCCAAATCCTAACCTAATACCACACATGTTTTTTGTTTGATATAATAGATAATTAGGCAAAGTTACATTGTAGTTTTTTGCTTGTTTTGCAAAATTTGTAAGCGAAATGTTTTTATTAAATTGTATAAAAACAGCCAAACCGCCTTTTGGTTTTGTAAAAAATATTAAACTACCAAAATGTAATTGCAAAGCATGGCACATGGCATCGCATTTGGCTTTGTATAATAATACCTTTTTTTTGTGCTGACGGTTTATTTCGCCTTCGTGAATAATTTCGGCTAAAATTTGTTCTTTAATTAAATCACCTTGTGGATCCATCATTTTGTAATAATTTTTAGCTTCGGTAATTAAATTATCGGGTGCAACAATAAAAGCGGTTTCAAAAGCCGGAAACAACATTTGTCCTACTTTACCCAAGTAAATCACCATTCCGCTTTCATCGGCGCTTGCCAATGGTGGTAAGGCTGTTGTTTGGTACTGAAAATCGTAATCGTAATCATCTTCTATAATAGCAAAACCGTATTCGCGCGCCAAAGCAAGTAAATCTACACGACGCGCAGCGCTTAATGAAACCGTTGTAGGGTAATGCCTATGTGGTGTACAATACAAAAACTTTATGCTGTTTTTAGTAAAGTTTTTTCTAATATACGCAACATCTATTCCGTATTCGTCAACAGGAATTGTTTTAATAACAGCTTTTGCTTGACTAAAAATCATGTTTGCCGCAAAATTACTTAAGTTACCAACCAAAACCACATCATTTGGCTCGATTAATAGCTGAGAAATCAAA
Organism: Myroides sp. JBRI-B21084; assembly: GCF_030545015.1. Classification (GTDB taxonomy): domain Bacteria; phylum Bacteroidota; class Bacteroidia; order Flavobacteriales; family Flavobacteriaceae; genus Flavobacterium. The sequence goes on from NZ_CP120653.1 coordinate 2,203,515, forward strand.
TACAAACTCATTTCGGAATTTCGGGTTACTAAAACATTTTTAGAAGCAATTTGTAAATTTCGCGAAGTATTTAAATAGTTGCTTAGTTGTGTGTCTAAAAACGATGTTTTTTCAAACAAAAAACTATTCCATTTTTTTAATAAGGTCGATCGTTTTAAAATGGAATTATACCAGCGGTTGTATAAACTATCGGTGTGTAAACGTATATCGGTTTGCCCGTCGTTAAATGTATAGGTAGTAGTGGTTTTTTGATAGGGCGATATTAAATGGAAACTGGTTTTAATGGTAAATCCTGTTTTTAAAGGATATTTAGCTTGGTTTACCATTGCTTTTAATTGATTTGTTACCTGTTTAGTGTTTTCAATTAATACAAAAGTACCTTTATTTGCTTTAATTTCAACCCAACCTTGCGATGCCAATTCTTCATAAACGGCAACAGCCGTGTTTCGGTGTATTTTAAGCAAGGTACTTAATTGGCGTGTTCCTGGTAAATGACTACCTGCTGGTAAATTGCCATTTTGTATTGCTTGTATTAATTGTTGTGCAATTTGTAGATATACTGCAGTTGCACTTTCTCTATCGATTTGTATATTTGGGAAAAGCATTTATGTAACCGGACTATCTATAATGTTAAAAGCGGACTATTTTAGTCGTCCGGCAAGTTACGAATTTTGCATCACTTTTATTAAATCAATAAAAATGAAAAACAAATACTTAGTTTTAGCTGTAAGTGCAGTTTCTTTTGTAGGGAGTGCACAAGTTGCTAACGATTCAATTAACACACTTGATGAATTGATTATTACTGAAAATCGCATGCAAATTCCTTTTCAGCAATCAACTCGAAACATTCAAGTAATTACTAAAGAAGAAATTAAAAAGTTACCCGTATCATCGGTAAACGAAGTTTTAGCGTATGTTAGCGGAGTTGATCTACGTCAACGTGGGCCATTTGGTACCCAAGCAGATATTAGTATTGACGGTGGTTCGTACGAACAAACCATGATTTTATGGAACGGCGTTAAAATGGGCGATGCACAAACGGCACACCACTCTATGAATTTACCAATACCGTTAGATGCTATTGAACGTATTGAGGTTTTAAAAGGTCCTGCAGCGCGTATTTACGGTATTAATGCCTTAACGGGTGCTGTAAATATTGTTACCAAAACAAAAACCGACGAATTTTTACAAGTACATGCCTACGGTGGTTCATCTTTTAAAGAGAAAGAAATGGGCGATGGTACGGGCAATTATGCAGGCGGTGGTTTACAAGCAACTGCAAGTGTGCAAACGGGTAAAGTGCACCATTTATTAAGTATTGCTAAGGAAGAAACTAATGGACAGCGATACAATACTGCAGCTAAAAATTCTAAAACCATGTACCAAGGAAATGTTGCGTTAAACGATAATAACGCAGTTAATTGGTTGGGTGGATATATGGATAATGAATTTGGTGCGAATGGATATTATGCTGCACCGTATGATAAAGAATCGTATGAGTTGGTAAAAACATTGTTGTTAAGTGTTGGAACTAACCACCGTATTACCGATAATTTTACGCTAAAACCACGTATTAGCAATCGATACAATGAAGACGATTACCGTTTTTATCGAAACGATTTAAGCAAAGCACGTTCTTTGCATTATTCTAATGCTTTTATGTTTGAATTAAACGGAATCTATACAACTAATTTTGGTGATTTTGGTTTGGGATATGAAATGCGTTCCGAAGATATTAATAGTTCAAATTTAGGAAATCACGCAAGAAAAAACCACGGTTGGTTTGCCGAATATAAAAATACATTTGCAAACAAAATTTTGGTAAATGCAGGTGCGTATTGGAATTATAATACCGATTATGGCTTTCAATGGTATCCGGGTGCCGATGTAGCCTATTTGTTACCTAACGATTGGAAAGTACAAGCAAGCATAGGCAGTAGCCAGCGCATACCATCGTTTATTGATTTGTATGTAAATCAAAAACCAGGTAATATTGGAAACCCAGATTTAAAGCCCGAAGCTGCTTGGCAATATGAAGTAGGTGTGAATTACACAAAGCCAAACAAACGCTTTGTAGCAAGTGCTTTTGAACGCAATATTTCTGATTTTATTGATTGGACACGTATGACAACCGATGTGCCTTACCAACCACAAAATTTAGGAAATCAGTTAATTCGTGGTATAAATGTTCGTTTTCAGCACGATGTTGAACTTGCAAACAACCAAAAAATAGGTTATACGGTAAGTTATCAATTTTTAAGTCCTAAAAAGAACGATGTTGCATCAGCAGTAATTTCGAAATACATACTAACCAATTTAAAGCATCAAGCAATTTTAGGTGTAAATTATACATTGCATAATTTTAGTATGCAGTTACAAAATAGATATATAAAACGCGAATTAAATGATGGATATGTAGTTAGCGATTTACGTTTAAACTATAATTTATCTAAATTTCAGGTTTACGCCCAAGCTACTAATTTATTTAACAGTGTTTATAAAGAAGTTGCCGCCGTACCAATGCCAAGCCGTTGGGTACAGTTAGGGGTAAACTACCGCTTTAATTTAAATAAGGCTTCCGAATAGGAAGTCTTTTTTGTTAACTGATTATTCATGTTTTTTTACAGTGTTAGTGTTTGTTTTTTAAATAGTTATAACAAAAAAAAGAAAAAAACACAATTGTTTTGTTTTTATTAGTATATTTAAATTGCCTATCAAACCACTCCTTTATGAAAAAGTTATTTTTAATAGTAATTACACTTGTACCTTTTATAACAAAGGCGCAGGTTACTTTGATACCCGATACTACTTTTGAAAATTATTTAGTTTATTGGGGATACGATACAGACGGTTTAATTAATGGACAAATTTTAACAACTGATGCATTAAATGTTACAGAGTTGGATTTTATTAACAAAAGCCCAAATAATATTTCATATATTGATTTAACAGGCTTTAACAATTTTTTAAATTTAGAAACACTTAAGACTAGAAGCAATGGTACAACTATAAGTTTTGCAAACTTAACAAATCTAAGAAAAATATTTTTAGAGAATTACGATTTAATATCCTTTGATGCAACTCCTTTAAGCGATTTAGAGGAACTAGAACTAGAAAGCACAAGTTTAGATGTTCCTCCTAGAAAAATACGTGAATTAGATTTTAATAACAGTCCTAATTTCAAGTACCTATATGTTCGTGAATTAGCTTATTTAGAACGTATAAATTTACGTAATAATCAAGCAAATGCTGTTTCGATTATTTTATCTGGAGGTGCAGACCCAAATTTATGTATCGAGGTTGATAATTATATTGCTGCAACTAATGGATTACCACCATATAATAATTGGTCCATTACATGGGACGGTGTAAATAACTATACAAACTTCTATTTTAGCGATGTATGCGCATTAAGCATTGAAAAATTTGTAAACGAAAACTTTAAAATATACCCTAACCCAGCAACCCAATACGTAGTGCTTGAACAAAAAACAACCGAGGGGGTTAACCTGCAAGCGGTACAAATTTTAGATAGTTCGGGTAAATTAATACGTACCGTTAAAGAAAATTTTAATTATATTGATGTATCTACCCTAAGTAAAGGCATGTACTTATTTGTAATACAAACCGATAAAGGCAATAAAACAGAGAAAGTAATTATTGAATAATAAAAAGACTTCCAAATTCAGAAGTCTTTTAGTTTATAATTTATAAAGAAGTAATTTTCTTTAAATTTTCAATGGTAGCAATAGGGTCTTGTGCGTTAAAAACAAAACTACCAGCAACCAAAATATCTGCACCAGCTTTTACTAAATCAGCTGCGTTTTTATCGGTTACACCGCCATCAATTTCAATTAAGGTTGAAGCGTTGTTTTTTACAATCATTTCTTTAAGTTGTAATACTTTTTTATACGTGTTTTCAATGAATGATTGTCCGCCAAAACCAGGATTCACGCTCATAATACAAACCAAATCAATATCGTTAATAACATCTTCTAATAAAGCAACATTAGTATGTGGGTTAATAGCAACACCGGCTTTCATACCTGCAGCTTTAATGGCTTGTAACGAACGATGAAGGTGCGTACACGCTTCGTAATGAACCGTTAAAATATCGGCACCTAAATTTTTAAAAGTTTCAATGTAACGGTCTGGATCTACAATCATTAAATGTACATCGATTGTTTTTTTAGCATGTTTGTTAATAGCAGCTAAAACAGGCATTCCAAAAGAAATATTCGGAACAAAAACGCCGTCCATAATATCAATATGAAACCAATCGGCAGCGCTGTTGTTAATCATTTCAACATCGCGTTGTAAGTTTGCAAAATCGGCAGCTAATACCGATGGGGCAATTAGTGTATTTTTCATTGTTTTGTGTTGTTTGTGCAAAGATACAAAGTTATTTTTATTGATTTTTTGAATAAAAAAATCGCTTGAAAACTCAAACGATTCTTCGGGATTATTTCTTGTGTAATTCTAATTTTTCGGCAAAATAGGCGCAAAAATCGCGCATGGTATCGCTCATTTTTTTATCGTCGGTGGCACGTTCAAAAGTATCGGCCATAGCTACTAACGTTTGGTGAAAAAACACTTTCATTTCATCAACCGGCATTTCTTTGGTCCACAAATCAATACGTAGGGTTTCTTGTACTTTACTATCCCAAATAGATAAAAGCATAGCCTTAGCTTGTTCGTTGTTTATACCGCCGTCGGCAGCAGTCCAACGAATATCATCGGGAATTTTGTTTTCGTCAACAGTTACTTGTATTTTAATTTCTGATGTGTTGTTAGTCATCATTACTTTTTAGGTTTGTATTTAGATTCGTCGAAAATTGTTTTTGCATCTTTCAATGCTAATTCTTGCAAAGTTACATTATTATTTTTCATATAGGCACGAACAATTTGCCAACCAATGTAAACGCCAACACTTCCTGGCGATTCGCGATCTAATTCTAAATAAAACTTAGAAAAAGGTGCACGTTGAATAAAACGGGCGTTTAATTTAACATCATTATCATATAAATATTTACTTTCTACAAAAAACTTCCAAACTTGTGCTTCGTTGGCTTGCATCCATTGCAGTTGTTTCTCGGTGTAATTCATATTTAAGGCATCACTTGTTTCAGGTAAAAGCATTTCTTTTACATACATTATTTTGCCCCAATAAACCATTTGACTAATAAAAGTACGTTCTTGTGGTGGCGTTATTTTTTGTAAAGCAAAATTTTCGGCTAAATCAACAACAATGCGGTTAGGTTCAAAATCGCCTAAGGTGTACGTGTCAAAATCTACATAAAATTTATGGTTTTTACCCAAATAAGTATCTAATGATATAATTGAAAGCGAATCGGCATAAATAGCGCGATTCATAATATCAACCTCTGATAAAACGGTGATTACTTTACCAGGTTTTTCATTAGGGAAATAGTATTTAATATGCTTAAAAAGTAAGGTAAGTTCTTTTTGTAATGCAGAAACATCTTTAAATTTACTTTGTGTTTCTTTAAATAATTCGCCAAATAAAGAGTCGTTTTTCTTTTTTAACCAAACCGAATCTGCAACATTTGCGCTTAATAAATACGGGTATTTTTGTTTTAATAAGCCAAAATTTTGTGGGTTAGCCTGCATGAATTCTTGGTCAAATCGTATAATTTTAGCTTCAACAGGTATGTTTAAAACATCGTTTTTTACGTTGTTTTCTTTCTGACATGCCCCTAAAAACAGCAAACAAAATAGTAAATAAAATGAGTTTTTCATCGTAAAACGCATGAGTTTTTATAATTTTAAACCACAAATATAATTAAACGAAAATTGCAATGGAATATAAAAAAATAAATTCTGAAAAAATAGTGAATCACATAGTGCAATGGCTTGCAAATTATGCCCAAACAGCTAAAGTAAAAGGATTTGTGGTGGGTATTTCGGGCGGAATTGATTCGGCTTTAGTATCAACCTTATGTGCCAAAACAGGTTTGCCTACTTTGTGTGTAGAAATGCCCATTCATCAAGCGGCAAGCCAAGTTTCGCGCGGGCAAGAACACATTGCTTTTTTAAAGAATTTATACCCAAATGTAAATAATACTGTTGCCAATTTAACCCCAACTTTTGATTTAATGAGCAGTCAATTACCTACTATTGAAAACACTGCACTTTTAAATTTAACACTGGCTAATACACGTGCACGTTTGCGTATGACCACGTTGTATTATTTTGCTGGAATTAATGGCTTTTTAGTTGCTGGAACCGGTAATAAGGTGGAAGATTTTGGAGTTGGTTTTTTTACAAAATACGGTGATGGCGGTGTAGATATTAGTCCAATTGCAGATTTAATGAAGTCGGAAGTGCGTGCTTTAGCTACTTATTTAGGGATTACCCAGAATATTATTAATGCAAAGCCTACCGATGGTTTGTTTGGTGACGACAGAAGCGATGAAGACCAATTAGGTGCGAATTATGACGAGTTGGAAGCTGCTATGAACGCCGATGCAGAAGGTAAAACCGAAGCTGATTTTATTGGGCGTGAATTAGAAGTTTTTAAAATTTATAAACGCCTAAATACCATAAATCAACATAAAATGAACCCGATTCCGGTTTGTGAGATTATTGATGAAGTAAGGTTTTAAGTTAGTTACACACTTTGGCAAAGTGTGTAGCTAACTAAATCGAGACATAACCCTACCTAATTGCGAAGAAAACGTATGTTTAAGTACGTTGTAATCAACAATATCGGTTAATAAATCGCGGCTTTTTTCAGGGTTTTCGTGAATTTGTTTTTTTAAATCTTCAATAATTTCAAAAATAAGGTAAGCACGTAACGTAAGAATGGTTTCGTTAACATATTGTTGCACACCCAAATCTTTACCTTTAACAATAATGTTTTGTTTTTCCCAATTGTGTAGGTTATAGCGTTCCTCATCCATAATAATCGATGTAATTTCATCGGATAATTCCGGAGGAACTTGTGTTAAATAACGCTCTAAATTCCAACTTTCATTGGTATGATAAAATGTAAGTATGTTTTTAAAAATGGCTTTAAATTTTTCGTTACTCATTTCAACTTCATCTTCTTGTAAGCTTAAAAAAACTTTATCAAACACTTTGCGTTTCACTCGTTTTTTATCTGTAACCACTTTTTCGTCTTCTACTTTTAGTTCGAATTCATCAAAAAGTTCTTCATAATTACCGTAAATCAACAAAATTTCAATAATTTTTCGCTCTAAAAGATAAATAATGTTTACTTGTTCTTTCGGTTGATCTGCATCGGGGCGCACCACTTGCATTTTTTTCTCTTGAACAAATTTTTTATTTGCTTCTTGCAGTTCTTTTTTACCAATTTGCGCCAAAGTGCTAAACAAAACATCTTCAGAAATATCCATGATTGATGCACATTCTTGCACATAAACCTCGCGCTGTATATGATCGGGCACTTTTGAAATGGAAACCACAATATCGCGAATAACATCGGCTTTTTTAATAGGATCATTGCCGGCATCTTTCATTAAAAGGTTCGCTTTAAACCTGATAAAATCGGTAGCGTTGTCTTTTAAATAATGCTGCAATTCGTCAATTGGTGTTTTTCGGGCAAAACTATCGGGGTCATCGCCATCGGGAAACGTACAAACACGTACATTCATTCCGGCTTCTAAAATTAAATCAATACCACGTAATGATGCGCGCATTCCGGCAGCATCGCCATCAAACAAAACCGTAATGTTTTTGGTTAAACGGTTAATCAAGCGAATTTGATCGGGTGTTAAAGCCGTACCCGACGATGCCACCACGTTTTTAATACCAGCCTGATGCATTTGAATAACATCGGTGTAGCCTTCTACCAAATAACAATTGTCTTTTGCGGCTATTTCTTGTTTCGCATGAAAAATACCATACAAAACCTTGCTTTTGTGGTAAATATCGCTTTCGGGTGAATTTAAATATTTCGCAGCCTTTTTATCGTTGGTTAAAATACGACCACCAAAACCCAGCACACGCCCGCTCATACTTTGTATAGGAAACATCACTCGACCTTTAAATCGATCGAACGTTTTATCTTCTTTTACAATGGTTAATCCTGTTTTTTCAAGAAATTCTAACTGATACCCTTTTGCCAAAGCTTCTTTGGTAAATGCATCCCAAACATCGGGCGAATAACCTAGTTGAAACGTTTTAATGGTTTCTTCGGTAAAGCCACGTTCTTTAAAGTACGAATGACCAATTGCCAAGCCTTCATCAGTTTTTAGCAACACGTCGTGAAAGTATTTTTTCGCGAATTCTGAAACTACAAACAAACTTTCGCGTTCGTTTAAGGCTTGTTTTTCTAAATCGGTTTGTTCGGTTTCTTCAATTTCGATCTGATACTTATTGGCAAGGTAACGCAACGCTTCTGGATACGAAAAATGTTCGTGTTCCATAATAAAACTTAAAGCGTTACCGCCTTTACCCGAACTAAAATCTTTCCAGATTTGCTTGGCAGGCGAAACCATAAACGAAGGTGTTTTTTCGTTTACAAACGGACTTAAACCTTTGTAATTGCTACCCGATTTTTTAAGCTGTACAAAGTCGCCAATGACTTCTTCCACACGGGCAGCCTCGAAAATTGCATCTATGGTTTCTTTTTTAATCATACTGCAAATATAAAGATTTGAGTAAAGATGAACGCGAAAAGAATAAAGTTGTTTTTAATTGCTTAAATTATGTTAATTTTTATTATATTTATATGATTTTCATTTAGATAGTAGATATAAATAGTCTGATAGTTACAATAATTATGAAAAAGTTATTTTTAATAGTAATTACACTTGTGCCTTTTATAACAAAGGCGCAGGTTACTTTGATACCCGATGCTACTTTTGAACAGTTGCTTATTAATTTAGGTATTGATACCGATGGAGTTTTAAATGGACAAATGTTAACTAGCGATGCACAAAACGTAACACAGTTAAATTTATTTCAAGGAGCAAATGGTTTTTATATACAAAATATTAAGGGTATTGAAAGCTTTGTAAATTTAAAAAAGTTTGAGGGTAGATTTCATAATTTAAATAACCTTAATTTAACTACGCTTCCACAATTGGAAACGCTAATACTACCAAGTAATAATTTGTCTAAAATAAATTTATCCAATAATATCAATTTGGAAACATTAATTATTGGAAACGATGTTTTAGAATTTCTTAATTTAAACACTATTGGTTCCTTAGATTTAAGCAATAATATAAACCTAAAGCTTTTAAATACATATAATTCTTTTCCATATAAAATAAACTTGCGTAATCATGCAGCATCGTCTTTAAAAATCGTTTTAGGAAATGAAAATGATAAACCTTACAACGTTTGTATTGAAGTAGATGACCCTATTGCAGCAACAAACGGCACCGCACCATACGATAATTGGAGCATAATAAATTATATGCCTGGGACTTATTATTTTAATGCGAACTGTGCTTTAAGTGTAGAGAAATTTGTAAACGAAAACTTTAAAATATACCCTAACCCAGCAACCCAATACGTAGTGCTTGAACAAAAAACAACCGAGGGAGTTAACCTGCAAGCGGTACAAATTTTAGATAATTCGGGTAAATTAATACGTACCGTTAAAGAAAATTTTAACTATATTGATGTTTCTACCCTAAGTAAAGGCATGTATTTATTTGTAATACAAACCGATAAAGGCAATAAAACAGAGAAAATAATTATTGAGTAAAATCACAAACGCCCCGAAAATATCGAGGCGTTTTTGTTTTATTTAGTACCACAACTGCTTGCGCATTCTTGGGTAACAATAGGTAAGTTGGTTTCTTTAATTTTACCAAAGCCGCCAATAACATCAATCATATTATTAAAACCGCGCGCTTTTAGAATAGAAGCTGCAATCATAGAGCGGTAACCGCCTGCGCAATGTAAATAGGTTGTTTTTTGCGCTGGAAAATCATCAACATGGTCGTTAATAAAATCTAACGGTAAATTAGGAACATTAGCAATATGTGCCGAATTGTATTCACCCGGTTTACGAACATCAATAACCGATTCTTCGCCATTGTTTATCAATGTTTCTAGCTCGTTAGCTGTAATTCTGCCAATAGAAGCGGTTTCAAAACCAGCATCAATCCACGTTTGCATTCCGCCTGCTAAATATCCTAAGGTATTATCGTAACCCACACGAGCCAAACGTGTTATGGTTTCCTGCTCACGACCTTCGGGCGTTACCAAAATAATCGGTTGGTTAATATCGGTAATTAACGATCCAACCCAAGGTGCAAATCCACCATCAATACCAATAAAAATGGCACCTGGTATATGAACTTTTCCAAAACTATCGGCATCACGCACATCTAAAATCAATGCATCGGCAGCAGTTTGCTTAAATTCGTTTGCTGTGAAAGCTTTATTTTTCTCAATAATAGAATCAATAGCTTCGTAACCGCTTTTGTTTAAGCGTACATTTTCAGGAAAATAAGCAGGTGGTGGTAGTAAACCATCGGTCACTTCTTTTACAAATTCAGCTTCGGTCATATCGGCACGTAAGGCATAGTTGGTGCGTTTTTGTTCGCCCAAAGTACCTACGGTTTCTTTGCTTAAGTTTTTACCACAAGCCGATCCTGCACCATGTGCCGGATACACAATTAGTTCATCGGCCAAAGGCATAATTTTAGTGCGTAAACTGTGGTATAAAGTAGCTGCTAATTGCTCTTGCGTCATATTAGCTGCTTTTTGAGCTAAATCGGGTCTGCCTACATCGCCTAAAAACAAGGTGTCGCCACTAAAAATGGCATGGTCTTTTCCGTTTTCATCGCGCAACAAATACGTGGTGCTTTCCATGGTATGACCTGGGGTATGTAGTGCAATAATGGTTAGCTTGCCTATTTTAAATTCTTCGCCATCGGTTGCAATATGTGCTTTAAAAGTAGGTTCTGCAGTAGGACCGTACACAATAGTTGCACCCGTTTTTTCTGCAAGGGTAACGTGACCGCTAACAAAATCGGCATGAAAATGGGTTTCAAAAATGTATTTTATAGTTGCGTTGTTTGCATTAGCTTTGTTAATATATTGTTGCACTTCGCGTAGTGGGTCAATAATAGCTACATCGCCATCACTTTCAATATAATAAGCCCCTTGAGCCAAACATCCGGTATAAATTTGTTCTATCTTCATAATTTAAATGATAAACATTTGTAATTGCAAAAGTACTAATAATCTTTATTGTTGTTAATGATAAGTATCATATCGGTTAAAATAGTTCTTTAAACATGATGTATAACGACATGATTAATATAAACCAGCCAAAAATCATACGTAAATTTCCATCGATAATTCTTTTTGATAGTCGGTTGCCTATAAACAGACCAAATATAGAAATGGCCGAGAATGATAATACTAAAATCCAATCAATTTTATGTTGCATTAAATCGCCCGTAAAACCAATTAAACATTGAATGGCTATAATGGTTAACGATGTACCAATAGCTTGTTTCATAGGTAAATTGGCAAAAAATACCAAAACAGGTATAATAAGAAAGCCACCGCCTGCGCCTACTAAGCCCGAAACGGTACCAATTAATAAGCCTTGAGTAATTAAAGGCATTGCTGATGTAACTATTTGGGGTGTTGCTAGGTTTTTTTGTCGTGGTTTTTTAATCATTTTTGAAGAAGCAGCAAACATAACTATCGAAAAAATAATCATGATTAATTTCGATTTAGACAAGCTTACGTTGTTGCTTAATGTAATAACATCGGGTAATAACGGAACTAATTGCGAACGTGTAAAAAACACAGCAAGTAACGATGGTATGCCAAAAAGCAATACAATTTTAAAGTTTACGTTTTTATCAATGGTGTTTTTAACGCTACCAACTGCCGATGTGCTGCCTACAATAAAAAGGGAATAGGCAGTTGCAAGTAAAGGATCGATACCTACTACATATACCAAAATAGGTACGGTTAAGATAGAGCCACCACTGCCCACCAAACCTAAGGTTACGCCAATAAATAAAGCAAGTACTAAGCCAATATAAAAATGTATGTCGTGCATATATAATTTAAGACTTTGCAAATTACAACAATATACTTGCTTAACAAAGCCAAAATTTCAATCATTTTTCACAAAATATCTTGTTACCTTTGAGTTTACTTTTTTTACAAACTATGAAAATTGAAACAACTGTTTTAGCAAAGGTTTTGCAAGTTACCCAAGCTGTTTTGGCTGAAGACATTATAGTACTTGACATTTCGGTTGATTCACGTTCGTTGCGCAATAATGCCAACACTCTTTTCTTTGCTTTAAAAGGCAATCACCATAATGCACATAATTATGTTGCCGATTTGTATAGTAAAGGCGTGCGTTATTTTGTGGTTTCTGAAACGGTTTCATTACCTACAGATGCGGTTGTTTTTTATGTAAATGATACCTTGCGTGGGTTGCAAAATTTTGTAGCATTTTATCGCAAAAAATATACTTTTCCTGTAATAGGTGTAACGGGTAGTAATGGCAAGACTATAGTAAAAGAATGGTTAAACCAGTTGCTGTTACCTTTTTACAACATTATTAAAAGTCCTAAAAGTTACAATTCGCAAGTAGGTGTGCCTTTATCGGTTATTGCTATTAATGACGAGCATAATTTAGGAATTTTTGAGGCGGGTATTTCTCAGGTAAATGAAATGGATTTTCTTGAAGCCGTTATACAACCTACCATTGGAATTTTAACGAACATTGGTCCAGCACATAACGAAGGGTTTGCATCGAAAGAAGAAAAATTACAAGAAAAATTAAAACTTTTTAAAAACGCAAATGTTTTAATTAGTGAAAATACAGAATTAATAAGTGCTAATAAGCCTAAAAACATACAATGGTTTAATTGGAGTTTTAGCGAAAATGCAAACGTACAGTTTAAAAAATTGAATGCTGTTTTAATTGTAACATACAACCAAAACACATTTAATGTAAAACTGCCTTTTACCGATTTAGCATCGGTTGAAAACATAGCAACATGCATTACCACTTTGTTGTTTTTAAATGTTGATATTGATTACATAACGCAAGCAATTTCACAATTACAAACGGTGCAAATGCGTTTACAAGTAAAAAAAGGCATTAACGATTCTTTATTGATAGACGATAGTTACAGCAGCGATTATCAATCGTTAAAAATAGCGCTCGATTTTTTAGAGCAGCAAAAAACGCATCAACAAAAAACAGTAATCCTGTCAGATATTTTTCAAAGCGGTTTTACACCGGAGGTATTGTATCAAAAAGTAGGACAATTGCTTAACCAAAATCATGTGAATAGGGTAATTGGTATCGGTTCAAAAATTAGTTCGTACTTAAAAAACACTCCACAATTTCAAAGTTATCCTGATACCGAAACTTTTTTGAGCAATTTTAATTTAAAGGCATTCAGAAACGAAACTATTTTAATTAAAGGCTCGCGTAGTTTTCAGTTCGAAAAAATTGTTTCAGAATTAGAAGAAAAAACGCACGAAACCGTTTTAGAGATTAATTTAGACGCTATAAGTCATAACCTTAAATTTTACAAATCAAAACTTAAACCTACCACAAAAACAATGGTTATGGTAAAGGCATTTGGTTACGGAAACGGCAGTTACGAAATTGCAAAACTATTGGCACACCATAAAGTATCGTATCTTGGAGTAGCTTTTGCCGATGAAGGTGTAGAGCTACGAAAAGCAGGAATTAATATACCTATTATTGTTATGAATCCTGAAAAATCGGCTTTTTCAACAATGATTGCCTATAATTTAGAACCCGAAATTTATAATTTGTATGCATTAACTACTTTTTTGCAAATTGCCGAATCATTTAACTTGTTTCAATACCCCATTCATTTAAAATTTAATACGGGAATGAATCGTTTAGGATTTGTAAAAAACGATTTAAAGCCTTTAATAGATTTATTACAAAACACTAATTTGGTGAAAGTAACCAGTATGTTTTCGCACTTGGCTACCAGCGACATGCCAGAACAGCAGGATTTTACCTTACAACAAATTAATTTGTTTAAAGAATATACCCATTATGTGTGCAGTCAATTGCAAATAAAACCTTTGTTGCATATTTTAAATACATCGGGCATTTATAATTTTAGCGAACATCAAATGGATATGGTTCGCGTTGGTATTGGTTTGTATGGCGTGGGTAATAATGCGACCGAAAATGCACAATTACAAAACGTTGCCACATTAAAATCTACTATTTTACAAATAAACCATGTACCTGTAAACGAATCAGTTGGTTACGGTCGAAGGTTTATCGCTCAAAAAAACAGTAAAATTGCCACAGTGCCCATTGGTTACGCCGACGGTATTCGCCGAAGTTACGGAAACGGCAAGGGGTATGTTTTAGTTAACAATCAAAAAGCACCTATTGCAGGAACTATTTGTATGGATATGTTAATGATTGATGTAACCGATATTGATGTAAATTTAGGTGATGAGGTGCTTATTTTTGGAAACGATTTACGCATAACCGAAGTTGCAAAGATTTGGGAGACAATTCCTTACGAAGTAATGACAGCTATTTCGCAACGCGTTAAAAGAATTTTTTATAAAGAATAGTGATATTTTAACATAAAGTTGTATTTTCGTTTAACAATAAAATTAAAAACAAGTTGATATGGGATTTTTAAGTGAATTTAAAGAATTTGCCGTTAAAGGTAATGTAATTGATCTTGCAGTGGGTGTAATTATAGGTGGCGCCTTTGGAAAGATAATTGATAGCGTTGTTAAAGACCTAGTTATGCCGTTAATTTCTGCTATTTTAGGCTCGCCAGATTTTACAAATATGTATACCGTTCTAAAAGATCCAGCAAATGGTATTAAAGCAGGTATGGCTTTAGCCGATGCTAGAGCAGTAGAAAACGCTGTAGTTTTTGCTTACGGTAATTTTATAACTGTAGCAATTAATTTTGTTTTGTTAGCTTTTGCTGTATTTTTAATGGTTAAAGGTATCAACCGTTTAAAACGTAAAGAAGAACCAGCACCTGCAGCTCCAACAGGACCATCACAAGAAGAATTGTTGGCTGAAATTCGCGATCTATTAAAAAAATAATTTATTTTTATAAAGCTCAATCGTAAGGTTGAGCTTTTTTTACATAAAATTATTGATATGAAAAAAATTGCACTACTAATTTTGGGCTTAATAAGTATGCAGGTTATTGGGCAAAATAACTACGAAGCTTTTCAGTACGAAAATAAATTTGGAGTTGTTGAAATAAATACTTTAAATGAGTTTATAGCACCTTCTTACAGCAGTCAAAACGATTTTTTTACCCCAATTACTTTAATAGATTATCCCGAATACACTTTTATAAATCGAACAACAGGCGAAAAGCAAACCTACACAACTACTAACGAAGAATTGCGTTTTAATGGCATGTATTATATGCATTTTTGTAAAAGCGGTAAAAGTGTTTTTATTTCAAGAGATACAAAAAGTAAAATTACTTTAAATAAAGAATATCGCAATGCAATAGGAAATGGCAACGATTTATTGGTACAACATAACGGATTGTATGAAGTGTATGCAGAACCTAATTTTAAAACCCCAAAAGTTAAAAATATTAAAGCAAAAAAAGTTTTTACCGATTTTGTTTTTAGAAAACGTACACAAAAAATTGAATATGTAAATATTTTTTATGGGAACGATGCCGTTTATGTGTACGATAAAAAGTATAATTTATTAAAAAAATATCCTTCAAAAGTTGAATATGAATCAAGAATGTTTGATGTAATAGCAGGTGAATTTACAGAAGCAAATCAAAAAAATTTAAATGGTTACGGTATTGCGCCACGTTATTTTACTGATGAATTTAAAAATGGTTATACTACATTTAAATCAATAGAATATAAAAAAGCTTTTAAAATAAAAGGCGAATTTAGAAATAGCAATATTTATGATACTGAAGATTGTATTGTAATAACAGAGAAACAATCCGAAAAAAAATATTCTTTTAAGATTGATTTTGAAAAGAAACGCTTTTTATTACCAAAAAAATACCAAGAATTGTTAGAATTAAATTTTGTAGAATAAAAAAACCTCATCTTTTGATGAGGTTTTTTTATGTTTCAAGAGCGGAAGACGAGGGTCGAACTCGCGACATTCAGCTTGGAAGGCTGACGCTCTACCAACTGAGCTACTTCCGCGTTTTACAATTTTTAAATCTTTGTTTGATTTTCCAAGAGCGGAAGACGAGGGTCGAACTCGCGACATTCAGCTTGGAAGGCTGACGCTCTACCAACTGAGCTACTTCCGCATTTACGATTTTTAAATCTTCGTTTGATTTTCCAAGAGCGGAAGACGAGGGTCGAACTCGCGACATTCAGCTTGGAAGGCTGACGCTCTACCAACTGAGCTACTTCCGCAATTACAATTTTTAAATCTTTGTTTGATTTTGTGATTGCAAATATAGTTATTAAAAAATATGTAAAGCAAATTTTTTTTACAGTTTTTTTTATAGGTTTTTTACTTTAAATATAACATGTAAAAAATCAGTTTTTTAGCAATTAAATAATTTTAAAAAATAGCACTTTTATAATTTAATTAAATATTAACATTAATTAGTTCGGTAACTACCGAACTAAAATTACTTTTGTAAAAAAATTAAATGAAGCAGTTTTTAGCTTTAGATCTTTTTAAAGAAATAGCTGAACATTACGAGGTGTTTTATAAACTACCCCCACTCACAGCGCGTATTTACACGCTTTTTATTTTTAATACCTGTAAAGATGGTTTAACGTTTGAAGAGCTTGTTGAATTATTTCAGGCAAGTAAAAGTTCGGTTTCAACCAGCTTACAAGTGTTAATTGAAAACAATTTTATCGAACAAATAAAAAAAGATAATCAACGGAAGCGATTTTTTAGAACAAGTAAAAATTTGTTTTTAACTCGTTTAGAAGATGTAGTAAAGCGCTTAAAAAACGAAAAAGAAATCAATATAAAATTAAAAGAATACCGCAAAGTTAACTGCAACGATATGTTTAAGCAAGAAGCATTTGATGTGTACATAAACCATTTAAACGACGTAACCTTATCAATAGAAAAAACAATTTTAAACCTAAAACTTTATATAAAACCAAATGAAGAATAATACCCTAAAAGCTGTATTTATGGTGTTTTTTACAACTGTTTTTTTTAGTTGTTCTAAAACAAACGAAACACCACAACAAACCGCACCTGTTTTAGATGTTGTTGCTGCAACAACTAAGGATTTGGTGGGTTACACTACTTTTCCGGCTACAATTCAAGGAAAAATAAATAATGATGTACGTGCTAAAATTCAAGGATATATACAAGAAGTGTATGTACACGAAGGGCAACAAGTGCAAAAAAACCAACCGCTTTTTAAATTAGAAGCAAACATGCTTGCCGAAACTGCAAATGCAGCAAAAGCAGGTATTGCTGTAGCAACGGCTAATGTTAATGCTGCACAGGTTGAAGTTAATAAACTGCAACCTTTGGTACAAAAGAATATTATAAGCAACATACAGCTTGAAACTGCAAAGGCAAATTTAGCATCGGCAAAAAGCGTATTGGCTCAAACCAAAGCAAGTTACGCGTCGGCACAAGCTAATGTGAACTATGCGGTTGTACGTGCGCCAATTAGTGGTATTGTAGGAAAACTACCGTTGAAAAAAGGAAGTTTAGTTGGTCCTGCCGACGCAACTGCTTTAACGTCTATTTCAGATATTAGTTTAGTTTACGCTTATTTTTCAATGAATGAAAAAGAATATTTTAAGTTTTTAAACGAAACAGCAGGAACAACATTATCAGAAAAAATTAAAAATTTACCACAAGTAGATCTGCAATTAGCAGATGGTAGTATTTATAGCGAAAAGGGAAAAATTGAAACCGTTACAGGTCAAATTGATGCTGCTACAGGTACGGTTCAATTTCGTGTAGCCTTTGCAAATCCTAATAAATTATTAAGTAATGGCAACAGTGGTACCATACGTTTACCTAAAAAATACACAAATGTTTTAGTGGTGCCCGAAGTAGCATCGTATGAACAACAAGGTAAAGTTAATGTGTATAAAGTACGTAACGATACCGCATTTTCTACGGTTATTAATGTTACCGATAGAGTAAACAATTTAATAATTGTTAAAGATGGTATAAATGCGGGCGATGTAGTTGTGGTTAGTGGTGTAGGAACTTTAAAAAATAAAACAGCCATTAAACCTAAAAAAGTTCATTTTGATACTATTGCAAACGCAATAAAACCAATTTTTTAATTGAATTTATTATGCTAAAAACCTTTATTGAAAGACCTGTATTATCTACAGTAATTTCTATTTTAATAGTTATTTTAGGTGTTTTAGGGTTATCGGTTTTACCCGTAACTCAGTACCCCGACATTGCTCCGCCAACTGTTCAAGTTGCAGCATCGTATCCAGGTGCAAATGCCCAAACAGTGCTTGAAAGTGTTATTGTTCCTATTGAAGAACAAATTAATGGAGTTGAAGGTATGGATTATCTTACCTCAACAGCCAGTAACGATGGCTCGGCATCTATACAAATTGTTTTTAAACAAGGTATCGATCCTGATATTGCAGCAGTAAACGTACAAAATAGGGTAGCACGTGCAACACCATTATTACCTACCGAAGTTACCAGATCGGGCGTTACTACCCAAAAACAGCAAACATCGTCGTTAATGTTTTTATCGTTTTATTCCGAAAACAAAAATTACGATGCCACGTACATTCAAAATTACATGAATATTAATGTAATCCCCGCATTAAAAAGGGTAAATGGTGTGGGCGATGCAAATGTATTTGGTGCTAAAAACTATTCAATGCGTGTGTGGTTAAATCCAACAAAAATGGCAGCGCATGGTTTGGTTCCTGCCGATGTAAGTGCAGCAATAAATGAACAATCGTTAGAAGCAGCTGCGGGTCAATTAGGCGAAAATTCAGGAGCCTCGTTTCAATACATCATTAAATACAGTGGTAAATTTAAAACCGAGACACAGTACGAAGACATCGTAATAAAATCAATGGATAATGGTCAAGTACTTCGTTTAAAAGATGTTGCCGAAATTGAACTAGGTGCCCAAACTTATGGGGGATATTCTGAATTAAACGGAAATCCTGCAGTTGCAATGGCAATTTACCAAACACCAGGTTCAAACGCACAAGACATCATTAATGATATTAAAAAAGAATTAGATAAAATAGAGAAAAATTTACCCGAAGGTATTAAGTATAAAATCAATTTAGATTCGAACGAATTTTTAGATGCGTCTATAGAAAAAGTAACACATACTTTAATAGAAGCTTTTATTTTGGTTTTTATTGTAGTTTATATCTTTTTACAAGATTTTCGCTCTACTTTGGTACCGCTTATTGCAGTTCCGGTATCTATAATTGGTACATTTTTCTTTTTAAATTTATTTGGATACTCATTAAACCTTCTTACATTATTTGCTTTAGTTTTAGCTATTGGTATTGTGGTTGATGATGCTATTGTGGTGGTTGAAGCAGTGCATGCCAAAATGGAAGAAACCAAACAAGATGCCACTACAGCTACAAAAAATGCCATGAGCGAAATTTCAGGAGCCATTGTATCAATTACATTAGTAATGTGTGCCGTTTTTATACCCGTAACTTTTATAACGGGGCCTACAGGTGTTTTTTACAAGCAATTTGGGGTAACTTTAATTGTAGCAATTGGTATTTCGGCATTAAACGCACTAACTTTAAGTCCGGCACTTTGTGCATTGTTTTTAAAGCAACACGGCGATGAACATGGTAAAAAACAAAGTTTTGTTAAACGCTTTTTTATAGCTTTTAACAACTCATTTAATGCAATGACAAATAAATACGCAAAATCATTTGCATTTTTGTTTAAACATAAATGGGTTACATTTAGTATACTAATTGTTTGTTTAGGTATTACCTATTTAGCAAATAAAACTATGCCTGCGGGGTTTGTGCCAAGTGAAGATCGTGGATTTATAATGGGTAATATCGAATTGCCTGCGGGTGCATCGGTAGATCGTGTATATAAGTTAGAACGCGCTTTTTCTGAACAAGCCGAAAAAATTCCTGGTATTGAATCGGTAACTGTTATTTCTGGTCGAAGCATCATTTCGGGTTCGGGTTCAAATTATGGTTTTATGTTAATTAAAATGGAGCCTTTTGCTAAACGAACTACCAACGATAAAGCAACCGATGTAGTAATTGGTAAATTGTTTGGTTTGGCTGGGAAAAACTTTCCCGAAGCTAAAATGATCTTTTTTCAACCACCAAGTATTCCAGGGTTTGGTTTCTCGGGCGGATTTGAATTAAAATTGTTAGATAAATCGGGAGGCGATTTAAAAACGTTTGATAAAACTGCTCAAGAATATATTAATGCGTTAATGCAACGTCCTGAAATTATGTATGCACAAACACCTTTTAATACCAATTACGCACAATACGAAATTAAGCTAGATATTGTACGTGCTAAACAATCAGGGGTTTCGGTAAGTAATATCTTTTCAGCTTTGCAAGGATATATAGGTGGTAATTATGTAAGTGATTTTACCCGTTTTGGTAAACAATACCGTGTAATGTTACAATCGTTACCAGGTGATCGTCAAAATATATCCAGTTTAAATGGTATGTTTGTTCGTACCGCTTCGGGGGCAATGGCACCTTTAAGTCAGTTTGTTACCTTAGAAAAAGTATATGGTCCCCAATCGGTAAATCGTTTTAACTTGTTTACATCTGCAAACGTATCGGGCGCACCTAAACCAGGCTATTCTTCGGGCGATGCTATTAAAGCAGTACAAGAAGTAGCCGAACAAAAATTATCAAACAATTACGGAATTGATTTTACAGGTTTAACTCGTGAGGAAATCAACGCAGGATCGCAAACTATACTAATTTTTGTATTGTGTATTGTGTTTGTATTTTTCATATTAGCAGCTCAGTACGAAAGTTATATGTTGCCATTTGCGGTAATTTTATCGTTACCAACAGGTATTATGGGGGCGTTTTTATCACAAAAGGTAGCAGGTTTAGAAAACAATATCTATTTTCAAATTGCATTGGTTATGCTTGTTGGGTTGCTTGCTAAAAACGCCATATTAATTGTAGAGTTTGCATTGCAACGAAGATTACAAGGCGAAACCATTTTACAAGCAGCAATTGATGGAGCTAAAGCGCGTTTAAGACCTATTTTAATGACTTCGTTTGCTTTTATTTTAGGTTTATTGCCTTTGGTTTTTGCAAGTGGTGTTGGTTATATTGGTAATCGTTCAATTGGTACAGGTGCGGCATTTGGGTTGTTAATAGGTACTGTTTTAGGGGTGTTTGTAATACCTGTTTTGTTTGTGATTTTTCAATCGATACAAGAAAAAATTAAACCTGTAAAATTTAATAAAAAAGCTTTAGAAGATTAATTATGAAACATATATATAAAATAACTTTAGCTATTGTTACGGTGGTTTTATTGCAATCGTGTATTGCTACAAAGCCGTATGAAAAGCCAAATGCTTGGGAAAATGCATCGTTTAATACAAATCAAGTTGTTAAAGATAGCACAGCAACTAATATTTTGCCTTGGCAACAAGTTTTTACCGATGCTTTTTTACAACAGCACATACAAACTGCGTTAGATAATAATTTAGACATTCGGGTTGCTTTAGAAAATATTAATCAAGCGCAATCGTACCTTTTACAAGGTAAAATGGGGTATTTGCCAACCTTTTCAATAGGTACTAACTACACGCATTCGGTAAATTCAATAAATACTCAATTTGGTAAAATTTTAGGTCAACGCCAACGGTTAGATCAGTTTGATATTACAGGAAGTTTAGGATGGGAAGCTGATATTTGGGGTAAAATCAACAGTAAAAAATTAGCTGCACAAGCTACTTATTTACAAACTGTTGCTGCACATAAAGCGGTTAAAACGCAATTGGTTGCAATGGTAGCATCAAATTATTACAATTTATTGGCGTTAGATGCACAAAAGCAAATGGCTTTAAAAACTATTGAAAACCGTACAAAAAGTTTAGAAACGAATAAAGCCTTAAAAGATGCAGGCCGAATTACCGAAGTTGCAGTTAAACAAACCCAAGCTCAACTTTTAAGCGCCCAAGCTTTGCTATTAGAAATTGAAAATAATATTAAGCATCAAGAAAACGCATTAAGTGTTTTAAAAGGAATGTTTCCTCATGCAATTGAACGTTCGGCTTTTACAGATTTACATTTAAATATTGATACAAACGAAGGGATTGCACTTCAAATTTTAAATAACAGACCCGATGTTGTGGCTGCCGAATTAGGTTTTAGAAATGCATTTGAACTTACTAATGTTGCCAAAGCAAGTTTTTATCCTACTTTAAGGTTAACTGCAAATGGCGGATTGCAATCGGTAGATTTTGAAAAATTGTTTGATCCAACTTCGTTTTTTGCAAGTATTATAGCGGGTATTGCGCAACCAGTGTTAAACGGAAGACAAATTCGTACGCAATACGAAATAAGTTTATCAAACAAAGAAAAAGCGTTTTTAAATTACAAACAAACTGTTTTAAATGCTAGTAAAGAAATTTCTGATGCGTTGTATGCAATCGACATCAATAAAAAGAAACTGGTTTTAAAACAACAAGAAGCCGAAGCCTATACAACTGCCGTGAATTACTCGCAAGAATTGTTAAACAATGGTATGGCTAGTTACTTAGAGGTTTTAACAGCTACCGAAAGTGAATTAAATGCGCAGTTAAACATTATTTCAACACAATATAATTTATGGAACGCTAACATACAGCTTTACAAAGCTATGGGTGGTGGTGTTAACTAAATTTTTTCTCTATAAAAATTAAGTTGCAAGTTTTTAAAATTTGCAACTTTTTTTATGCCGCTAAAAGTTTTATATTTGAAAGAAAAGGAATGAACAAACTGTTTTTTTTAATTTTTATACTTTTTTGTACAGCAGGTAATGCACAAGAAACGTTTCATTACCAAGGTAACGCTACCCAGTTTTTTAATTTAAGACCTGGTACCGATAAAACTTTTCACTACATACAAATGAATAAAGCGCACATTATTAAAAACACTTTATTTGCAATTGATGAAAAAACCGAAAAACTTTTAATTCCTGAAAGTGGCTATTACGAAATTTCAGCATCGTTTCAATTTAATCCAAGTACCAGCGTTATTAAATACAGCAGGGCAGGTGTTAACTTTGGAATTGTACAAATTGCTAGCGGAATTGAACAATATGTAGCTGCAACACGGAAATCATACGATCAAGAAAATCAAGACGATTTTTCTATAATTAAAGTCCATCCAACCATAGTTTATTTAGAAAAAGATGCCGTTGTAGCTGGCGCTATTAGTGCAGGTTTATTAAGTAATCCGCTTTTAAGTTGTGAGTTGGGATGTCCTAAAAAGAAGAAAGAATGTGTTTCGTTTTCATTTACTATTAAATTAATTAGCGATGGAGAAGGTTTTCAAAGATATTATTAAACTATTAATACTATTTGTTGGTATAAGTGGTTTTGCACAGGAAAAAACGTTTTATATACGCAGTTTGCGCAGTATTCATTTACAAAATACTCCTAATGAAATGCAGCAATTACGTTTTCAGCCAATTGATGTGGTTTATAATAAAATCACTCAATTTTTAAACGATAAAATCACAATTTCTGCCGATGGTACTTATGAAATTTCTGCTTTTGCAAATATAAATCCAGGTGTTATGGGTAGTACTGTTAAAGACAGCATTCATATGGAATTGTATCTTATTAAAAATCCTAATTCTTCTTCAGAATCTATTTTAGGGAAAACCGAATTTAAATACAGCTATGGCAATTTTGATGTTGCCGCCGGACTTTTAATTGGACCTTTTGAAGTTGTAATGCAAAAAAACGACGAAATATCGCTTTGGGTTAAAATTTTACCAACATCTACAATAGCTATAAACCAAAGTGATAAATACGATCATGTTACCAAGCCAACAGGCATGCAACAAATTGCCGGAATGCGGATTGCTAAATTATTATAATAGCGGTGCTAATAATCTGCAAATAGATGCAAATGCTTTGTAATACCATTTTTTTGAATTCCAAAATTCGGTTGTAAAAAGGTTACTTTCTAAAGTATCTTTATAAAATTGTTCTGAAAGTTGTTTAGCAAAAAGAGGGTCTAATACCAATGCCGAAAGTTCAAAATTAATTAAAAAACTTCTTGAGTCTAAATTTGTTGTTCCTACATAACTCAGTAAGCCGTCAATACATATTGTTTTTGCGTGAATAAAGCCTTTTTTGTATAAAAAAACGTTCATTCCACGTTCAACAAATGGTTTTAAAAACGATAAAGATGCAGCTTGTACAACAGCCGAATCGCTTTTTGCGGGTATCATTAACGAAACTTCAACTCCTTTAGAAATGGCAATTAACAATGCGGTTTTAAACGATTCGGTAGGTATAAAATACGGCGTGCATAGTTGAATGCTTTTTTGTGCTGTAGAAATGCTTAAAATCATTGCTTCCATTATATACGGTGGGGTATCACCAGGCGATGATAAAGCAAATGTTACAGGTAATTTTTTTAAGAAATTGTTAGATAATTTGGGTAAATAATGTGCGTTTAAACTATATGTTTTTAAAGCGATACTTTGCCAATGTAACCAAAATTGAGCTTGTAAAACTTTGGTAGCATCTCCAAAAATACGAATTGATGTATCGCGCCAAAACACATTGTATTTATTTGGATTTATATATTTGTCTGAAATGTTTATACCGCCAACATATCCAATTAATCCATCAATAATAATTATTTTTCTGTGATTGCGGTAATTACTGTTTGCTAATGATGAAAAACGTACAGGTAAGAAAATTTCGAATTGAATTCCCAAACTCTCGTAATATTTTTTACGTTTTGCTAAGGCACCCGATCCAAAATCATCAATAATTAAACGTATTTCTACACCATTTTTTGCTTTTTCAACCAAAATATTTAAAATTTGGCTGCCAATTTCATCTTCATCAAAAATATAATATTCTAAATGAATGTGGTGTTTTGCATTTTTTAGATCGTTTAATAAAACAGCAAATTTTTCTTCACCATTGCTTAAAAGCTCTACAATGTTGTTTGATGTAGGTATAGAAACTTTAGTGTTAGCCAAATATTCAAAGGCATCGTTTAAATGATCGTCGTACGTTTGGGTAAGTTCAATTTCTTTAGATATAAAAGGTGCTAAATCATTCCAACGTGTATCTAATAATGTTTTATACCTATGGTCTAATTTTTTAAAATAGTTTTCTTTTTTAAATTTTTGTCCAAAAAAGTAATATAAAACAACACCAATAATAGGTAAAAAAACTATGACCATTAACCAAGCAATTGTTTTTTCGGGTTTGCCGTTTTCAATTAAAATGGTTATAAAAGCAGTTGTGTTTACTAAAGTTAACGGAATCCAATACCACGTTTTAATAAATTCCAAAATAGTAAGTAAGTTTTCCATAACTTGCACAAGTTTTGTTCTAAATTACCCATTTGTTAATACATTTGCAATGAATTTTTTTAAAAATTGGTTTAGTAAACCTACAAACGAAAGTACAACACAAATAATGAAAAAATATTTAATTGTTGGGTTAGGCAATATTGGTGCCGATTACGTTAACACACGTCATAATATTGGTTTTAAAGCAGTAGATTTTATGGCGCAAGAAGCAAATGAAAATTTTGAAACGGTAAAATTGGGTGCTTTGGCTCAAATTAAAGTTAAAAATAAGGTTTTACTTTTGCTAAAACCTAATACATACATGAATTTATCGGGTAAAGCGTTGCAATTTTGGATGGAAAAAGAAAAAATTGCTAAAGAAAATGTGTTAATTATTACAGATGATTTAAATTTACCTTTTGGAACCATACGTTTAAAAGCAAAAGGATCAGACGGCGGGCACAACGGTTTAAAACACATACAACAGGTTTTAAATAGTGCAGAATACCCAAGATTGCGCTTTGGGATATCTGATGCTTTTAAAAAAGGGCAACAAGTTGATTATGTTTTGGGTGAGTGGAGCAATGAAGAAACCATAGCTTTAAAAGAACGATTAAGCGTAGTTTCGCAAGCTGTAAAAGAATTTGCACTAGCAGGTTTAAATAATGCAATGAATAATTTTAATGGAAAATAAATAATGAAAAAAATTTTAACGCTACTTACATTTGCTGCTTTGGCAACTGGTTGTAGCACATCAAAAGGCGTAGAGTCTACCAATTGGTTAGGTAAAAAAGTAACTATGATTTCTGTAGCACCCGAAGGTGGTAAAGTAACTGCAACTCGCGAATTTGAAAAAGGGTTAAACCTTGAAGGTTTTGAACAATTATACCCACAAACCAAGTATAATCCTGAAACTGTTTTAGTAGAGTATAGCTTTGATAGAAACCGTGCTAAAGATTTACATGCCGACGATTTTTACAAAGAAGAATTGTTTATGGAAATACCAGCAAACGCTTTTAAAAAACAATACAAGGATACCGAATTAGAGCAAGTGAAACTAGTTTACGGTAAACATTGTTATTGCAAAGGTGAAGCTGGATATTCTAAAATTACACAAGGTACTTTAAAATTAGATCATTCTGAAAAACATACAAAAGTTAAATTAATGTTTAAAGCGCCACACAGCTCTGTTATTGAAAATGTGGAGTTTATTGTAGAATAAGTTCTAAAGTGTCTTTTTAAGGCACTTTTTTTATATCTTTAAAATATGAAAACATTATTAGCACTTATTATAAGTAGTTTTACTTTAGTTGGTACAGCGCAAAATACCAGCGAACCATTGGCTGAAACTACCAAAACAGTAAACGATACCTTAAATGATTTATTAGATGGTAACGTAAATACTTATACCACAACAACAGGTAAAAGTATTTATAGATATGTTATTGAAAATTACAGATATCCAGAACAGGCAATAGAAGAAGCTGTTTCAGGTACCATATATGTTTTTTTTATTGTTGAAGAAAATGGAACTGTTGAAAAAGTTAATATAGAAAAAAGTTTAAGTCCAGCGTGCGATACCGAAGCCATAAGGGTAATTAAAAGTTTAAAAATGCATCCTATTTTAGTTGATGAAAAGCCAGTTCGCATGCGCTTTCGTATGCCTATACGTTTACAGTTAGAATAAGATGTAAATTAAAAGATGTTCTCCGAAAATGAGCTGCTTGTCAAGCTGAACTTGATTCAGCTTCTCATAATACTTAATAAATCAAAAGCGATTTCGCATCAAGTGCGAAATAACAAAGAGGCTGCCTTTTCGGACAGCCTCTTTTATTTTGTTTATGCTTTTACGTTTAGCATTATTGATAATTCATTTAATTGAGCATCGTCTATAGTTGCAGGTGCATCAATCATCACATCACGACCTGAATTGTTTTTAGGGAAAGCAATAAAATCACGAATAGTTTCTTGTCCACCTAAAATTGCTGTTAAACGGTCTAATCCAAAAGCTAAACCACCATGCGGCGGAGCACCGAACTGAAATGCATTCATTAAAAAGCCAAACTGTTCTTGTGCTTGCTCTTGTGTAAAACCTAAATGTTTAAACATTAAAGCTTGCATTTCTTTATCGTGTATACGAATAGATCCACCACCAATTTCGTTTCCATTTAAAACTAAATCGTAAGCATTTGCACGTACTTTACCAGGATCGGTATCTAATAAATGCATATCTTCTGGTTTTGGCGATGTAAACGGATGGTGCATTGCATGAAAACGAGCGGAATCCTCATCCCATTCTAACAACGGAAAATCAACTACCCATAACGGAGCAAATTCATTAGGTTTACGCAATCCTAAACGGTTACCTAATTCCATACGCAATGCCGATAGTTGAGCGCGTGTTTTGTTTGCTGGTCCTGATAAAACCAAAATTAAATCGCCTTCTTGTGCATTGGTTGCAGCAGCCCAATTTGCTAAATCGTTTTGATCGTAAAATTTATCTACCGATGATTTATATTGATTGTTAGCTTCGCATTTTACATATACCATGCCCGATGCACCTACTTGCGGACGTTTAACCCACTCAATTAACGCATCAATTTCTTTACGGGTGTATGTTGCACCACCTGGTACAGCAATACCTACCACTAATTCGGCCGAATTAAATACGGCAAAATCTTTATGCTGTGCTACAGCGTTTAATTCGCCAAATTTCATTCCAAAACGAATGTCTGGTTTATCGTTACCATAAGTAGTCATGGCTTCTTCAAACGTCATTCGCGGAAATTTTTCAATATCTAAATTGTGGAATTTTTTAAGTAAATGGCATGTTAAACCTTCAAAAACATTTAAAATATCTTCTTGTTCAATAAAAGCCATTTCACAATCAATTTGTGTAAATTCAGGCTGACGGTCGGCACGTAAATCTTCGTCGCGGAAACATTTTACAATTTGAAAATATTTATCCATACCGCCTACCATTAACAATTGTTTAAAGGTTTGTGGCGATTGTGGCAACGCGTAAAACTGACCCGGATTCATACGTGAAGGCACCACAAAATCGCGTGCACCTTCAGGAGTCGATTTTATTAAATAAGGTGTTTCAACTTCACAAAAATCTAAATTTGAAAGGTAGTTTCGTACTTCTTGTGCTACTTTATGTCTAAAAAGCAAACTGTTTTTTACAGGGTTTCTACGAATATCTAAGTATCTGTATTTCATACGAATGTCTTCGCCGCCGTCGGTTTCATCTTCAATAGTAAAAGGCGGTAATTGTGCTTCGTTTAAAATAGTTAATTCGTTCACTAAAACTTCAATTTCGCCAGTAGGTATGTTGGTGTTTTTAGATTCACGTTCAATAACAGTACCCTTTACCTGAATAACAAATTCGCGTCCTAAAGATTTTGCAAGTTGCATTACATCGGTATTTGTGCGCGATTCATCAAAAATAAGTTGTGTAATTCCGTAACGGTCGCGTAAATCAACCCAAATCATAAAACCTTTATCACGTGATTTTTGTACCCATCCCGCTAAAGTAACTTCTTTATTAACATCGGCTAAACGTAGTGCGCCGCAATTTTCACTTCTGTACATTTTTCAAAAAAAATTGTTTATGCAAATGTACTATTTTGTAAGTAACTTTTATAATTAAATGTGTTGTGTAAGGATTCTATTTTTTAAAAACTGTTTTAATAAAAGGTAAATTATGAACAAATCCTTTTTTTGTGCTATTTGATTAAACTTTTATAGATAAATGTTGTTAAAACAGTATGTTTTATTTTGTGAAACTTAAGGTTTTGTTAAAAAAAATCATTATGTTTGATGTTAGTCAAGTTAAAATTTAGAAAGAATGGATATAAGAAAGCAAAGAACGATTCTGTTTTTAGGTATGGCATTATTTGCTATGTTTTTTGGAGCAGGAAATTTACTTTTACCCGCATTTTTAGGATATCAAACTCGTGCAGATTGGCCCGAAACTTTAGGCGGTTTTTCGCTTACAGCAATTTTAGCGCCTGTATTAGGAATTTTTGCAGTTGCTGTTTCGGGTAAGTATTTTACCGATTTAGGTGCACGTGCGCATTTAAAATTGGCGTTTGTATTATCGTTTATAAATGTGCTTTGTATTGGTCCATTAATTGCATTGCCACGTGCGGGCGCCTCGGTTTACGAAGTTGCCATAAAACCAATTATTCCAGATGCGCAATCGGTATGGGTATGTATTTTGTTTTTTGGTGCGGTTATGCTAGCATCAATTTCTTTAAATAAAATTACAGGTATATTAGGGAAAATTTTCGCTCCAATTTTATTGTTCTTTTTAGCATTGTTAATAGTACCGGCTTTGTTTTTAGGTACAACGACTAATTTACAAGCAACCATACTTGAAAATCGTTTTTATATTGGTTTTCAAGAAGGATATCAAACAATGGATGTGTTGGCTGGAGTTATTTTTGCTGCACTTTTAATAGTAGGTGCTACTCGTAAAGGGTATTCACATACAAAAGATAAGGTAGAAGTTGTAGTAAAATCGGCTATTTATGCTGCAGTTTGGATGTTGTTGGTGTATGGGGGCTTGTTTTATTTGGGAGCAAATATCCAAGCTGATACCAGTACAGTAACGCATTCATCAATACTTGTGCATATTGCCACTCAATATTACGGCAACAACGGTGTTTATTTAATTTCGGCAATTATGTTGTTAGCTTGTTTAACAACTGCAATTGCATTAACGGCTGGTTCGGCGAACTTTTTTGAACGATTAACAAGTGGAAAATTAGGCTATATTGAAGGTGTTATTTCTATAACATTGGTTTCAATATTTTTAGCAATTACAGGTGTTGATACCATTATTGAGTATGCAGCTGCGTTATTAAATTTTATATATCCGGTAACGTTGGTTTTAATACTATCTGTATTGTTATTTGGTAAAACAATTACCAATAATAAACCATATTTAATAACACTTTTAGTAACTATGGTAATATCGTTACTACGCGTGTTGGTAGGTTGGTTTCCCAAAGAAACTACTTTGGCAGATTTATTAAATATAATGCCTTTGGCAACTTACAATTTAGAATGGGTTTTACCTGCAATTTGTACTTTTATTATTAGTTGCTTTGTTTTAGGTAGAAATTTAAATAATAAAGAATAAAAAAAACCAACCTTTTAGGTTGGTTTTTTTTATCTGTTGGCATCTGCTGTCCAAGTAGCGCCATCTTTTAAAAACAAAATGGTTAAATTATTGGCATTTATTTTAATATAATGTGTAGTGGTAGATCCAATCATAACAGCAGAATTTTCGTTTTTTTGAATTTCAACCCCGGTAATATCAGGAATTTCATCAGAAAATAAAAAATTGTACGTATTACCTACTTTTACAACTTGAACGCTTCCGTTGTTATTTTGTTTGTTAACATTGGCATCGTTGTAACTTACATTTCCGTTGTATTTACCAATAAAAAAATCGTTGTTAGCAGGGTCGTCGTCAATGCTACAGGCTGTAACTACAAAAACCATTAAAAATAAACCGCCAATAAACTTAAAAAAATTTCTCATAGTACAATAATTTTAATGTTCTATTACTATAATGCAAGTAATATGCCATAGGTGTATTATTGATTTTTAAAAGGTTTAAGGGGTAATGATTGGTATAAAAGTGTTTATTTTTTCTACAAAACGTTTTTAATTATGGATGTATTTTTTAAGATACAAAACTGCCAATAAAGCACCCACCAAAGCCATACTTACACCAACTAATACGGGTGAATTATAAGCAAAGCCAAGAGTAATTGGTATTCCTCCAAAATATGCACCTAACGTATTACCTATATTAAAACTAGCTTGGCCTGCTGCTGCCGCTATATTTTCTGAACCTTTTGCCGAAGTAATTAACATCATTTGTAAAGGCGACCCAATTGTAAATGCCACCAAACCTGTAAAAAATGCCATAACGTAAGTTAAAACTTCAATGTGTGCTGTAAAATGTACTATGATTAATGTTAAAGCCATTACTAAAAAACTACCAATAGCAGCTTTAGTGGGAGAAAATGAATCGGCTAATTTTCCACCTAAAATATTTCCAAAAAACATTCCCAAACCTATTAAAATCATAATGTAAGGAACATTGTTAGCTTGTATTTTAGCTACGTTTGTTACCATTGGCGCAATGTAAGAAATCCATGCAAACAAACCGCCTGTGCCAATTGATATAATGGCTACAATAAGCCAAGCTTTTGGTTTTTTAAAATATAAAAGTTGTTGCTGTAAATTACCTGTTGTGGTATTATTAATGTTAGGCAACCAAAAATAAATACATATAATAGTTACTACACCCAATGCGGCAATTAGTGCGTAAGTAATGCGCCAAGTAAAATGATGCCCTATATACGTGCCTAGCGGTACACCTGCTAAATTAGCAATTGTCATACCTGTAAACATAAGTGCAATTGCTTGTGCTTCTTTTCCTTTTTGAGCTAAATGTGCCGCTACAACCGATCCTACACCAAAAAAGGCTCCATGTGGTAAGCCCGATAGAAACCTTGTAGCAGCTAAAGAGTTGTATTCTGGTGCAAACGCAAATAATGCGTTAAATAGCACAAACAAAATCATTAAAAATAATAACACCTTTTTAGGTGCAATTTTACCAGTAAATAAGGTTAAAAGTGGTGCGCCAACAACTACACCAAATGCATATAAGGCAATAAAATGCGCAGCTTTTGTAATTGATATGTGTTGATCGTTGGCAATATCTGGTAAAATGCCCATCATAGTAAATTCGGTCATACCAATGGCTAAACCGCCAAAAGCCAAAGCAATTAGGCCTTTATTCATAGTTAGTTTTTTATAAATAGTTTGCAAAATTACGGTTTCATTTTAAAAAGCAACCGAAACATTATTATTTATTAAAATTTAAATTAAAACAATAATTATTTTAAATATTGTAAAAAAAAGCATTCAGTATATTTTAAATTTAAAAGGAATTGATATATTCGTATTGTAAAATTTTAAAAAGTTAAAGGCTTAAAAGCAAATTTGTATGAAACAAAGTATGTCTGAAGATCAGCAGTTTATTTTTGATTCGATTTACACGCAAGTACGTTCTGGGTTTTATAGCTTAGAAGACATCCAGACTAGTATTGTTGAAGAGATTGAAGATAATGGTTTTGAAGATGAAATATCTGAAGATTGGGCACATGAGCACATAAATTTAGTGTACCAAGAACTTTTAAAGGAAAGCAAAAATTGGGAATCAAACAATCAAACGCAGCGCTTAATTGCCGCTTTTGACGAATTGGCCGATTCTAAATTTATTGCATTACATTACCCAGGTTACACCAATGAAGATGGAGAATACGAGGTTGAAGAAGTAGAACGTGCATTGATTGATAATAACGAAAAATCGAATGGATATTGTTTTTATCATGGTCAAGATTTAGAACGTGCTGTTCGTGGCGAAGGTTTGTATATAAGTTTCCAAAAAATTAATAACGAAAGCGATGCTGTTAGCAAAGAAATTGCTAAAAAAGTTGTTGAAGTTTTAGAAAAGCATGATTTAAAGGTAGATTGGAACGGCAAAGCAACTTCTCGTATTTTTTTACCCGATTTTAAATGGGAACATATTTACGATGAAGATTCTCGTGATTTACTAAATTATAATTACGTTATCGACGCAATTTTATTAAATAAATAGTATTTAAAAGGGCATTCTTAATTTTGAATGCCTTTTTTATTTTGTATCAAAATAGATTTACACTTTTTGTGTGAACCTATTTAAATTATACATTTCATTTTCTAAGTTTAGTAAATGAAGTTAAAGTGTTTTATACGTTAATGTCAATAGCTTATTGCATGTTTAAAAAGTATTCAATTAATATTGCCCAAAAGTTGTAAAACTTTTAGCAATGGAGTAATTTTTTTAATAGCATTTTTATGCTAATTTTCTTGTTTTTAGTGTTTTAAATTGAAAATAATTGGATGTTATTATTGACGAATTAATTAAAAAAAATACTTTTGATGCTATAAAGTAAATATTTAAACACCTTAAATTTGAGAAAGTTAATTTTATTTATAACATTACTGTTTGTAGCTACCGGTTGTAATGTAAGCTTAGTAAATACAAATGTTAGTTTTGATGGTTTATACATTAACAGTGATAAATATAAAGAACTACTCACTAATATAGACTGTAAAAATAAATCAAAAAATATCTATTTAACAAATGGAATTGAATTACGTAATTGTATTATAAATAATAAGAAACCAGCACTTGTGTATATTTGGAGTTTACATTGTAAAAGTGAGAGTTGTGTAAATATTGAATTTTTTATTCGATTTTGTAAAGAGAACAATGTTGTGCCTTATATAGTTATTGAGTATCTTACAGAAAAAGATTTAAATTATTACAAATCTTTAGATGTAGATTTATACGTTATTAATAACACGTATTATAAAACCAAATTTGTTAATAGTTATTCTAAAAAGTTTCGCCAAGATTTAATTCAAGAAAAAAGAACGCTTGGAAATAGGTATATTTTTTTTGATGAAAATGCAAAGGTTACATCTTTATAAACAATTGATGGTATTTTTTACAAAGAATCTTTATCCATGTAGAATTATTTTTTAGTTGGATATTAAGTAATAAAACAAACAGCCTTTTTACTTTTGTAAAAGGCTGTTCTTAATTGCAATAAGGTATATTATTTAAGTGCTTTGCGTACTTCTGGAGCCACTTTTGTCCCAAACAATTCAATAGATTTCATAAGCAAGTGGTGATCTGGGTCGCCAACATCCATGTGTGCTACAAAGCGAGAGTGTCCAAACCATTCGTGTTGTTGTAAAATTTTATCAATTACTGCATTTGGTTCGCCCATAAAATAAGCACCTTCAGGTTGAGTGGTGTTTAAAAAAGCTTCTTTACTAAATGCACCCCAACCGCGTTCTTTACCTATTTGGTTTATTTGCGCTTCATAAAACGGAAAGTAGTCATCTTTTACTTTGCTTGTAGTTCCTAAAAAAGTGTGTGAATTAATGCCAACCTGCATTTTTGCAATATCGTGCCCTGCAGCTAAATAATTTTCTTTGTAATAGTCAACCAAAGGTTTAAAGTTTATAGGCATTCCACCAATAATAGCAAACATAATTGGCAATCCTAAACGTGCGGCTCTTAATACCGATGCAGGTGTACCACCAACAGCAATCCACACAGGTAATTGGTCTTGAAACGGTTTAGGATACAGGTTTACATTTTGTAGGTTCTGCGTTAAACGTCCGTTCCAATTAATATCTGTGCCGTTTTTATCAATTAAATCTAACAACAACATTAGTTTATCTTCAAATAGGGCATCGTAATCGTCTAGACTAAAGCCAAAAAGCGGAAATGATTCAATAAAACTTCCTCTGCCAGCCATAATATGAGCTCTTCCTTTAGATATTTGATCCAACATACTAAAATCTTCAAACAATCTAACTGGGTCGCTTGAACTTAAAACCGTAACAGCCGATCCTAATTTTATGTTTTTTGTAACTGCTGCCGCGGCACTTAAAAACAATTGCGGATTG
Source organism: Myroides sp. JBRI-B21084 (assembly GCF_030545015.1). Lineage (GTDB taxonomy): Bacteria > Bacteroidota > Bacteroidia > Flavobacteriales > Flavobacteriaceae > Flavobacterium. The sequence continues at coordinate 2,238,517 of NZ_CP120653.1, forward strand.
GTAACGCTGTAGTCTGCACGGTGGTGTTCGCCTATTTCAAAAACATCTAAACCTGCTTCATCGGCTAATTTTACTTGTTCTAACATTTCGGTAAAACGTTGATGAGGTGCTTTGCGTTGTTTGGTTTGTTCGTTTAATTTTAAGTCGCCAAACATTGATATTCCTAATTCCATTCTTTCTAATTTTATTGTAAAAGTAACCTAATTGTGTTTGTTTCTACTTAATGTAGAGTAAGAAGTTACTTGGCTTGTTGGTATAGTTTCCAAACTTTTTCTTGAGCTTTACGCCCTTGTTTTGCTATTTTATTATAATAATCAGGATTGCTTTTTGCTTTTGTATCAAAATATTCATTGATTTTATTTAAAAATAAAATCCAATATTTGGCTTTTGAATAGGGTAGTGCCAATTCTTGTCTGCTTTCAGTTCCTAATAAAACTTCGTTATATCCCAGATTTGTTTTTTGTACAAACCATTTCATTATTTTATTTTTAGTAAACGTTACACGCAGCGGTTCATCATACAAAGCCCAAGCTAATTGTTTAGAATCGGTATCGATCCCTTTTTGCGATTTACTCCATAAAAACAATTGTTTTGCAGCCTCTTCGCCTGTGTTTGGCAATAAATGTAAAGGTATGCCCATTAAGTAACCAACATATTTCCATAAATGTAAAACTGCTTCAAGTTCTTTAGCTGTTGGTTTAAATTTTAATTTCGATAACCCGTCTATAAAAGCAATTGAAAACCCTAAGTTGGTTGCCAGCATATCCCAAAGATTTATAGGACGGCCCCATAATTCAGATTTCCATTCCGATTTTTTTTCGATTTGTATGCGCGAATAAGCATGTATAAGTCTGGTAGTTAAAACCGCATAAATACCTTTATTGTTCGGTTTTAATCCATTAATTTCGGTAACATACATCCAAAAATCAACTGTATCGGCTAAACGTTTAACCGCACCTTTGTGCAATGCTTGTGTAAATATAAGCGGTTTGTTAATAGCCGATGATTCGTAACCACCCATTAAACAATAATTCCGTAAAACCGATAATGCTGCTGTGCCCGTACGATTGCAATACGATGTACCTAAATTCACTAAATCAAAGTCAACCCATGAAGGGACTTCGTTCAATTGTTGAAATAAATTTTGAGTAGCTAATGAAAGCCTGTTTTTATTCGATGGAAACAAAGAAAAATCGGTATGTAACTTAGCAATTGCTTGGTTAAATGGGGTGTTTGTAAAATATTCAACAGCTACTTCATCAGCTAAATCATCTACTTTAAAGTAATAAGGTACTAACTTTTCACTATCTGAAATGTTTGTTTTAGGTAACAAAAAGGGAAGTAGGTTGTCCTTAGTTGGTTGCCAATAACTTGCAAAGGATTTGTTGTTTTTAGGTTGATATCTTTCAGGAATTTTCATAGTTTAAAGATATAAAAAAAGGTTGATTTGAACTTCAAATCAACCTTTAGTAAAGTAATCAATTAACTAAAATAAATCTATGATTAATGATGGACAAAATCCGATAATAAGATTAATAAGAATTGCTGTAATTGCAACTACAGTGTACACGGTGTTTTTGGTGTAAACCGTTTTTACATCGGCATTTTTATAAGTAAACATGGTAATAATTACTTTAAAATAATAATAAATACTGATGATTGATGTAATTACCGCTGTAATAACTGTAACATAATACCCTTGTTTTAAAGCTTCTGTAAACAAGAAAAGTTTACCAAAAAAACCTGCTAAAATAGGGATACCCGCCATTGATAATAAGGCTAACGACAATGTTACTGCTAATACTGGTTTGTGTTTTGCAAAACCACGAAAATGCATAATAAGTTCTTCGTTTTTATCTTGGCATACATATAAAATTACGCTGAATGCTGCAATACCTGCAATTGCATAAGCTACCATATAGTAAAATAAATAAGGTTCTGCCGTGGTGCCTAATAATATTGCTAATAACATAAAACCTGCATGTGATATACCCGAGTAAGCCATTAAACGTTTTATGTTATTTTGTTTTAAAGCCATTATGTTACCTACAACCAAAGTAGCGGCAATTAAAAAGGCAATTAAACTAGTAAAAGTCTCTGGCATTGCAGGGAAAAATACAACACTTAATTTATAAAAAGCAGCTACAGCAGCAACTTTAGCTAAAGTGCTCATAGTTGTTGTTGTAAGTATTGGAGCGCCTTGATATACATCGGGTGCCCAAAAATGGAATGGGAATGCAGCAATTTTAAATAACAAACCTACAAGCATTAAAGCAAAACCTACTGTAAACCATTTAGGCATTGTTAATTGAGTGCTAGCAGTTATAATTTGATCGATATCGAATGCTGCAGTTGCGCCATAAATTAAAGCAATACCAAACAAAATAAAACCCGATGCAAATGAACCCATTAAAAAATATTTCATTCCGGCTTCGTTACTTTTAATATTTGTTCGATCACTTCCTGCTAAAATGTATAAGGTAATTGATAAAATTTCTAATCCTAAAAAGAACATTACTAAGTTTCCTAATGAAACCATACAGTAAGCTCCAATTAATAAAAATATTTTTAACGATGTATAATCTGATATTTTATCGTATTGCTCTTTATAAAATGATTGACCTAAAGCTACTATAAAAAAGGTAATTACAATAAATAAGGCGTTAAACAATACGGTTGATTTGTTTACTACAATCATGTTATTGTAAAACGATTCAACAGTATTATAATCACCAATATTGATGCCCAAAGCAACCAACAAACCTATTAAAGTAAGTGGAACAATGGTTTTGCGCAGGTTAATAATTTCTAATACTAATATAAGAACTGCTAAAGATGCTAAAGCTATTAATGTACTCATAGTTTAATTTTTCTATGTTCTAAAAAATAAATAAATCGGTTAGTAATTTTGGATAGATTCCTAAACCAATTAAAACCACGCAAATAATTGTTAATACTACATATTCTTTTGTAGTAACTTCTGCAAAAACTTTGGTATCGGTTGTGCCTAAAACTGCATTTTGAAACATTTTAAGCATGTAATAAGCTCCTAAAATGATTGATGTACCTGCAAAAATTGCATAAAGTATTTCTTTTTCTGAAAGTGCAAACAATAAAGTAAATTCGCCAATAAATCCAAAAGTACCTGGTAATCCTATCGATGCAAATAATATAATTAAAAAGAAGGTTGTGAACTTAGGAGCTTGTGCACGTATGCCACCCATATCTTTAATTTCGTACGTGTCGTATCTTTTATAAATAATATCGGCTACATAAAACAAACCAACTACAACAAAACCGTGTGCTACCATTTGTATTACAGCTCCTTGGTAACCTGTGATATTACCCACATATGCACCTGCAGCTATTAAACCAACGTGAGCCATTGATGAATATGCTAGTAAGCGTTTTAAATTTTGCGAACGCAAAGCAATTAACGATGCGTAAATAATGCCAATAATACACAAAACAACTACGGTATTAATTATTTGCGATGAAACATTTCCTGCAATTGGCATTTGCCAACGTAAAATGGAATAAATACCCATTTTTAACATGATACCAGACAATAACATAGTACCAATTGTTGGCGATTTTTCATACGTATTTGCCTGCCAAGTGTGTAATGGAAAAACAGGAATTTTAATGCCATACGCTAAGAAAAACGCTAAGAAAATGTAATTGGCTTCTTTAGTTGTTAGCATTGCTTTAGTTAAATCTGTCCAAGCAAAACTACCAGTTAAACTGTATAAATAAGCAAAAGCAGCAAGCATAAACAAAGAACCAGCAAAAGTGTAAATAAAGAACGTTATCATTACACGTTTGCGCTCAGCCCAATCGCCACTGCCCCACAATAAACCAATGAAAAAGATTGGTAATAAGGCTAATTCCCAAAAAATATAGTAAACCAAACCATCTTGTGCTAAAAATGTACCTGCCATTGCAAATGCCATAAACAAAACCAAAGCATAAAGCTGATTTGCTTTTGAGTACAAAGTATTAAACGATGCCAAAATAATAATCGGTAACAATAAGGTTGTTAATAACAACATAGTTAGGCTTAATCCATCAACCACAAAAGCTAACGATATATTTGGATTTGTCATCCATTGTTGTGTAAACGAAACATCGGTTCCATTTAAATAATTACCTGTTAAAACTAAAGCAATAACAGCATTTATTAAACTGGTTACTAATGCAATTTTAGCAGCGTTTTTTGAATTTGAAGCTAAAGTTGCAACTGCACCTAATACATATATAAGTAAAATAATTAAACAATTCATTGCTATAATTTTAGTAACACATAAATAAATAATAGATCAACCCACAAACACCAATTACAAAGGCAAATAAATACAAGCCAATGTTTCCGTTCTGTGCTTTTTTACCTTGATATGATAGTTCTGAAGGAATACGACCGAAACTTAAAACTACTCCGTTAATTAATGCTTCAATTTGTTTTTTAAAGAATGATCCCAAAAAGTTAATTGGTTGCACAATTAAGAATACATAAATTTCATCTAAATAATATTTGTTGGCTAATATTGCTTGAATACCAGCTACATTGTTGTCATTAACAGGTACTTGTTTGTTTTTAACGTACTTCATGTACGCAACACCTAAGCCAATAAAAGCGCCTATAACTGCTAAGCCCATTAAAATGTATTCGGTAGTACCTAATGTATGTGGATGTAAAGTAGCACTGTTTTTAATAACTGGCTTTAAAAATTGATTTAGCCAACTGTTACCTGGAATACTTATTAAACCACCAACTGTTGCTAATGCTGCTAAAATAACCAAAGGCATTGTAATTGCCGAAGGACTTTCGTGTAAATGACTTTCTTGTTCTTTAGTTCCTCTGAATGAATTTGAGAATGTTAAAAATAACAAACGGAACATATAAAAAGCAGTAAGTATTGAAGCCAAACTAGCAATTATCCATAAAACAGTATTGTGATGAAATGCTGTTAGTAAAATCTCGTCTTTTGAAAAGAAACCTGATAACGGAGGAAATCCTGAAATGGCTAAAGTTGATACAAAAAAAGTTGCATAGGTAATTTTCATATGTTTTTTTAATCCACCCATGTGTCTCATGTCTTGTTCGCCACCTATTGCGTGTATCACCGATCCAGATCCCAAGAATAAACACGCCTTAAAAAAAGCATGAGTTATTACGTGAAAAACAGCTACTTCGTAAGCACCTAAGCCCAATGCTAAAAACATTAATCCTAATTGCGATACGGTTGAATAAGCTAATACTTTTTTAATATCGTTTTGTACTAACGCAATTGTAGCAGCTACCAACGATGTTACCGCTCCAATAACTGCAATAATATGCTGTACATTTGGTGTTAAATCGAACAAAAAGTTTAAACGCGTTATCATAAAAATACCAGCTGTAACCATGGTTGCAGCGTGTATTAATGCCGATACCGGTGTTGGCCCGGCCATTGCATCGGGTAACCAAGTGTACAATGGTAACTGAGCACTTTTACCAGTTGCTGCAATAAAAAACGCCATAGTTGCAATACCTAAACTTGGTGCTAAATAGCTGTGTTGTTGTAAGGCTACAAAATCTAATGTATGATACAAATAGCCTGTTACAAAAATGCCTACTAAAAAGCCTAAATCACCAATACGGTTCATTATAAATGCTTTTTTTGCTGCGTTGTTGTAATCTTGGTTTTTATACCAAAAACCAATTAATAAGTACGAACATAAACCAACACCTTCCCAACCAATAAACATCATTGCTAAATTGCTTCCTGTTACTAAAATCAACATAAAGAAAACAAAGAAGTTTAAATAGGTGAAAAATTTAGCAAAATGTTCATCGTGGCTCATATAGCTTGTAGAGTACAGATGAATTAAAGTACCAATACCTGTAATAAACAATAGCCAAAGTGCTGCTAATTGATCAAAATAAAAGCCGAAATCAATTGAAAAATAACTGAATTTCATCCATTCAAACAAAACAACTTTTATAGGCTGTTGGGTTGATTGTATATAAGCAAAAAATAAGCATGAAGTAACAAATGATGCTGCAATAGCAACCGTTGCAATAGTACCCGATACCTTTTTGCTTAAATGTTTACCCCAAAATCCGTTGACTAGTGTACCAACTAAAGGGAAAATCAATGTAAGTAGTAATAGTGTTGTACTCATGCTATCCTTTTAAATTTTTAAGTTTATCAATATCAATTGATCCAATGTTTCTGTAAATGGCTACTAAAATGGCCAAGCCAATTGCAACTTCTGCTGCGGCAACAGCCATTGTAAAAAATACAAATACTTGTCCGTTTGCATCTTCGTGATAGTTAGAAAAAGCAACTAACAATAAGTTAGCAGCATTCAACATAATCTCAATAGACATAAACATTACAATTGCGTTTCTACGGTATAAAATACCAAACGCACCAATACAAAATAATAATATGGCTAAAAATATGTATTGGTCTATACCAATTTGTTGTAAAACCTGTTCCATATTATGTAGTTTTTTTCTCTTTTTTAGATATTAATACAGCGCCAATCATTGCCATTAATAATAAAACAGCAGCCATTTCAAACGGAACCACAAATTCATTAAGTAATACTTTACCTAACACTTGTATCGATTGGAAATCGGCACCTGTTGTTGTGTATGTTTCAATTGCCGGGGCATTTTGTGCTAATGCGCTTACTAAAAAGAAACCTATCAAACAAAAACATACCGTTGCAAGAATTTTTGTTACTACAGGTTTGGCAATTTCATCGCTAACATTTAGGTTCATAAGCATAATGGTAAACAACATTAAAATCATAATTGCACCTGAATATACAATAATATGAACCATTGCTAAAAATTGCGAGTTTAACAAGGCGTAATGGCCAGCAACGCTAAAAAAGCAAACTACCAACCAAATGGCACTGTGAATTGGGTTTTTAGAAAGTATGGTTAAAAACGCACTTCCTAAAGTAACAGCCGAAAGAATGTAAAATAAAATCTCTATCATTTTTATTCTGATTTAGTGGTGTTACGTATTGCTTGTTCTAAAGGCATTACTAATTGTTCTTTTCCGAAGATGAAATGCTCGCGATTGGTATCTGCCTTCACAATTTTTTTCGATGTTGTTAAATAGATAGCTTGTTTAGGGCAAGCTTCTTCGCATAAACCACAGTAAATACAACGCAACATGTTAATTTCGTAAATTTCGGCGTATTTTTCTTCGCGATACAAATGTTTTTCTTCTGGTTTACGTTCTGCTGCTTTCATTGTAATGGCTTCGGCAGGGCATGATAACGCACATAAACCACAAGCTGTACAACGTTCACGGCCTTCTTCATCACGCATTAACATGTGTTGCCCGCGATAAACCGGACTAAACGGACGTGTTTCTTCGGGGTAACTAATGGTTACTTTCTTTTTAAATAAATGTTTAAAAGTGGTAGCCATACCGCCTGCAATTGCACCAATGTACAAACGCTCGCCCAAGGTCATTTCTTTATTAGATACCTGCTTTTTGCGGCCCGATAAGGATATATTTTGAATTGACATACTTTTTAATTTTTTAGCGCGTTAATAATAATACAACCGCTGTGATAACAATATTAATGATTGCTAACGGAATTAATGTTTTCCAGCCTAAATTCATTAACTGATCATAACGGAAACGTGGTATGGTCCAACGTACCCACATGTATAAAAATATAAAGAAACATATTTTAGCAAATAATACGGCAATACCTATTAAATTGGCTGTGTTTTCTCCCCAATTTTCGGCAGCCCATGTCATACCAGGGTAATTGTATGCGCCTAAGTATAAAACTGCTAATAGGGTTGATGAGATAAACATTGCTGCGTATTCTGCAAATAAAAAGAATCCCATACGCATTGATGAATATTCAGTATGGTATCCACCAATTAACTCTTGTTCACATTCTGCTAAATCAAAAGGAGTTCTATTAGTTTCGGCAAACGAACAAATTAAAAATATGAAAAAGCCTAATGGTTGGTAAAAAATATTCCAATGCATTTCATGCTGACCTGCAGCAATTTCGCGTAAACTCATTGAGCTGTACATCATTAAAATAGCAACAATAGATAAACCCATTGCTATTTCATAAGAAATCATTTGCGATGCCACACGCATTGCACTTATTAATGAATATTTGTTGTTTGATGCCCAACCACCAATCATAATACCGTATACACTTACAGATAAAACTGCAAATACATAAAGCATTGCTACGTTAATATCAGCTGCTTGTAATATTACTTTTCTACCAGCAATTTCTAACGTATCGCCCCACGGAATTACAGCCGAAGTCATCAATGCCATTGTCATTGAAATAAACGGACCAAATACAAACAAAAAGGTGTTAGGTGTGTTAGGCATAAATTCTTCTTTTGCAAAAAGTTTTAAACCATCGGCTAAAGGTTGTAATACACCACCTGGTCCGGCACGGTTAGGTCCTCTACGGTCTTGTATCCATGCCGCAATCTTACGTTCTGCCAAGGTGCAATACATGGCAAACAACATAGTTATAGCAAAAACAGCTACAATTATTACGCTTTTTTCTATTATAATAGCTTCTTCCATAATTAACTATTTTCGGTGTTTTTATATGGAACTTCTTTCATACTAATTTTTTTACGATCTTGATCACGACCTTCTAAAATTTGTTTTTCGGTATCAATTTTTACGTTTTCCATTTTACGGGTGTAGTTGTTTTGATTGATTACCGAGAATTTTTCAAACTTACGTGGTCCTTCAATTACCCAATCGTTTACATCTTTATGGTCAAAACGACATTCGTTGCAAATGAAATCTTCTACTTCATGATATTCATCTTTGCGTGCAGTAACACGCTGAATTTCGTTACCAAACATCCAAACGGTTGTTTTACCACAGCATTTATCACAATTTCTGTGCGCATTATAAGGCTTGTTAAACCAAACGCGCGATTTAAAACGGAATGTTTTATCTGTTAATGCACCAACCGGACAAACATCAATCATGTTTCCACTCATTTCATGATCGATAGCTGCAGAAACGTATGTAGATATTTGTGCGTGATCGCCTCGGTTTAAAACACCGTGATTTCTACTGCCACAAATTTGTTCAGCTGTATGTACACAACGGTAACATAAAATACAACGATTCATGTGTAGTTGTATGTTATCACCAATGTTTTCAGGTTCAAACGTACGTTTTTCTTCTTTAAAACGCGTTTTTTCTAAACCGTGTTTGAACGACAGGTTTTGCAAATCACACTCACCTGCTTGGTCACAAACGGGGCAATCTAATGGGTGGTTTATTAATAAAAATTCTGTAACTGCTTTGCGGGCATCTAAGGCTCTGTCTGAAGTTTTTACTTTAACTTCCATACCGTCCATAACACCTGTTTTACACGAAGGCATCATTTTTGGCATAGGTCGTGGATCTGCTTCACTACCTTTTGATACTTCCACTAAACATGCACGGCAGTTACCGCCTGTATCTTTTAATTTAGAATAGTAACACATGGCAGGTGGTACCACATCGCCACCAATCATGCGGGCAGCTTGTAATACGGTGGTTCCTGGTTCTACTTCAATTTCTATTCCGTCTATTGTAACTTTCATTTCTTTTTTAGTTTAAGGTTTAAGGTTTCAAGTTTAGGGTTGATGTTTTACATCGAACAGTTCACATTGAACATTAAACTAAATTTATAGGGTTTGCTTTGCTACTAAATGTTTTACTTTTTCAAAAGGCTCATTTACAAAATGATCTCTGTTTTTTATTTTTTCTGGGAAACGAATGTGGTATTCAAATTCATCTCTAAAGTGACGAATAGCTGCAGCTACAGGCCAAGCAGCAGCATCGCCCAACGGACAAATGGTGTTGCCTTCTATTTTTGCTTGTACACTCCACAATACATCAATATCTTCCTCTGTTCCGTGACCGTTTTCAATACGCCATAAAATTTTCTCCATCCATCCAGTTCCTTCTCTACAAGGTGAGCATTGCCCACAGCTTTCGTGGTGGTAGAATCTTGAAAAATTCCATGTATTTCTTACAATACAAGCGGTATCGTTATAAACAATAAATCCGCCCGAACCTAACGATGAACCTGTTGCAAAACCTCCATCGGCCAATGATTCATAAGTCATTAAACGATCTTCACCGTTTGCAGTTTTAAAAATTAAATGTTGTGGAAGAATAGGTACTGATGAACCACCAGGAATTAATCCTTTTAATGGACGATCGTCAATCATACCGCCGCAATATTCATCTGAATTCATAAATTCATCAACGGTTATACCCATTTCAATTTCATAAACACCTGGTTTTTTAACATGACCTGAAACTGAAAATAGTTTGGTACCGGTAGATCTACCTAAACCAATTTTAGCATAATCGGCACCAGAATTTAACAAAATCCATGGCACTGATGCTATAGATTCTACATTGTTAACAACCGTAGGGTTTTGCCATAAACCTTTAACAGCTGGGAAAGGCGGTTTAATACGTGGATTACCACGTTTACCTTCTAACGATTCTATTAAAGCGGTTTCTTCGCCACAAATGTAAGCACCACCACCGCAATGAACGTGAAGATCTAAATCGTAGCCCGATCCTTTTATATTTTTACCCAGCCAACCTGCGGCATAGGCTTCTTTAATGGCACGTTCTAAGGTTTTAAAAACCCACATATATTCGCCACGAATGTATATGTACGAAAGGTTTGCACCTAATGCAAACGATGATGTAATCATTCCTTCAATTAACAAATGCGGAATGTATTCCATAAGGTAACGGTCTTTAAACGTACCTGGTTCCGATTCGTCGGCATTACAAACTAAATGGCGTGGATTACCTGATTTTTTGTCAATAAAACTCCATTTTAAACCTACAGGGAAACCTGCACCACCGCGCCCACGTAAACCTGAAGTTTTAACTTCTTCGGTAATGTCGTCGGGGTTCATTTTTAATGCTTTTTCAACAGAAGCGTATCCACCATTTTCGCGATAAACATCGTAATTTTTGATACCCGGAATATGGATTTTTTCAAATAATATTTTTTGTCCCATGGTATTATTTATCGTGTAATGTTATTTTTCCTTCTTTACAATCAGCAATCAGCTGATCTACCTTTTCTTTGGTTAAGTGTTCGTGGTAAAAATCGCCCAACTGTAACATTGGGGCGTAGCCACAAGCACCTAAACATTGTACACCAACTACAGAGAATAATCCGTCTGCAGTTACTTGGCCAGGTTTTACACCTAATTTTTCACAAGTATAATCCATTACATCTTCGGCTTTGTTTATAGCACAACACGATGTTACACAGAATTCCAACATATATTTTCCTACTGGTTTTTGGTTAAACATGGTGTAAAAAGTAACTACTTCGTACACTTCAATAGGTGTAATGTTTAGTAATTCGGCTGCTTTGTTTTGTAAAGCTACACTTAACCAATTGTCATGTGCATCTTGTAATTCGTGTAAAACGGGTAATAAAGCCGATTTCTGCTTTCCTTCGGGATAATGGCTAATCAATTCGTTGATACGTTCCATTAACGCCGGAGTAATATTTATATCTTGATGGTAATTTTTTTGTATTGTTTCCATATGTTAACAGTCTAATTCACCTGCAATAACGTTCATACTAGAAAGGGTAATAATGGCATCAGATAAGCTGCGGCCTTTTACAATTTCGTTAAATGCTTGGTAATAAATGAAACAAGGTCTGCGGAAGTGTAAACGGTAAGGAACACGGCTGCCATTTGTAATTAAATAGTAGCCTAATTCACCATTTCCACCTTCAACAGAGTGGTACACTTCGGTATTTGGAACTGGAATTTCGCCCATTACAATTTTAAAGTGATAAATTAGGGCTTCCATATTGTTGTATACATCTTCTTTTGGAGGAAGGTAGTAATCGGGAACATCGGCGTGATAACCGCCTTCAGCAGGCATTTTTTCTAACGCTTGGCGAATAATTTTCATACTTTCCCAAACTTCTGCGTTACGTACACAAAAGCGATCGTAACAATCACCGTTTTGACCTACAGGAATTTCAAATTCAAAATCTTCGTACGAACAATAAGGGCTAGCAACACGTATGTCGTAATCAACACCAGCAGCACGTAAGTTAGGGCCTGTAAAACCATAGCTCATTGCCATATCTGCGTCAACAGCACCCGCACCAATGGTACGGTCCATAAAAATACGGTTACGTGTTAACATGTTTTCAAACTCGGTCCAAACGGCAGGAAATTCAGCTAAAAACTCATCAATTTTTCTCCAAGCTGTTTCGTTCCAATCGCGTTCAAAACCACCAATTCTACCCATGTTAGTTGTTAAACGCGCCCCACAAATCTCTTCGTAAATTTCGTATATTTTCTCGCGGTATTGCATTACGTATAAAAAGCCGGTAAGTGCACCGGTATCAACCCCCATAACCGAACTACATATAATGTGATCGGCAATACGGGCTAATTCCATTATAATTACACGCATGTATTGCACACGTTTTGGAATTTCGATACCTAAAGCTTTTTCAACCGTCATCCACCAACCTGTATTGTTTATTGGCGATGAACAGTAGTTTAAACGATCGGTTAATACGTTTATTTGATAAAACGGACGGTTTTCGGCAATTTTTTCAAAGGCACGGTGAATGTATCCAACGGTTCCTTCTCCATCGATGATTTTTTCACCATCCATTAAAAGAATGTTTTGAAAAATACCGTGAGTTGCAGGGTGTGTAGGACCTAAATTTAAAATAGATAATTCTACACCATCTTTTTCTTTTGTTTCCTGGATTTGTTTTTCAAATCGCTTTTCTGGAACTAATAATAAATCAGACATAGTATTTGTATTAGCAATTAGGACCTGTTCTACCAAAGAAACGGTCGTCTTTATCGGTTCTACCTTGATCTTCTAAAGGAAATTCTTTTCTAAGTGGGAAAGATTCCATTTCATCCATATTTAAAATACGTTTTAATTGTGGATGGTTTTTAAATACAATTCCGTAGAAATCATACGTTTCGCGCTCTTGCCAGTTTGCTGCAGGATACAACGAAACAATGCTTTCAGCCTCTGGATTGTTTGCGGGTAAAAATACTTTTACGCGTATTCTAATATTTTCGAACCAATTGTGTAAATGATAAACTACACAAAATTGGCGGTCTTGGTCATAATCTGGGTAGTGTACACCGCAAACATCTGTTAAGAAATTAAAGTTCATTGAAGCATTTTCTTTTAAGAATTTAATCACTTCAAAAGAAGCTTCTTTTTTAACTTCAAACGCCAACATGTCATGTAATACATGGAAATTTTCCACTTTTGGGGCAAATTGTTGGCTTAAAGTTTGCTGAATAATATCGTTTGTTAAGCTCATGTTATTTAATGTTATATGAGTTTAATAAATCTTTGTATTCATCGCTGCTTCTACGGCGAACCGATTCGTTTTTAACGATTTTTTGCAGTTCTAAAATACCGTCTAAAATTTGCTCTGGACGTGGTGGACAACCAGGTACGTAAACGTCTACAGGAATTACTTTGTCTATACCTTGTAATACCGAGTAGGTGTCAAAAACACCACCTGTACTTGCACAAGCACCAACGGCAATAACCCATTTAGGTTCGGCCATTTGTTCGTATACTTGGCGTAAAATTGGGGCCATTTTTTTTGCAATGGTTCCCATTACTAAAAGCATATCGGCTTGGCGTGGAGAAAAGCTCATACGTTCTGATCCAAATCGACCAATATCATAAGTAGCTGCCATAGTTGCCATGTATTCAATACCGCAGCACGATGTTGCAAAGGGTAACGGCCACATAGAATTGGCACGTGCTAAACCTACCACTTCGCTTAATTTGGTTGCAAAAAAACCTTCGCCCGAATAACCGGCCGGAGGTGCAACTTGTTTTATGTTTGATGGATTACTCATAATTAATTACTGCATTTATTCAAACTCTAACCCTTTTTTCTTAAATTCATAAAGTAAGCCTATGATAAGTAAGAACATAAAAATGCCCATTTTATATAAGCCTTCCCAACCTAATTCCATGAAATTTACGGCCCATGGATACATGAAGATTACTTCAACATCAAACAAAACAAATAGAATTGCTACTAAAAAGTAACGTACATTGAATGGTACGCGGGCATTACCGAACGATTCGATACCGCATTCAAAGTTTACATCTTTATTTTTTGATGCTTTTTTAGGACCTAAAAAACCCGAAATTATAATGGTAACAAAAACAAAACCCGCTGCCAGCCCAAGCTGCATAAGGATTGGAATTAAATCTAATTGATTTGATTGCATGTTGTTTGGTGCATTAAATTTTCAAACTTCAAATATAATTTAATACTAGCGTATAAAAAACCAATTGGTTTGCTTTGTTAAGCATTTTAACGGTTTTAGTGTAATTTATAATGGTTATAAATAATTTGTAGCTATAAAAAAAACACCTGCAATTTTGCAGGTGCTTTGTTTTGGAACTAAGTAATATATTTTGTATGTATATTATAAAACAACAACGTCTGTTGCGATTTTTCCTTTTTTCCCATCAGATTCAACGTAGTTTACTACATCGCCATCTTTTAACTCTCTTGATTTTAATCCAGAAATATGAACAAAAATGTCTTGTCCTGTTGTTTCGTCTGTAATAAAACCAAATCCTTTTGATTCATTGAAGAACTTTACTGTACCTGTTCTCATTTGATAAAATAAATAATTAATAATGTTGTAAAGTTAAACTTTTTTTACTGTTTTCAAAGTTTTTCTTTCATGTTTTTACAAAAAATAATACTGTGGTTAAAATTTAGCATTTTTTAGTTAAAAATAAACACGTTTTTAAAGTAGGTTTTGATGTAATTATATTTTTTTTATTCGTTATTTTTAGTAGATACAATTATGTTTTATGCATGTCTTTTCATATATTTCAACGATATCCTGTTCGTGAGGATTTAACTTCGTTTAATTCGGTATGTAACTATACAGGTTTAGATAATGATCTTGAAGCAGAAGTAGTTTTTATGAGATAGATAAAGTCATGGATTACAAATCCGCGCCATCGGGGGAACTAATAGAACTTTTTAGTAAACATCTCGTTCCCATAAGACCGCACAGAAAATTTGAACGTTACAAAGACAAATATTGTAACAGACAAAATTCCAAAATCCCCAAAAAAAAATGAAAGATACCCTGTGATTTGTGCTTAACTTAATGACATTGAGCGTGAGGGTTCACTACCACTATTTTATACACTACCCAACTTTTTTTCTAATTTCGAAAAAAAGAAAAATAATCCCTAAAATTAAAAGTATATAATTAGCAAAAAACAATCTTATTTCTGCTGCAAATCCAGGTGCTCCATTTGGTTTAGGAAATTTAGTTTTTAATATACCGAATAATCCTAATATTATCATTATTATACTTATTATTATAAATGTCATTTTATTTAAAGAATTCGTTTAATTTTTACTCACTATCTTTTCCTATATTTTTTTCTCCGATTGTGCGGATTTAAATTCGTTCCATCGGCTAACGCCTCGAGTGTAATCCGTGATTATAAAAACCAAACAGCCTCTTTGTAAATGTATTGAGGTTGTTTTTTTATCACAAAAAGGGAAGCAAATGCATAAAAGCAATAAAAAAGCCGAGCATACACTCGGCTTTTCTAGTATTAATTTTCAACAGGTTTCTGAATTTTAAATGATTCCATAAACGCTGTGGTATAGTTACCTGCAATATAATCAGGATTATCCATTAACTGGCGGTGGAAAGGAATAGTGGTTTTAATACCTTCAATCACAAACTCGTCTAACGCACGTTTCATTTTGCTAATTGCTTCTTCACGTGTTTGTGCAGTAGTAATTAATTTAGCAATCATAGAATCATAGTTAGGTGGAATGGTATAACCAGAATATACGTGCGTATCTAAACGCACACCGTGTCCGCCTGGAGCGTGTAATGTGGTTATTTTACCTGGCGATGGACGAAAATCGTTAAAAGGATCTTCGGCGTTAATACGGCACTCAATTGAATGTAATTGTGGTAAATAATCTTTACCCGAAATAGGCACACCTGCAGCTACTAAAATTTGTTCACGAATTAAATCGTAATCAATTACTTGTTCTGTAATAGGATGTTCTACTTGTATACGGGTGTTCATTTCCATAAAATAGAAGTTGCGGTCTTTATCAACTAAAAATTCAATAGTTCCAGCACCTTCGTATTTAATATATTCGGCAGCCTTAACAGCAGCTTCACCCATTTTTAAACGCAATTCATCGGTCATGAAAGGCGATGGAGTTTCTTCTGTTAATTTTTGGTGACGACGTTGAATCGAACAATCACGCTCTGATAAATGGCATGCTTTACCATATGAATCACCTACTACTTGAATTTCGATATGGCGTGGGTCAACAATAAGTTTTTCCATATACATACCGTCGTTTCCAAAGGCAGCAGCAGCCTCTTGGCGTGCACTTTCCCAAGCTTTTTCAAGCTCGTCTTCTTTAAAAATTTCGCGCATACCTTTACCACCACCACCAGCTGTAGCTTTCATCATAACTGGGTAGCCAATTTCTTTAGCTACTTTCATGGCGTGTTCTAACGATTCTAATAAACCGTCTGAACCTGGTACAGTTGGCACACCAGCAGCTTTCATTGTTTCTTTAGCTGTGGCTTTGTCGCCCATTTTATCAATCATTTCTGGAGATGCACCAATAAACTTGATACCGTGTTTTTGGCAAAGGTCTGAAAATTTTGCGTTTTCAGACAAGAAACCATATCCAGGGTGAATTGCATCTGCATTTGTAATTTCGGCAGCAGCAATAATGTTCGACATTTTAAGGTACGATTGCGCACTAGGTGCAGGGCCAATACATACCGCTTCATCTGCAAAACGTACGTGTAAACTATCTGCATCCGCAGTAGAATAAACCGCTACGGTTTTAATACCCATTTCTTTGCAGGTTCTAATAACGCGCAAAGCAATTTCGCCACGGTTAGCAATTAATATTTTTTTAAACATTTGTTTTTAGTTTTTATGAAACAATGTGTTTTAACCGTTGTTAATTATGACGGATCAACTAAAAATAATGGTTGGTCAAACTCTACCGGAGATGAGTCGTCAACTAAAACTTTTACAATTTTTCCTGATATTTCTGATTCAATCTCGTTAAATAACTTCATTGCTTCAATCACACATAATACATCACCCGCTTTTACAGTTGCGCCTACTTCAACAAACGGAGCTTTATCTGGCGATGGTTTGCGGTAGAAGGTACCAATAATTGGTGATTTTACGGTAATGTATTTATCGTCGTCATTTACTTCAGCAGCAGGTGCAGCAGCAACTGCAGGTGCTTCTGTAGCAACTGGTGCGGCAGTTTGCATTTGTGGCATAGAAACAGGAATGTGTTGAATATAGCTTCCGTTTTCTATAGTAGCGTTTTCAGTAGTTGTTTTAATGGTGATTTTAAAATCGTCCATTTCTAATTTCACTTCAGTAGCGCCTGATTTTGCTACAAATTTGATTAGATTTTGAATTTCCTTGATATCCATATAATTCTAAAATTTGTTGTTCGTTATATATTAATTATTGTTTGTGTAAGCCCATTTTAGGTAAATAGCGCCCCATGTAAAACCACCACCAAAAGAAGCCAAAATTAAATTGTCGCCTTTTTTTAATTGGTTTTCAAAATCGGCTAAAAGCAAAGGCAATGTTGCCGATGTTGTGTTGCCGTATTTGTGTATATTTACTAAAACTTTATCTTCGTTTAAGCCCATACGGTTTGCGGTTGCGTCAATAATGCGTTTGTTTGCTTGGTGTGGTACCAACCAGTTTACGTCGTCGTGGGTTAGGTTGTTACGTTGCATAATTTGCTCGCTAACATCGGCCATACCCGAAACGGCATATTTAAATACAGTTTTACCGTCTTGGTGCACAAAATGTTGTTTATTTTTAACGGTTTCTTCAGACGGAGGAAGGATCGATCCGCCTGCTTCAATTTTTAAAAATTCGCGACCAATGCCATCACTTCTTAAAATTTCGTCTTGAAATCCATAGCCATCAGTGTTAGGTTCAATTAAAACGGCACCAGCGCCATCGCCAAAAATAATACAAGTAGCGCGATCTGTGTAATCTATAATAGATGACATTTTATCGGCACCAATTAAAAGTACTTTTTTGTATCTACCAGATTCTACATAGGCAGTTGCTGTTGATAAACCGTACAAAAAGCTTGAACAAGCAGCTTGTAAATCATACGAAAAAGCGTTTGTAGCACCTATTTGTGTAGCTACAAAAACACCTGTTGAAGCAACGGGCATGTCTGCAGTTGTAGTTGCCATTAGTACCAAATCTATTTCTTTTGGATCTAATCCGGTTTTTGCAATTAAGTTTTCTGCTGCTTTAATTGCCATAAATGAGGTGCCTTTATCTTTGTCTTTTAAGATTCGGCGTTCTTTGATACCCGTACGCGAAGTGATCCACTCGTCGTTTGTATCAACCATTGTTTCTAATACTTCATTAGATAACACGTACTCTGGTACATATTTACCAACCGCTGTTATGGCTGCTGTAATCTTTGTCATAAGGGACTAACTTAATGTTCAAAAAAGTTGAAAAAGTGGTGAAAATTACAAAAAAAATAGCAAATAGCATTGTTTTTAGTCAAAAAATGCTGTTTTGGGTGTAATTTGTAATGATGTTAAACTAAAAAGCTCTCGCATTGCGAGAGCTTTTAATTTTTTATAAATTAAGCTACAGCTTCTGTTTTGTCTACTAAAACTTGACCTCTGTAATATAATTTTCCTTCATGCCAGTAAGCTCTGTGCATTAAGTGTGCTTCACCAGTAACTGCGCAAGTACCAATTGTTGGTGCTACAGCTTTGTAGTGTGTTCTTCTTTTATCTCTTCTTGTTTTCGAGGTTTTTCTTTTAGGATGTGCCATCTTACAATATTATTTATCCGTTAATAGTTGTTTTAATTTATCCCAGCGTGGGTCAATTTCTTTATTATTGTCCGAATTTTCTTCGGTTTCGTTTGTTTCTTCTTCTAAAAAATCATCTTCGTTTATCATTTCTAGATCATCGCTGTCTAAAAAATCTAAATCGTCTTCAAATTCTTCTTCATAGTCTGCTGCAATGTCGGGGTGTACGCGTTTGTACGGAACCGATAGAGCAATCATTTCATAAATGTATTGTGCTACACTAAATTGGAATTCGCCAAAAGGTAAAATTAATAACTCGTCGTTCTCATTATTAAATTCGTTTCCAAATTTTACTAAAAGTTTCAATGTGCCTTCTATAGGTAAATCAAAATCTTCGTTGGTAACATCGCACGGTACATTTACGGTGCCTTTGTGTGAAAAATCAAGCTCTAACATGGTTTGTTTTTTTAACAAGTTTACAGTTACCTGTATGTTAGTGCTGTTAAATTCACTGTAATTGAATAGATTGAAAAAATCGTTTTCAATAGTATATTCAAATTGATGTGTTCCTAGTTTTAACCCAGAAAACTGAATTAAAAAATCTTTTTCACTTATCATAACCATCTATTTGAGCGTGCAAAGATATAAAAATAATTTAATTACAAACAGTTAAATTGTTTTTTTTGTTATTAAACATTTGAAACCTTTAAAGGGTTAGCTGTGCTTTGCAAATACTCGTTTTTATTTTTGTAAATATCTAAAGCGGTGTACACTGCGTTTTTAAACGATGTAAAATCGGCAATGCCTTTGCCTGCAATGTCATAAGCGGTGCCGTGATCTGGCGATGTACGTATTTTGTTTAAACCTGCAGTGTAGTTTACACCTGTGCCAAAAGTTAATGTTTTAAAAGGTATTAATCCTTGGTCGTGGTAACAAGCAACTACTGCATTAAAATTTGTGTGTTGTTCTGATCCAAAAAAAGCATCGGCAGAGTAGGGTCCGTAAACAATAATATTTTCGTCGAACAATTCTTTAACGGTGTTGTTGATAAATGTTTGTTCTTCGGTACCAATAATGCCGTTATCGCCACTGTGCGGATTTAAACCTAATAATGCAATACGCGGTTTTATTACATTAAAATCTTGTATTAACGATTGGTTTATGGTGCGAATTTTTTGTTTAATTAATTCAGGTGTTAAATGTTGCGATACGTTTTGTAAAGGCACATGATCTGTTAATAAACCTATTTTAATATCATCGCTTACCATAAACATTAAAGCGTTGCCTTCTAATTCTTGGTTTAAATAATCGGTGTGGCCTGGGAATTTAAATTCATCAGACTGTATGTTGTATTTGTTAATTGGTGCAGTTACTAAAGCATCAATTTCGTTATTTTTTAAGGCTTGGGTTGCTGCCATGAACGATTTTATAGCGTATTGCCCAACTGTATCGTTTAGTGTGCCAAAGTCTAAATTTACACCTTCTTTCCAAATGTTTAATACGTTAAACTTTCCTTTTTGAATTTGGTCTAACGAATCAATTCCGTGAATATTTGTGTTGCAGTTAATTATCTTTTTAATAAAAGATAATAATTTGGCATTTCCAAAAACAACTGGTGTGCAAAATTCCATCATGCGTTGGTCTTCAAAAGTTTTTAAAATAACTTCAGGGCCAACACCGTTCATATCGCCAATAGAAATACCTAATATAATATTTTCGTCTTTTTTAATCATGCGTTGCGCTAATTATTGCTAATTTTGTTACAAATTTAGTAAAATTATTCTACTTATGTTTACTGGTATTGTTGAAACTCTTGGAGTTATCAAAAAAATAACACACGATAAAACAAATGTTAACCTATATATTCAAAGTGTTTTTACACATGAATTAAAAATTGACCAAAGTGTGGCGCATAATGGCGTTTGTTTAACGGTAGTTGCAATTGATGGCGATATTTATAAAGTAACTGCTATAAAAGAAACCATTGATGTTACTACTATTGGCTTTTGGAACGAAGGTGATGTGGTGAATTTAGAACGTGGAATGCCTATGAATGCGCGTTTAGACGGACATATTGTACAAGGACATGTTGATGAAACTGCCGAGATTATAAAAATTGAAGAGGTAGGGGGTAGTACTTATTTTAGTTTTATGTACAGTGATAAAGCGAAACATGTTACTATTGATAAAGGATCAATCACGGTTGATGGTACCAGTTTAACAGTTG
Source organism: Myroides sp. JBRI-B21084 (assembly GCF_030545015.1). Lineage (GTDB taxonomy): Bacteria > Bacteroidota > Bacteroidia > Flavobacteriales > Flavobacteriaceae > Flavobacterium. The sequence goes on from NZ_CP120653.1 coordinate 2,259,668, forward strand.
TAAATTCGGGTGTTAATACGTTTAGTGTGGCAATTATTCCTTATACTTTAGAAAATACGCTTTTTAAAACTTATAATTTAGGTACAAAAGTAAATTTAGAGTTTGATGTAATTGGTAAATATGTTACCAAATTAATGCAAATAGGTAAATAAATGTATAAAAAAATCGGTTTGTAAAACCGATTTTTTTATTTGTACGCAAATACGTTTCCTAAAGTATTGTTGTTTGTAAAGGTACAGTTTTGGTCTATTAATTCACCTGTACCAATATTAATTACCATACCGTGTACTGCTAATTCTTGACCGTTTTTCCAAGCGTTTTGTACAATTGAAGTACGGCATAAGTTTGAAACTTGTTCTTGAACGTTTAATTCAACCAAACGGTCGGTTTTAAGTTGTTGATCTTCAATTGCATCAATTTCGTTAGCGTTTATGCGGTAAACGTCTTTAATGTGTTGCAGCCAGTTGTCTATGATTCCAAATTGCGAACTACTTAAAGATGCTGCTACACCACCACAACCGTAATGACCTGCTACAATAATATGTTTTACTTTTAACACATTAACGGCATAATCTAATACCGAAAGCATGTTCATATCTGAATGTACACATACGTTAGCAATGTTTCTGTGAACAAAAACTTCGCCAGGTTTGGTACCTGTAATTTCGTTAGCAGGTACGCGGCTATCAGCGCAGCCTATCCATAAAATTTCGGGATGTTGCCCTTTTGCTAATTGTTGAAATCGACCCGATGAATCGTTCTTTACAAAATCGACCCATTCTTTATTGCCCTGAATAATTCTGTTAAAACTTGTACTTAAATCGTTACACATGATATTTTTTGTTTTAAGCTAATATACATAAATAAAAAAACCAGTGAAAAAAATCACTGGTTTTTATAGTAAATTATGGACTGTTTTATAAAAATGCAACTAATCCAGTTTCAACATCGTAGTTAGCTCCAACTATTTTTATTTTGCCTTCTTGTTCTAATTTTCTTAATGTAGAACTTTCTTTGCGAATGTTTTCTATGGTGTTTAATACATTGTGGTGGTTTAGTCGTTCTAAAAGATCGGTGTTGTTTGAAGAACGCTCTTCGCCTTCTTTAATAATGTTTTTAATAATAGGGTCAAAATGACCAACTAAGTGGTTTAAGTTGTCCATTCCTAAACTTTCAATGGCTTGCGCGTCTAAACCGCCTTTTAAAGCACCACATTTGGTGTGTCCAAGTACAACAACCAGTTTAGAGCCAGCAACGTTACAGCCAAATTCCATAGAACCTAAAATATCTTGGTTAACAAAGTTTCCGGCAATACGTATGCTAAAAATATCGCCCAAGCCTTGGTCAAAAATCAATTCGGCCGATGTACGGCTATCAATACAGCTTAAAATTACAGCAAAAGGCCATTGTCCTGCGCGGGTATCGTTTACTTGTGCTAATAAATCGCGGTTAGCTTTTAGATTTTTTACAAAACGAAAGTTGCCTTCTTTTAAAATTTCTAGTGCTTTTTCGGGTGATATTGTTGCTTGTGTTTCTGAAGTATGTGCTTTCATTTTTTATTTATTAAGATTAGATTACTTTACATTGCTCTGCGGTGGTTAATTACGATATGTGACTCTTGATCTATTTCGTAATCACGGTAGGTAGTTTTAAAACCAATTAATTCAACTTGTATGTTTTCTTCTTTTGCGCGTACATTGGCAAAATCCTGAATCATTTCTAAAACATCGGTAGTGATATACGATGTTGCTCGTGCATCAATAATTAATTTTGAATTTGATTGAATGTTTTTTAAGGTTTTTTTTATGGCAGCCTTGTTTAAAAACGAAACTTCTTCAGCTAGTTTTATGGTTATTTCGTCTGCATCATTTAGTTTTTCACGGTTTAAATAATAGGCACGTTTCATATTACCTTGTAAAATGTAAATTACCGAAATAGCCAAACCTATACCAACTCCTTTTAATAAATCGGTAAAAACTACGGCTAAAACAGTTGCTACAAATGGGATGAATTGATACTTGCTATTGTGCCAAAAATGTTTAAAAGTTGCAGGTTTTGCTAGTTTATATCCTACTAAAAGTAAAACGGCTGCTAAAGTAGCTAACGGAATTAAGTTTAAAATAAACGGAATAGTTAATACACAAACTAAAAGCAGTACGCCATGTATAATTGCCGAAGTTTTTGATGTTGCGCCTGCGTTCGCGTTTGCAGAACTGCGAACAACAACCGATGTCATAGGTAAACCGCCTATTAATGAGCTAACTAAGTTGCCAATGCCTTGTGCTTTAAGTTCTAAATTGGTATCGGTAATGCGGCGTTTTTTGTCTAATCGGTCTGATGCTTCTATACATAATAAAGTTTCAATTGAAGCTACTACAGCAATAGTGGCTCCAACAATCCAAACCTTCGGATTTAAAAAGCCATTGAAATTTGGTAATGTAACAAGGTTTTTAAATTCGGCAAAGCTTTGTGGTACAGGTAGTGTTACCAAATGTTCGGCAGTAATAGCTAAGTTACTATTGGTAATTATAAAAAGTTGATTTAGTAATATACCAACTACCACTGCAACTAAAGCACCAGGTAGCATTTTAATTCTTTTTAAGAAATCTACTTTATCCCAAGTTAATAAAATAGTAAGTGATACCAAGGTTACAACAATTGCGCCTGGGTGAATAGCATTAAACAATTCGGTGAAATATGCGGGGTTAAAACCGTTTTTAAATAGCGTTAAATTACCTTCGTAATCTTTATCAAAACCTAAAGCATGCGGAATTTGTTTTAAAACAATAATAATTCCAATACCTGCTAACATACCTTCTATTACATTGTTTGGAAAGTAATTAGATATGCTGCCTGCGCGAATAAAACCTAAAATTAATTGTAAAATTCCTGCAATAAAACCAGCGCATAAAAATAGGTCAAATGCATTTAAATCGGTAATTGCAGTAAGTACAATAGCCGATAAACCAGCTGCAGGACCAGAAACTGATATGTTTGAATTGCTAATAGATCCAATTACAATTCCACCAATAATTCCACCAATAATTCCTGATAAGGGTGGTGCGCCTGAAGCTAATGCAATTCCTAAACATAAGGGTAACGCAACCAAAAATACAACCAATCCGGGCGCAAAATTTTCAGACAACTCTGTCTTTATATTTTTTTTCATAAATTCTATAATTTTTAAACATGTAAATTCTTGCATTTGTAGTAAAATGCATAAGTAGTTTGTAATTATAGTTTATGTTCGGGTGGTGGTAAGGGTATTTTAAAAGCCAATGCGTTTTTAAAACGTTGGTCTAAAGTGCAATAATGCAGATTAAAATTTTGAGTGTTTTTGTGAATGCTTTTGTAGTTAAAAACAAAATGGTAATGAAAATCTTTTTCTTCTTCTTCGTTTACGTTATTGTTTGTTTTGGTTTTTGTTTTGCTGTTGCATTCTTCTTCATTAATTATTGACGTAGATGTGTCTGTATCGTAATTTAAAGCAAACGATATAGTAGGCGTAAATAAAAACAACGCAAAAAGAAAAAGGGTTATTATGTTAAAAAACTTAAACGCTTTCATACGCTGGCAAATTTAGCCGAAAACTTTTAATTATTTGATGTGATTTTATGTAAATTAAAGTTAAGATTTGCTTATAAAACAAAAAAAACATCCCTTAGTTGGGATGTTTTTGTTGGTCTACTAGGACTCGAACCTAGAACGACTGAACCAAAATCAGCTGTGTTACCATTACACCATAGACCAATGGTATTTTTATTTAAAAAGTTTTATTAGTTGGTCTACTAGGACTCGAACCTAGAACGACTGAACCAAAATCAGCTGTGTTACCATTACACCATAGACCAATAAAACTTGCAATTGTAAAACCTTGTTTGGTTAATTATTGCGAGTGCAAATGTAGTACAAAAAAAGAAAAGTGCAACAAAAACGTAGAATTTTTTTAAAAAAAAAATAAAAAAGTCTATCAATAAAAAAAAAACGTTTTCTTTGTAGTTCTTACTAAAAAAGTACAAAATAAAGCTATTATGTTGACTATCAATTTTAAAAAGTGGAATGCCATAACAGGATGGGTTGCATTTTTAATTGCACTTACAGTTTATACTTTAACATTAGAACCTACCGTTAGTTTTTGGGATGCAGGGGAATACATTGCAACTTCTGCTAAGCTTGAAGTTGGTCACCCACCAGGTGCACCTTTATTTCAAATGTTAGGTGCTGTTGCCGCAATGTTTGCAACTTCGCCAGATAAAATTGCAGCAATGGTTAACTGGGTTTCGGCGCTGTCTAGTGCATTTGCCGTATTGTTTATGTTTTGGTCTGCTACTAATATTTTGCTTAAAGTAGTTTCAATTGGTACCGAAAAGCTTACAAATAATACTGTAATTGCAGTTTTAGGTAGCTGTTTAATAGGTGCGCTAACCTTTACTTTTTCTGATACGTTTTGGTTTAGTGCTGTAGAAACCGAAGTGTATGCAATGGCTACATTTATGCTATCGTTATTATTGTGGTTAGGTTTACGTTGGATTGATGCTTATGATGAACCACGTGGTAATAAATGGTTGTTATTAATTGCTTTAGTAGTAGGTATGTCGTTCGGTGTACATTTTATGGCATTGTTAGCAATTCCTTCAATCGGTTATTTGTATTTCTTTAAAAAATATCCAAAAGTTACCATTAAAAACTTTATTATTGCGAATATAGTTGTAGTTGCGGTTTTGTTGGTTGTTTTTGGATTTTTACTTCCATATACTATGATTTTCTTCGGAAAATCGGAAATATTCTTTGTGAATTCAATTGGTTTACCGTTTAATTCGGGTACTATTATTGCTTTTGCTGTTGTTGTTTCTTTATTTGTTTTTGGGTTGAAAATCACTCGCGAAAAACAAAAACATTTTGCTAATACAGTCATACTTTCGGTATTGTTTATCTTTATAGGATTTTCTTGTTGGTTAATGTTGCCAATTCGTTCTAATACTCAAATTCCAATCAACGAAAACAAACCATCAGATGCTGCTGAACTTTTAGACTATTACAATCGTAAGCAATATGGAGAACGTTCGTTGTTTTATGATACTTATTTTACCATAAAATATGGTGCCGATTTAGATGAAAATAAACCTTATAAAGACGGTAAAATAAATTACGAACGTGACGAAGCTACTGGAAAATACATTGTAGTAAGCGATAATAAAGATACCGATCCTAATTATGCAAGTCGTTTTAAAGGTTTTTTACCGCGCCTTTGGGAACCCGATATGGCTGTAAACTACATGGCGTTTACAAAACCAGTGACCTTTACATTAAAACCCGAATACGCATCAGAGCCTGAATTGGTTGAAATGGCTTCGCAATTAAATGCACAAGCACAATCAAACCGCATCAGCATGCGCGAATACGATTATTATTTAAAACAAATGGGTGAATATATTACGGTAGAAAAACCAAGTTTTACCGATAATATAGGTTTTATGTTTAATTATCAGTTTGGTTACATGTACACACGTTATTTAATGTGGAATTTTGCCGGACGCCAAAACGATATTCAAGGGAATAACGACCGTATGAACGGTAACTGGATTTCGGGCATCAAGTTTTTAGACGAAATTCGTTTAGGTTCACAAGAAAACTTAACTTCTGATATGCTTCAAAACAAAGGTAGAAACGTATATTATATGTTGCCTTTTATTTTAGGTTTATTAGGGTTTATTTTTCATTACCGTAAAGACCCTAAAACGTTTTATGTGCTGTTAGCGTTGTTTTTATTTACAAGTTTTGCTTTAAAAATATTCTTGAATGAACGCCCTTTTGAACCTCGTGAACGCGACTATGCAGTTGTAGGCTCATTCATGGTTTTTGCTATTTGGGTTGGTTATGGTGTTTATGCGATATATGAATTTTTATCGAGCAAAGTAAATGCAAAAGTAGCCTTACCTTTGGTTTTAGGAGTTACCTTTTTAGCATCACCGGTATTAATGGCAAAGGAAAATTGGGACGACCACGACCGTTCTGAAAAATATACTGCTTTGGCTTTAGGTCGAGCATATTTAGATTCGTTAGAACCAAATGCCATTATTTTTACAATTGGCGATAACGATACCTTCCCACTTTGGTATTTGCAAGAAGTTGAAGGTTACCGTACCGATGTGCGCGTGGTATGTACCACTTTATTACAAGCAGAATGGTATATTGATCAAATGAAAGTGCGTTCATACAATTCCGATCCATTAAAAATTCGTTTTAAACACAAACAATACGCAGGTGAAAACTTATATTATGCGGCAATCACTCCTACTGTTGATGAACGTTTTGATGTAAATACTGTTTTAAAATTCATTGCATCGGATGATGAAAGAGGCAAAATGGAAACCGAAAGTGGTAAATTCATTACTCGTATCCCAACCAATAAGTTAAGCTTGCCAGTTAACAAAGAAAAAGTGTTGAAAAACGGTATTGTATCGCAAAAATTTGCAAACGATATTGTAACTGAAATACCAATTGATATCAATTCTAACGCATTATACCGTATGCGTATTATTATGTATGATATTATTGCAAACAACAATTGGGACAGACCGGTTTATTTTACTGGAGGATCAATAACTGATGAAGACTTCTTGTGGATGAAAGATTACCTGCAATTAAACGGTTTGGTATATCAATTAGTGCCTGTAAAGGCAAAACGTATGTATACTGATCATCCGTTGTATATAGGATCAATTGATACCGATAAAATGTACAATACCGTTACCAAATGGTATTGGGGTAATTTTGGAAGTACCGCAATTTATCACGATCCTGAAACACGCAAAAACGCAATGAATTTTAGAATTAATTTAACGCGTTTAGCTGAACAATTAATTGAAGAAGGTAAAATGGATAAAGCCAAAACTATAGTTGATTTGGCTATGAAAAATTTCCCAATTGAACAATACATTCCTAACGATGCAAACGGAAGTTATTTTACAGTAGAACCATTTGCAGAATTGTATTATTTGCTTGGCGAAAAACAAAAGGCAGCTGCAATAGCTACAAAATTGTTTACAAAAGCAGAAGAAAGTTTAAAATTTTATAAGGCGATGCGCTTAAATGAGCAAAGAGAATTTGCTTCGGATATTATTTTTGCTTTTGAAACCGCTTATCGCATAATTGATAATTGCAAAATGCATAAGGATACCAAAACCGCTAACGCATTAACAAGCCGTATTGCACCTTTTGAAAAACACTTTGCTAATTATTTACAAGCCTACAAACAACAAAAAGAAGAAGAGGCCGAAATGATGAAAAAGGAAGCTGAAATGATGCAAGATTCTACTAAACAAACGGTAGATTCTGTTAAACAATAAATTTTGAAGACGGATTAAACCCCGTCTTTACTTATTTTAGAAATATGTTAGAAAACAAAGATCAAAACAAAACCGCGTTAGCTCAGTTAGGAGAATTTGGTTTAATTAATCATATTACCCAAAACTTTACAATTCAACAGCAATCAACCATAAAAGCAATTGGCGACGATGCCGCTGTGTTAGATTTTAAATCGAAAAAAACGCTTGTAACTACTGATTTTTTGGTAGAAGGCGTGCATTTTGATTTAAGTTACATGCCATTGAAACATTTAGGTTATAAAGCAGTAGTAGTAAATATATCAGACGTATGTGCTATGAATGCCACTCCAACTCAAATCACGGTTTCTATTGCTGTTTCTAATCGTTTTCCGTTAGAAGCAATCGAAGAATTGTACGAGGGTATTCGCTTGGCTTGCCAATTTTATAAAGTTGATTTAATTGGTGGCGATACCACATCAAGTACAACAGGTTTACTTATTAGTGTTACTGCTTTAGGCGAAGCAAACAAATCCGAAATTGCGTACCGTTCGGGTGCAAATGAAAACGATTTGTTGGTAGTTACCGGCGATATAGGATCGGCTTATATGGGCTTGCAGGTATTAGAGCGCGAAAAGCAAGTGTTTTTGGTGAATCCAAATAATCAGCCCGATTTAGAAAATTACTCCTACATAGTTGAACGCCAGTTAAAACCTGAAGCGCGTACCGATGTGAAAGATTTGTTGGCAAAATTAAACGTGCAACCAACAGCCATGATTGATGTGTCCGATGGCATTTCTTCAGAAATTATGCATATCTGTAAAGCATCAAACGTAGGTTGTAATTTGTACGAAGAAAAGCTACCTTTAGATCCACAATTTATTAATGTTTGTGAAGAATTTAATTTAGATAGTACAACCATTGCTATTAACTGCGGCGAAGATTATGAGTTGCTTTTTACTATTGCAATGACCGATTTTGATAAAATTAAAGGAAATCCGAACTTTACCGTAATTGGTCACATGACTGCCCAACAAGAAGGAATGCATTTAATAACACGCGAAAACACTAAGCTACCATTAAAAGCGCGCGGTTGGAACGCGTTAAACCAAGAAGATTAATACAAATACATATTTATGAAAAATTTCTTTATTATTTTAAACATGTTTGCTTGTGTAAGCGTATTTGCACAGTCAAAATTTGAATCAGGATTTTATATTGATAATTCTGGTACTAAATTTATAGGTGAAATTTCAGAAATTAACCCAAATGTTTTTCCTTCTGAGTTTTACTTTAAAAATGAAAACGGTGAAACTAAAATTCAAACCAACACTGTTAAAGAACTTAAATACGGAGTTTTACTTCTTGAAAAAAAACAATTTAAATTCGACCCTACAATACGTTTTGAAATTCAAAATTTAAATTCAGAAAGAGAGTTTAATTTAGTAAATGCATATGATTTTGTAGAACTACTCGTAGATGGTGATTTTAAGTTGTATCGTTACAAAAAAAATGGTGTTTCTACTTTTTTATATCAAAATTTGAATGGTGATTTAGTTCCATTGTTATATAAAAAATATGTAACGCAAAGAACTACCATTATTGAAAATAGCGAATTTAAAAAGCAGCTGTGGAGAGAAGTTAAAAATGAAAAATATACTAGTTTTGATCGATACACTTATTTAAAATACAGAGCTGATGACCTAGAAGATTATTTTAAAGAAGCAAACGGAATTTCATTTAAAAGAGAAAAGAAAGGACAAGTAATTTTTAATTTATACGCAGGTTATTCAATGCATACCATGGATATTTCTTTTTTATCCGATTTACCTGCAAAAACACATCAAGGGTTAACAATAATGCCTGAAATTGAATGTTTGTATAATCGCAATGTTAAAAACCCTGTAGGATTTTATGTGAGTGCTAAGTTACATTCTTTTAAAGAGAATTTTGTTGAACCGTATGAAAGATACAACTGGAATCATAAGGTAGATTATCAATCAATATTTGTTACATTAGGTGTTAAAAAGTATTTTATGTCTACCAAAAAGGTACAGCCTTTTGCTAAGTTTGGTTTTGCAATAAACAATCCTATAAAAGGAAAAATCGAGTCACCAGTAGATTCATGGCGTTTAAATCTTATTGTTTTAGAAAGATACAGCGGAGGGTTTAATTCAGGAGTTGGTGTTAAACTATATAACAAATTTTTACTAGAAGTAGATTATGATTTTGCTTTTAAAACAGCTTATATAGATAAAAATACAGCGTTAAATTTAAAAGTTGGATATTCTTTCTAAACAAAAAAACCAGAATGTAAAAATTCTGGTTTTTTTGTTTATTAATGTGAATTCAACATATTTTTAGGATCTAAATAGCGATCTAATTCTTCTTTGGTAAGTATGTTTTGTTCTAAAATTAAATCGTACACACTGCGGTTTTCTTCTAACGCTTGTTTGGCAATTTTAGTACTGTTTTTATAACCAATTATTGGGTTTAAAGCAGTTACAATACCTATGCTGTTTTGCACTTCGGCTTTTAAATGTTCGGTGTTGGCTGTAATTCCTTCAATACATTCTACACGCAATGTTTCAATGGCATTGGTTAAAATTTCAATCGATTCAAATAGCGTTAATGCAATAATAGGTTCCATTACGTTTAATTGTAATTGACCTGCTTCGGCTGCTAAGCATACGGTTGTTTCGTTGCCAATAACTTTAAAACACACCTGATTTACTACTTCGGGTATTACTGGATTTACTTTTCCAGGCATTATAGACGAGCCAGGTTGTTTAGCGGGTAAGTTAATTTCGAACAATCCTGTACGGGGCCCCGATGCCAGCAAGCGCAAATCGTTACAAACTTTAGAAAGTTTAATGGCTAATTTTTTTAAAGCTCCTGCATAAGCTATAAAACTACTGGTGTCTGATGTAGCTTCAACCAAGTTTTCGGCCATTTTAACGGGTTCGTTAAGAAAAGTGGCTAATTTTTCGGCACATAATTGTGCGTATCCTTTTGGTGCGTTTAAACCTGTGCCAATGGCAGTTGCCCCCATGTTTATTTCTAAAAATTGATAGGCTTGACTTTGAATAAATGGAATTTCTTTTTTAAGAGTAATGGCAAAAGCTTCAAATTCTTGTCCTAAGGTCATAGGCACAGCATCTTGCAATTGGGTGCGCCCCATTTTTATAACGTTTTCAAATTCTTTTGCTTTGCGATCTAAACTAAAAAAAAGTTTTTCAAGCGAATCAGTAATTTGTTTAGATGATTGAAATAAAGCTAGTTTTAAAGCAGTGGGGTAGGCATCGTTTGTTGATTGCGAAAGGTTTACATGATCGTTAGGCGAACAAAATTGATAAGTGCCTTTTTCATGTCCCATGTGTTCTAAAGCAATGTTGGCAATAACTTCATTTGCATTCATGTTTACCGATGTTCCTGCGCCGCCCTGAATCATATCAATAGGAAACTCGGTTAAATGTTGTTCATTTAAAAGTGTATTGCAAGCAAATGAAATGGCATCTTTCAACGTACTGTTAATTAATCCTAATTGAAAATTGGTTTCAACAGCAGCTAATTTTACTAATGCTAACGATTTTATAAAAACAGGGTAGTGGTTTAATTTGTAGTTTGATATTTTAAAGTTGTTAATGGCGCGTTGCGTTTGTACGCCGTAATAGGCTTTTTTAGGTACTTGTAAATCGCCCAATAAGTCTGTTTCTGTTCTAAAAGAATTCATACTTTTTTATTTAAAAGTACAAAAATGTTTTCTTTTATCCTTTAAACAGCGCTTATATTAACAAAAATTTTAAAAAAAGTAATAGGCGTTTGTTATATGGTTAATTTCGGTTTCTGCGCCAATAAGTATCGATATAATATCTAAACTAACTTCGTAATCTAAATTTTTACTTTCAATAAAAGCGTTTGTAGCTTCTAAAATAAGCTTTATTTTCTTATTGTTTACAAAGCTTTCAGGTTCGCCAAATGCAGTTGATGTTCTTGTTTTTACTTCAATAATTGCCAATATATTTTCTTTGGTGGCAATAATATCAATTTCGGCTTTTTTGTAACGGTAATTTGTTTCTAAAATGGTATATCCATTTTTAACCAAATACGTTTTAGCTAAGTTTTCACCTGCTTTACCAATGTCGTTGTGTTGTGCCATTAATCATAGGTTAAAGTTGTGGTGGTTGCATTGATATCTAAAGTTACGTTAGTACCTAATTTTAATGCGCGATTATCAGGGATATGACCAGCCGGAAAATCAAAACAAATAGGAAAGTGGTATTCTTTACACAGTGCTAATATAATTTGTTTCACGTCATAGCCAAAAGGTATTTGGTTGTCGTGCATATCGGTCATTCCACCAATAATCAATCCATTTAAATCATCAAAATAACCATTGCGTTTTAAGTTGTAAAACATTCTATCTATATGATACAAATATTCGTCTAAATCTTCTAAAAATAAAATTTTACCTTTTGTGTTTATTGTCGATTTTGAACCCAATAAACTGTAAATAATAGATAAGTTACCACCAACCAATTCGCCTTTAGCAGTCCCCATTTTATTACTTGCGTTAGTTGGGATTGTAAATTGGTAAGGAGTGTTAAAAAGGGCGTTTTTTAAAGTTTCTTTAGCAGTTTCTAACGCATTTGGTACCGAAAAGGGCATAATGGCATGTATGGTAGTTACTCCTAAATTGTGAATATGGCTATGTAAAACGGTAATATCACTAAAGCCAATAATCCATTTTGGATTTTTTAAAAAAGCAGTAAAATCAATAGCATCAATAATTCTAACCGTACCATAACCACCGCGCGCCACCCAAATGGCTTTAATATTGGGGTTGTTTAACATTTGTTGTAAATCGTTGGTACGCAGCAAATCGGTGCCGCCTAATTGGTTTACGTTAACATCTATAGTTGCGCCAAATTCAACTTGCAACCCCCATTCTTCTAAAAGAGCAACTGCGTTTGCAGCCGCATCGCGTGAAAAACTTCTGGCGGTACAAAGTATGCCAACCGTATCGCCTTTCTGTAAGTATGCTGGTAAAATCATGTTCTATGTTTTAAACAAATGTATTAAATCAGAATTTGTTCTTTATAAAACAAATAACATTTCTTTAAGTTTTCTTCCTATTTATATATAGTTTAAATTCATTAAATTTGTGAAAAATTTTAAAATACAAAATTATGTATCCAGAAGAAATAGTAAAACCAATGCAAGAAGAATTAACTTCGGCAGGTTTTGAAGCATTATATACAGCAAACGAAGTAACAAACGCATTGGCACAAGAAGGTACTACATTAGTAGTAGTAAATTCGGTTTGTGGTTGTGCAGCACGTAACGCACGTCCGGGAGCAGTTATGAGTTTAAGCAACACTAAAAAACCTGCAAACATTGTTACTGTTTTTGCAGGTGTTCATAAAGAAGCAGTTGACGCAGCGCGTGAAAAAATGTTTCCTTTTCCACCATCATCACCATCAATGGCATTGTTTAAAAACGGCGAATTAGTGCATATGTTAGAACGCCACCATATTGAAGGAAATCCTGCTGAAATTATTGCAGAAAATTTAAAAGAAGCTTATAACGAACATTGTTAATTATTAGTTTTATATACACAAAAATCTACTGAATTTCGGTAGATTTTTTTTTTGTTGTATATTTGAACATAAATTGTATAAAGTGCACAAAATTATTTCTTATCCGTTAAGTATCATATATTATTTATTATTAAGTTTTAGTTTGTTGTTGTTTCACCCTATACAATGGGTGTGCTTAAAATTATTTGGTTATCAGGCACATAAAACAAGTGTTGATTTGTTGCAATGGTGTTTAATGCGCAGTGCAAATATATTAGGAACAACATTTAACGTGCAAGGGCGTGAAAAGCTACCCTTAAACCAACCAATTATTTATGTTGCAAATCATCAGTCAATGTTTGATATTGTATCAATCATTTGGTTTTTAAGAGCAACACATCCTAAATTTGTAAGTAAAAAAGAATTAGGAAAAGGCATACCAAGTGTTTCGTTTAATTTAAAACACGGTGGATCGGTTTTAATTGACCGAAACGATCCAAAGCAAGCACTTCCCGCAATAAAGGGCTTAGGACAATACATACAAAAGTACAAGCGTGCCGCTGTGATTTTTCCAGAAGGAACACGTTCTAAAAACGGAAAACCTAAACGTTTTTCAGAAAACGGCGTGAAAATGCTTTGTAAATTTGCACCCGATGCCTATGTAGTGCCTTTAACCATAAACAATTCATGGAAAATGTTCCGCTTTGGCATGTTTCCAATGGGCTTAGCAAGCGCTATAAAATTACAAGTACACGATGCTATTAAAGTATCCGATTGTGATTTTGAAACGCTGTTTAATAAAACAACAGAAACCATAATTTCTGATATAAAATAACGCAACAATAGTTGTATAAAATAGTAAACAAATGTCAATTCAAAATGTTCGGTTAGAAGTAATGCAGTTCTTAGAAAAGAACATCGATTCTTTTGTACAGAATTATTTAATTCCTGTAGAAAAAATCTGGCAACCTTCAGATATGTTACCCGATTCACAAAACGAAAATTTTCTTGAAGAAGTTAAAGAATTACAAGCATACGCTAAAGAATTACCTTACGATTTTTGGGTGGTTTTAGTAGGCGATACCATTACCGAAGAAGCTTTACCAACTTACGAGTCGTGGTTGTTAGATGTGGACGGAGTTGACCAACGCGGCGGTGAAAACGGAGATGGAAACGGATGGGCTAAATGGATACGCCACTGGACAGGCGAAGAAAACCGTCACGGTGATTTATTAAATAAATATTTATATTTATCGGGCCGCGTGAACATGCGCGAAGTTGAAATTACAACACACCATTTAATTAACGATGGGTTTGATCCAGGTACCGACCGCGATCCGTATAAAAACTTTGTATTTACCAGTTTTCAAGAACTAGCAACTTACGTATCGCACAACCGCGTGGCACAAATGGCTAAAAAATTTGGCGACCATAAGCTTTCTAAAATTTGTAAATTAATTGCTGGCGATGAAATGCGCCATCACCATGCTTATTCTGAATTTGTGGAACGTATTTTTCAAGTAGATCCTTCGGAAATGATGAATGCTTTTCATTACATGATGAAGAAAAAAATTACAATGCCTGCAAACTTAATTCGCGAATCGGGTGGGGCAATAGGCGATGCTTTTCACCATTTTTCAGAATCGGCTCAGCGCATTGGCGTGTACACCTCTATGGATTATGTAGATATCTTAAACAAATTAATTAAGCGTTGGGAAATCGATAAAATAAATAATTTAACCGACGAAGCAGAAAAAGCACGCGATTATTTGATGAAATTACCCGATCGTATGGCTAAATTAGCCGATCGTATGAAAATTGCCGATGAATCACATGTTTTTAAATGGGTTACACCTGCAATTATTAAATAAATCAACAAGCCGATAGTAATATCGGCTTTTTTAATTTTTTATTCTCAACCTTTGTTTCTTTGAACGTTAAATAAATTTCAATACTAGTTAATATTATAAAATGAATTACATTCAACAAACCATACAATTTGTAAAAGCCGAATTAGAAGGGGCCGAAGCTGGGCACGACTGGTTTCATATTCAACGCGTTTACAAAAACGCTTTACACATTTTAAAAACCGAAAAAGCTAATGAACAAGTTGTGGTTTTAGCGGCTTTGTTACATGATATTGCCGATAGTAAATTTTTTAATGGCGACGAATCTATTGGGCCTAAAAAAGCAATGGATTTTATGACCTCTATTGATATAAACGATGAGGTTAAAAATCATGTGGTAAAAATTATTGAAAACATATCGTTTAAAGGCGGTAATTTTAATCGTAATTTTCATTCTATAGAATTGGATATTGTGCAAGATGCCGATAGATTAGATGCCATTGGCGCTATTGGTATTGCCCGTACATTTAATTACGGCGGCTTTAAAAACACCCCCATGCACAACCCCGATATTCCACCAAAATTAAACATGACTAAGCAAGAGTATAAAGCGCATAATGGCACAACTATTAATCATTTTTACGAAAAACTACTACTTTTAAAAGATTTAATGAATACCCAAACTGCTAAACACTTAGCCGAAAAACGCCATGCGTATATGCTGGGTTTTTTAGATCAGTTTTTTAATGAATGGGAAGGGAAGGTGTAATTTGTTGAAAGGGTTAATCGTTTATTTGATGATTTGTTGAATTGTTGAATTGATGATTTGGTTAATTGATGAATTGATTATGTTATGTTTCGTTTGTCACATTGAGTCTGAGGTCACTGAGCTTCGGTCACTGAGCTTGTCGAAGTGCCGAAGTGCCCAAGCATGGTGTGTAGTTTATTTTTCATAGTTATGTATGTTGTTGAATCGTTGATTTGTTTAATTGTTGAGATCCCTCGTTGCCTCGGGATGACAAGGAATAGTATAAAAATAATAAAAAAGGTGTTAAAAGCAGAATAACTCCGAAAGTCTTGAAACACTATCGGAGTTTGTTTATTTACATATTATAACTTTATAACCATTTCACTTTTTAACAATAAAACCTACTTCTTAACAACCTTTACTGTAGCGGTGCTGCCTTGGGTAGTGGTAACTTTTATAAAATACGTACCGGCTGTGGCACCGTGTAGGTTTATTTGGTTATTACTGTTAAAGTTGCCTTGTTGTATTTGCTGCCCCAATACGTTGTACACCTCATAGTTTTGTAGGGTTTCTGGGGTTTCTATATTTACAATATCGGTAGTTGGGTTAGGGTACAAGTTTACCTTTATGTTGTTAAACTTATCGGTGCTTACTGCTGTACCGCAGGTACTTGCTCCAAGCTTTGCTACAAAAAAATCATAATAACCAATACTACCTAACGTATTTACAGTGCTACCACTTGTAAACAAACTGCCTTGATAGCCACCGCCTACTACATAGTTGCCGTCGTTATCTACAGCTACGGCTGTGAGCAGGTGGTTGTTACCTGTACTACCTTGAATATCGTGCATACCAATTACCGCACCCGTTTGTTTGTTAAAACGCATGAGTAGCGGGTCGCTTTCGTGACCTTGTGGGCGGTTGATACTAAAGCCGTCCCAAATGGTATTGCTGCCCATAGTAGCAAATGCCACTTCGTTGGCATTATTACGCAATGCTAAGCCATAACCGTAGTATTGTCTGGTGTCTGCTGTGGGGAGGTTATAACCACTGGGTGTGCGTGCCCATTGCACCGTACCGCTGCTGTTTAACTTGGCAATAAAAGGCATGTTGCCATTTACTGAAAGACTAAAACTATACGGGTTTAGAGTTGGATTTTTAGAATTAATTATTTTTATAACGGTACCGCTTTTTCTGTTTATTTTACCGCCTATATAAATGTCGCCGTTGGCGTTATCTAATACCAAATCATTTATACTGTTACCGTCTAAAGAACCATCGATTTCACGGCGCCAGATTTCATTGCCGTTACTCGCATTTATTGCCAATATATACGAAACTTTGGTAAATGCCGTACCACCATAACTTAATGGAATAGGGGTATTGAAACCACCTTCTGAACGAAACCCTGCAATATAATAGCGATTATTAGTTTCGTCTAACCTAAAGCTACTATAAGAATCTACCAATTGAGAACCATAATCTAAAGGCAATGCCATACTACCCAACAACTGCCCGCTGCTGTTGTAACGCACCAAATAATATTTTAACTTGTCTAGTGCATTATATTGCGAGGGTACCGTTACGGTGTTGTTTAAATGGGTACCGTATAACAGCCCTACTATAAAATGTATGTTATCGTTACTGTCGATTACAATATCGCTTAATGATGAATCATCTGTTACATCTGATACATCTCCCTGTAAGGCCCGTTTCCATATAAACTGCCCGTTGGTATCGTATTTTGCCAAAAAGGTAGTTTTATAATAATCACTTACGGTAGTGGGTGTAGCAGGGGGTCCGGGTAGGGCTTCGGTAGTGCTGAAATGTACCGGATAATTAACAGAACCATGCATTACACTTGCCCCTACATATATATTGTTATTGCTGTCTAATGCTATTTTAAAAGCTCTATCAAAAGCTGCCCCCCCCCCAATTGCCTGACTCCAGCGCACTTGTCCATCGCAGGTGGTTGAAAATAAAAAGATATCGTTGTTGGTAGCGATGTTGTTATATACTATTACCGATTGCCCGTTTAATTGTGGGTTGCTACCGGCTATGCTGGCAACAAAATAGTAATTGTTGTTGTTGTCTATGGCAATATCATAAATTTGCTCTGCATAAATGTGCCACCCCCCACTAGACACGCCTGCGCCGCTACTGCCTCCTTTGATTGCCCATTGCCATTGGTAGGGTTGGGCGGTGGAGAATAAAGAGGAAAGAATAAAGAGGAAAGAGAATATTTTAAAATTAGAGAATTTGGAAATTTGGAAAGTAGGTGTTTTGTTTATTGAGACTCCTTCGGAGTGACAAGTCGGATGAGATGCTGAATCAAGTTCAGCATGACAAACTGTGTGTTGTTGTAGTTTATTTTTCATAGTTATATTGTTTAATCGTTGATCTGTTGAGTTGTTGAGATCCCTCGTTGCCTTGGGATGAAAAACTGTATCGTTATTTGGTTTTGGTTATTTCTTTTGTTTTAGGTTGGTTTATTTTTGGGTTTGGTAATTTGTTTTTGTTGTACTGACTTCTCGACTTCGCTCGAAGTGACATATAAAAATACTAAAAATAAAGTAAAATAACTCCAACAGTGTTTTAAACACCGTTGGAGTTTGCTTATGGTTTGTGCTTGGGCACTTCGGCACTTCGACAGGCTCAGTGACCTCAGGCTCAGTGACCGTAAGTCGTTTGACTTTATGACTCTAAGACCATATAGCTTACTTTTTAATTAATTTTTGTTGTGCCAGTACGGTATTGCCTGCTTGTAGGCGTACCATATAGGTGCCTGCTGCTAACTGACTTACGTTTAACTGCACTTCCCCTTTGGTGCCGTTGAGTTGCTGTTGTAATACTTGTGCGCCATTCAGGTTGTACACTGTTACAGCAGTGGCGTTTTGAGTGCCGGTGTCGTATTGTACCGTGGCTACATCAACCGCAGGGTTGGGTAACAACATAAAACTTGTTGTATTGTTAACTACTGTAGCGTTAGGTGCACTAATAGTTGGGGTTTCTGTAGCTGAGTTTGAACCTGTGCCAGAACTTGCTCCCGGACGGCAAGCAAGTACGGTGATTTGCGGAGCATCGGAATAATACCAACAACCGTTTTGAAAAATCCTTAAACGATAACTACCTGATTGTGTTACATATATCGGTGGAATTATATTGCTACCCTGTAAATAGATAGCGCTATTTTTAAACCACTGGTACCATTCATAGTTTCCTAAAGGTCCTAACAAGTACGCATTACTACTGCTACAAATTTGATAACAACCTTTTGGTACTACCCACAATACATTGTCTGGATATTTTGGAATATTCACAGTGCTTGTTGCAGTACAGCCGTTTGGCGCAGTGTAGGTAAGGGTATATACGCCCCCATCGAAGACTGTAATGCTTGCTGTATTCTTCCCATTACTCCAACTATAGGCGCCACCAGGTGCCCCCCCCATAGCTGTTAACGTGATATAACGCTGTACTGGTGGATTTAGAAAACATGTAAACGATATATCTATAAACAACGGATCTACTGGTGGATGCACCACCACCACTGCTTCAAACTTGCCGATACAATCGGTATCGCCAGAGCTGCGACGGGTTTCAAAGGCATAGGTATAAGTGCCCGGGGTGGTGCCATTATGCGTAATATCTAAATTATTTGCACCGCTTACCCAATTACCTAGAGGCCCTGCAATCGGGTTGCCGTTCAATGTCCAACGGTGTTGCGCAGTTGGATCGGTATAAATACCCACCAAGGTGGTACTTTCGCCATAACACACGTTGGTGTTGCCATTAACACTTGCAAACGGCGGTTTGCGCAATGTGTAGAGCACGGGTGATTTCACCAAGCTATAGTCTTTACAGCCGTTGGCATCGGTTAGTACCGCCCAGTAGCTGCCACTTTGGGTAGGCAGATAGGTGGTGCCTGTATGTACCACCTGATCGTCGCGCATCCAGGTGATAGAAGTGGGTGCCGGGTTTGATGGGCTCACCGGATTTGATAGTTCATATTTCAATGGTAGGGCATCGGTTTCACAAAAGTCCGGATCAGCCGGATCAATCCCACCATCAAATGCTGCTTTGTTAATCGTTACGCTTATAGGTGCAGATACAAACTCACAGCCATGATTGTTAATGATTTTTAAGGTAATAGTATGCGTTCCCGAATCGGTTATGTTGATGTAACTGCTTGCCGCTGTTGCTACATATTGAGTGCCGTTAAAATGCCATTCGTAACGGTAATTGTTGTTATACCCACCGGGTATGCTCACCAAGATAGGTTCTTCGGCACAATAGGTACTATTTTGCGCAGGCGTAACCACGTTGGTACTTGGCGGATTGTCGATTACAATCGTCACTTCGGGCTGGCAAACAGATATATTGGTTGGGGTAGTACCACTTAAAACCATTCTGTATGTATAAGTACCCGCTGTTTTGTTAAGCGTAACTGTTTGCCCTGTGCCTACCGAAACAGGGATACCGCTAGAAATATCAAAATATTCAATGTTGTTAGCATTAACAGAACGGTCAAACAACTTGGTGTTGTTTTTAAGTGCTATGGTATAGTTGCCATTGGCACCACAGGTTACGGCATAGCGTAGTATAGGCTCGTAATTTCTTTCAACTTTTATATCTCTTGAGAACCCATGGTCACAATCGTCATAGTAAGCCGTTACATGAATGTTGTGAATACCTGCACGGGTTATTTTATAGGTTGCTTTAAAATTAGTGGGTACAGGAGATGTTTCTAAAGTAATCCCTGGCTGTGATTGTGACCAGTTTACGTGGTCAATATTTGCAGGTTGACTGTAACTTGCGGTTACTTCAACTTTATCGCAGCTTATCCAATTATAGGTTAGGGTTGGTGTAGTGCTAAAACCAAGGTTGCAATGGCTGCCGTCGCCTGGGTTACCTGGATCTCCACCACCCGAACAGCCAAAAATATTGATGCTGTTTGAGGTGATGATACAGCCGTTGATATCGGTTACTTGTACGTAGTAATTGCCTTCTCCCGGAAAATTATTGCTATCAAAATTTAATTCTGAATTAGTACTTAAATAATTCAAATTACTAGTAATAATACCATCATCATGATACCATGTATAAACTCCGTCTGCCGTTACCCCTGTAGAAACAGTTGATTTAAGTTTTATTGGTTCTGTATCTGATGATGGTAAACAAAGACGTGTACCCCCGGCAACCTGGTAAATTTCTACCGAAGTTTTAGGCAGTATGGTAACGCTTTTATAGGCCGCTACCTTCATTGTACAGCCATACGGGTTAACTAATTTAACCGCCAACACACCTGCTACCGCATTGGTACCTGTTGGGAACAGTTGGGGTATGGTAAATGTATAATTAGTAGCACCTGATACGTAAGGCTCTGTTGTACCTTGTACTCCATTGTACTCAAATGCCCAATAGGTGCCCGGGTTGTTGGGTACTGTGGTGTTCATAGTTACGTTTACAACAATAGGGTCGCTAGGGCAAATAGCATCAATAGCACCAATAGTTAGGTTAACTTTAGGGTTTAAATAAATATTAATGGTTCTTATCTCTTCTACACCACATTTGGTAACGGTAAGTGTTAGCACGCCAGCAGTGTTGTTGTTACTTACTTCGTTTAAAGTTAACGTAACGGTGTTACTGTTTACACCGGCAATGATATTTCCAAAATTAGGAGGGGTAAGTTCCCACGCTATATGGTCGGGTACTACCCCGTTAAGGTCTGCCGTAAATGTATAAGTGCTGCTTGGGCAAAACGGAGATGTACCATTATTGTTTACAATAGCCGGGTTTAATACCAATTCCGTTACAGAATAGCTAACGCTTGGCGAGGTACAGATTACGCCCTTACGCAAATATTGTTTTTCTACGGTTACCGTGCCATTTGGTGCTGTAAAAAACACATCTACCTGCGATCCGCCATTGCTACCAATGATAGTGCCGCCCGAAACAGACCACGAGTAAATAGCCGCTGGATCGTTTTCGTTAATGGTGTATGTGTAAGGCACGTTTAAGCAAACGGTTTGTGTCCCCGTAATAGTACCTGTAATCTCGGGTATAGATAAAGCTTCTACAAGTACCGGATCGCCAATGCAGCCGTTGATTTCAGCGGTTACTACATAAGTACCTGCCTCGGCAAAGTCAAACGAAGTTGTAGCTGCCTGATCTGTATGTACCAGATTACTACCTAAGTAAATCTCCCAATTAACCGGATTTCCAGAGGCAGCATTAAAATTTACTGTTTGTGCTACGCAAAACACTAAAGGGTCGTTGGTTTGTATTACTGGTTTTTCGTTAACGGTTATTGTAAATTGTGCTTCACCACGGCAATTGTCTGCCAGTAATAAAGTATTGCGGTATTTAGCCGTTAATTGATAGGTACCTGCCGGCAAACTGCCCACTAATATTTCGTTTCTATTTGCAGTATGCGTTAAAAATTTATTACTAGGATCATCTGCAGAAACACCGTCAAGCGCCCATTCAAACTCTGTAGTTGGCCATTGGGGCAGCGTATATAATTGCTGGTCACCTTCGCAAAACACAGCCGGACCTAATATATTTGCTCGACTTATAATAACCGGGATTTGTTCATATATATAATAAGAAGAATGACAGTTAGATTGATACGTTAAATACCCCATACCCGTATTAGGATCAATATTATCCCAACGAACGTCTATATTTGGTGCAGTATTACTGCCTAAAATGGTTCCGCCACTAACCGACCATGTACCACCAGAAGGATCGTTAACGCTATAATTTTCTATATTACCTTCACACGTCATACTTATACATGAAAGAATAGGGCGCGGACAACCTGGTTGAGGATCATCTATAGACAGTGTTTTATAATAAACTGTAGTACAGTTACAGCTGTTAGCAACTGTTAGTCTCACCTGATAATTACCCGGTGCAGTATATTGATGTACGGGCTCAAAAGCAGTTGAAAGTTGTCCATCACCAAAATCCCATACATACGAAACTAGAGAAGTACCCCCATTTGCAGTTGAAAGGTTTTTAAAATTGATGTTTGAGTTTACTACAAATGATGTTTGATTAGGATTAGGCCCTTTAACTTGAAAAAAAGAATTTGGTAGGATGATTTTTTCTACGCAAAAGGTGCGTGTACTAACGGTGTTGTCATTGTAAACAATGGTAACGGTAATACTACCGTTTCCTTTTTCGCCCCAACTAACAGAAGCTTGGCTATTTGTTGCAGTATCTAAATCGCCACCAGAAATAGTCCAATCAACATGCGCAACATTTGATGCGTTTAATGAAAAAGTAACTCTTGATTTTTCACAAAAGCGAATGCAACTTCCGTCTAAAATATTTTCGGATAAGTTAATCCCTGTATAAGGAGGATACTGTTCGCCAGCAAGCATATCCTGCGGGTCATCATCATAAGTTATACAGCCCACCTGTTGATCCCAGGTAAGTACAGCTGTATTAGGTGTTTGTGCCTTTATACCTAAAGACAGCAGGAACATCAGTATAATGCCCATTCCCCTAATAAGGGGCAGAAAGGAATCTTTCTTCATAATTAAAGTAATTGAGTTAATATTTGTCTTAAGTATTTTGCATTGTAAGGCTACGTTTTTTGATATTTACCAAAAGCATATACATCTACACTTCATAATTAAATATCCAACGTAATGCTTTGGTTTAACCAGTTGTTTAAAAAAAACCACGTGTGGTTTAGCAGTAAACCACGTGTAATAATTAATAAAACCACGCGTGTAACTAACTAAAACCACGCGTGGTTTATAAAAAAACTACATAGGTGTTTATAAAGTACTATTTAACGCGCTGCAGGGTAGCGGCATTTAGGGTATCGGAAATGCGTTTGCCTGGACGGTAGTTTGCTTTTACTGCTTTAA
Organism: Myroides sp. JBRI-B21084; assembly: GCF_030545015.1. Taxonomy (GTDB): domain Bacteria; phylum Bacteroidota; class Bacteroidia; order Flavobacteriales; family Flavobacteriaceae; genus Flavobacterium. The sequence continues at coordinate 2,283,050 of NZ_CP120653.1, forward strand.
TGTGTTTTTGGGCATTAAACTGTTCGGCAGTTGCAGTGCCTTCACTTGAAAGCGATGGGTACAGCGAGCCTATTTTATCTAAACGAACAATTTTGCTGTTGGCAAGTGCTTCTTGCATTACGTTTTCTAAAGCGATAATTACTCCGCGTATATCGGCTTCGCTTAAGGCACTAAATTTTTCAATTGCTTTTACCAAATCGTCTATGGTTTGTTCGCCATCGGTAACAATATTCGCATACCATTTTTTGGTGCCGCCGCCTACAACGCCTGGCTCGCCTTTTTCTATTAATTTGTATTTAATTGCCATGTTTTAAAGTTTTAAAAGGTTTTAAATTGTTTTAACTATTTTGAGTTTTGTTAGTTGCCTGCTTTTATATTGTTTCGAAAACCGGTATTCCGGACTACCGACCTTCGAAAACAACGTTTAAATGCTGTTGTACCAAGTTTGTATGAGAAAAAACAACTTTTAGTACATGTTTAAAACGTGTGCTTTTTTAAATCTACAGCACCTGCATATAGAATGGCTTTTGTAAGATTGTATTGCGCACCATACGCAAAAGCTATGGATCTTTTTTGTTTCCAATAATCATCGTTATTACCATTTCCTTCCTGTTGAATTGCATATAAAGTATTCACTAAATCATACTCTTGCGAATTGGTTATTGTTGCCAACATATCTGTAGTAAAAGTGTTGTTAAGTATGGCAATAATGGCAGTTTTAGTTTCTGTAGTATAGTTAAATTGTTCAATTATACTGTTGTTAGCGTTTTCAAGTACATATAATTGGGTAAAATCAATAACTTCTGTACCACTACCACTTGGTACTATATTGTTTACATGGTTTTGATAGCGTATTAAATTAGTGTCATGTGTTTCGTTGTAATTGTATATAAAACTGTTTACTACATTTGTATATACAATAAAGGCGTTAACCGTACGTGATTGTACAGTTGTTTTTGTGCGTAACGAATTGTTGTTTTCTACTAATTGTTCATCGGCATTTTCGCATGAACTACATAAAGCTGAAATTGCTACAGCCCATAAAAAAAAATTTTTCATTGTTTTCGAATTTTTAAATGGTGCTGCCCGGGTAGCATATTGTTGTTTTACTAATTTGGCAGATTTTAAAAAAAACGAAGGGCAAAAAGGTAAAAACTTTACAGAATGTACCTTTTTGCCTATTGATTTGTAATGTGATGTTGTTTAAATAGCTTGTTTTTAATGGTTTATTGAAGATGTGTACGTGATGTTTTTTTTTGTAAATTTGGTTGATAACCAATTTTAAAATTGATGATTTTGCCAAAAAGAATAGTATTTGTAATTATTTGGTGTATCTTTTTTACCTTGCCTTTTAGTGCCAATACACAAACACTAGACCCTGCCTTTAAAAAAAGCTGGGAACAACTGAGTGTTGATACACTAACTAATCAGCAAAAATTAGATTTGTTAGACCGCTATATTGAAAAAGCGCAACGCAAAAAAAACAAATTAGAAGAGTATAAAGCACTTAAAAAGAAAACTTTTTTATTGCCTTTTAACGAAGCTGTTTTGTTATTACACAAAATGAATCCTTTGGCACAAAATTTAAAAAACGATAGTTTGTGGGGAGATTTTTTGATAAGAAATACTATTTTGTACTATTCTAATCGCCATTTTAAAGAAGCATTGGATTATGCCATACAAGCCGAAAAGTTTAATGCAAAAATTAATAATTTATATAATTTAAATTCTGCACGAGTAGATATAGGCAATATATACTACCATACGCAATATTACCAAAAGGCAAAAGATTATTTTTTGTTAGCCAATACCTATTATAAAAAAGTACACAGTTACAAACACTTGCAAGGGTATATGTGCAGTTTATACAATTTAGGGAAATGTTATTGGATGTTAGAAGATGTAAAACAACTACAACAAACTATTCATGCCAGTAATGAAGCGCTGCCTAGGCTTAAACCCGAAGATGAAAAATTTGAAGCAGCTTATTTGAATTTTTTAAAGGGTGGAAACGCCTATTTAAACAAAGCTTATAACCAAGCACAGTTGTTTTTTGAAAGTGCCTTGCCCGAAATTAAAAAGAACAACGATTTGGCTAACGAACATATTATTTATATGTATTTGGGCAAAATAAAATGGCAACAAGGACAAAAGGAACAAGCTGTTGCTTACTTTACTAAAGTAGATAGTTTGTTTAAGCACCATAAGTTTTTAAATTTTGAATTGCGCGAGACTTATACTTATTTGCGTACGTATTACAAAGAAACCCACCAAAACGAAGCGTTATTAGAAACTACAGAACGTTTAATTGCACTAAACCAACAGTTTGAAAAAGAACAACAGCACATTGGTGATGTATTGCATTACCAGTTAGAAACCCAACAATTACAAGCCGATAAGAACAATCTGCAAAACCAAATGCAAGCTTATAAATTGCGTTTTATAGGAGTAGGGGCGTTGACATTGCTTTTGTTTGGCACGACTGTTTTTTGGTTTTTAAAACGCAAAAAACAACCGCAAACTCATTTAGTTTCATCGTTACCAATAAAACAAGAAACACCGGCCAGTATTGCAACTACTGTTGTAAGTAACGCATTTAGTATACAAGATTTACAAAACACTGCTGTTTTAACAGATAAAGCAAATACAAAAGCACAATTGCCCCCAAAGCTAACCGCCACAGAGCAACGTTTGTTTGAACAGTTGCGTGTTTTTGAAAACGAAAAGCAATTTAAACAAACCATTACTTTAGAGGAATTGGCTTTGCAATTTGGTACCAACCGCACCACGCTTTCAAACTTTTTAAACACCCACAAAGGCGGTTACAATGCCTATTTAAGTAAATTGCGTGTGGCCGAAGTAATGAAAGATTTAAAAAACGATAAAACACTTTGCGGTAAAACATTGCAAGAATTAGCTAATAGCTACGGTTTTTCAAACGCCAAGGCATTTAGCAGCCAGTTTAAAACCGAAACAGGTAATAGTCCGCTTGCATTTATAAAAAGTATTACCCAAACAAATACATGTGTGTAAAAGGGTGGTAGGTAAAAAAAGAAATCCGATTCGTTTGAATCGGATTTCTTTTTATGATTGTTTAAAAAGTATTACATCATACCTGGCATACCGCCGCCCATAGGCATTTGGTTGGCACCTTCTTCTTTAATATCAACTAAAGCACATTCTGTAGTTAAGATCATACCTGCAACCGAAGCAGCGTTTTCTAAAGCTACGCGCGTTACTTTTTTAGGATCAATGATACCTGCAGCAAGCATATCAACGTACTCATCGGTTTTAGCGTTGTAACCAAAGTTACCAGTACCTTCGCCTACTTTTGCTACAATTACCGAACCTTCTAAACCAGCGTTTTCAACAATGGTTCTTAAAGGCGATTCAATAGCGCGCGAAACAATTTGAATACCTGTTTTTTCATCGGCATTTAATGCATCAACAGTACCCAATGCATTTTTAGCACGTAGTAAAGCAACACCACCACCTGCAACAATACCTTCTTCAACAGCGGCACGTGTTGCGTGTAAAGCGTCGTCTACACGGTCTTTTTTCTCTTTCATTTCAACTTCCGAAGCTGCGCCAACATACAATACCGCTACACCTCCAGCTAATTTAGCCAAACGTTCTTGTAATTTTTCACGATCGTAGTCAGATGTAGTAGTTTCCATTTGCGCTTTAATTTGGTTTACTCTGTTTTTAATCAAGTCAGAATTACCTGCGCCGTTAACAATGGTAGTATTGTCTTTATCAATAGAAACGCGTTCAGCAGTTCCTAACATTTCTAAAGTAGCGTTTTCTAATGTGTAACCGCTTTCTTCTGCAATAACAGTTCCACCTGTTAAAATAGCAATGTCTTCTAACATAGCTTTTCTACGGTCACCAAAACCTGGCGCTTTTACAGCAGCAATTTTTAATGCACCGCGTAATTTGTTAACTACTAGGGTAGATAAAGCTTCGCCATCAACATCTTCGGCAATAATTAATAATGCTTTACCTGATTGTGCCACTGGTTCTAAAACCGGTAATAATTCTTTTAATGAAGATATTTTTTTATCGTATAATAAAATGTACGGATTTTCAAATTCTGTTTCCATTTTTTCTGGGTTGGTCACAAAATAAGGCGATAAGTATCCTCTGTCAAACTGCATACCTTCTACCACATCAACATACGTATCGGTACCTTTAGCTTCTTCAACAGTAATTACCCCTTCTTTACCCACTTTACCAAAAGCTTCGGCAATTAATTCACCAATAACTTCGTCGTTATTTGCAGAAATAGAAGCAACTTGTTTAATTTTATCGGTAGTAGAACCTACTTCTTGCGCTTGCGAAGCTAAATCTTTCACAATAGCATCAACGGCTTTATCAATACCGCGTTTTAAATCCATAGGGTTAGCACCTGCGGCAACGTTTTTTAATCCTTCTTTTACAATAGCTTGTGCTAAAACGGTTGCAGTAGTAGTACCATCACCCGCTAAATCGTTGGTTTTAGACGCTACTTCTTTTACCATTTGCGCGCCCATGTTTTCTAAAGTGTCTGCCAATTCAACTTCTTTAGCAACCGAAACACCGTCTTTAGTAACGTGTGGTGCACCAAAAGATTTAGAAATAATTACGTTACGCCCTTTAGGACCTAAAGTTACTTTAACTGCATTAGCTAATGCATCAACACCGCGTTTTAAACCGTCGCGTGCTTCAATATCGAATTTAATATCTTTTGCCATAATTTTTTTTAATGTTTAAATTGTTTAATGTTTAATATTGTTTAAAGTTGTTACAGGAATAACTTGAAACTTATATAATTGCGAAAATATCTTCTTCGCGCATGATTAGGTAGTCTTTACCTTCAAATTTTAATTCGGTGCCAGCATATTTGCCATATAAAACAGTATCACCTACTTTCACAGTTAGTGGCTCGTCTTTTTTGCCATTTCCTGTAGCAACAACAGTTCCTTTTTGAGGTTTTTCTTTTGCAGTGTCTGGAATAATGATTCCTGAAGCAGTTTGAGTCTCAGCTGCAGCCGGTTCAATAATAACGCGGTCTGCCAACGGTTTCATGTTTAATGCCATACTATTTTAATTTAAATTTTAAGAATATTTATTTTTTGATTTTATGCTGACCAAAAGTGTGCCAACGATGAAAAATGATATTTTGACATAAAAAAAATGCCAGCTTATGACAAGCTGGCATTTTTAAGTGGTTTGTATTATTTTGCGGGTTGTGCCTGACTGTTTTGTGTTGCAGGTTGTGCCGCTGTATTTTGTGCAGGTTGTTGTGCTGGTGCCGCTGCATTAGGTAAAGCTGTTGGTTGTGGAGCTACCGTGTTTGGATCTAAAATTTTAGATTCGTTAGAATAGCCTGAATTAAAGCTTAAACTAGATACTAAAATTAAAACCACTAAAGCAACTGCTAAAGTCCATGTACTTTTATCTAAAAATTTGTTGGTGTTTTGTACCCCACCAACCGATGTTGAACCACCTAACGATGAATCTAAACCACCACCTTTAGGGTTTTGAATCATAATTACGATTATTAAAAGTACTGCAACAATTGTTATTAACACTAAAAAAACTGTAAACATATTTATTTGTTTTATATATTATTGAATTCTTGTAATTTTTTTATATCGGAAATTCGATTTGCAAATAAACTACTTTTTTCTGGATATTTCAAAATTAAAATTTCATAAGCTTGTATGGCTTTTTGATATTTTTTTTGTTCTAAGTAAATCCGCGCCAACGTTTCAGTCATGTAATAAGGTTCTTCTTCTTCGTTGCGATCAAGGTTTATTGCAGGTGTAACGGCCGTTTTGCTTGGTGTTATTTTTGGATTTGCCTCTATAAAACGGTCAATCAATTCCATTTTTTTTTGTTTGTTAGGAATTGTTTCTTCTGTATTATTTTCTAAAATTTCTTTGTTTTGTAAAGTTGTTTTTGGTTGATTTTTGTTTAAATCTTCTTCGTTTTCCTGTTGAATTGCGTTTGGAGATGTTAATTTTAACCATTCATTAAACGAAAATTTATCGTTTTCAGAGAAATCTAAAGGCGTGCCTACTTCTAACTTTTCTTCAAGTTGTTCAAGTGAGTTGTTAGCAACAACAGCTTGGTTTTTTTCTTGTTTTGCTTCGGATTTAGATTTAGATATTTGATCTATTTTTTGAATTAAACCAGTTTCCTTTTCTTGGTTTTCTATATAAACCAATGTGTTTAAAAGTCTTTTTTCAATATTTTCGTCTAAAGTAGGTTCGGGTTTTTTAAATTCAATATAATCAACATCAACCACCGTTACATCTTCAATTTGCAATGGTTTGTAAGCTATAAATTCATCCGAAATGATATAATCAAACAACACATCGCGATCAGTTGTGTAGGCAGCGGTTTTTTTTAATTCGTTATTGTATAAAAAGCTGCGTTGTTGGTGCAATGTTTTTAAATACAGGGCTCTGGCCGATTGTAAATAAGGGTATTGATTTACAATATTTTGTAGCATTGCTGCTTGTTCACTGCTTAGTTGGTAAGGGTTGTTTAACCACTGTACGTATTGTTGTGCATTCATAGGCTTACCATTTTGCTAAAGATGCGTTAAATACATCTTGCGTTATACGTTCGTAAATTTCGTTTAAAGCGGTGCTTAAACGTGGGCCAATAAGCTGTTCATTAGCTGGGAAATCGTAAAAATGCGAAAAGGTTTTCTCAAAATCGTCTTGCGGATTTCTTTTGTTAGTAAAACGCACATTTATAGCTATATACAAACGGTTTTGTGCGGCAGTTTGGTCGGCAGTTGCTGTCATGGGCGACACACGGTATTGTGTAATTTCGCCTTCGTAAACCAAATCGGCATTACTGTTTGTCATGTTTAAACTGGTTTGGTTTACCAATAAATCTTGTAATTGAATGGTAAAGGTACGTTCAATACCAGGTTCAACCAATTCGGCATTGTTTAAAAAGTAATTTACTTGAAAGGTTTCGGCATCAATTTTTCCGGTTCCCGTAAAATTATACGCGCCGCAACTTGATAAAATCAAACAAAAAAGGAATGCGGTAAATTTGTATAGTATGTGATGTTTTTTCATGCGATGTACTTTATAACTTGGCCTTTTTAAAACTATTTGTTTTTTTACAAATCGTATTGTTTTATTTTTCGATACAAGGTTCGTTCCGAAATACCTAACTCATCGGCGGCAGCTTTGCGTTTTCCGCTGTTGCGTTCTAATGCTTTTTTTATTAGTTGAATTTCTTTTTCTTCTAATTTAAGCGTTTCTTCGTCATCAACCGTTTCGGCAATTAAATAATCTTGCTCGTCATCATCATCTAAAACTTCTTGGTTGTTGTTTGTTGGGCTTGATGCGTGCTCTGTTAATGGAATGGAACGATTGTTTGGGTTGATTACTGTTTCGTCGTTTTGCCCGTAAATGCGTTGTATGAGTGATTTGTTCGATTCTTGCACTTGGCTAGAATTGCTGTTGTTCATTAATTCTAACGTTAGTTTTTTTAAATCGGTTAAATCGGCTTTCATATCAAATAAAACCTTGTATAAAATTTCACGTTCGTTGCTAAAATCACTTTCGGCTTTTTTAGTTTCGATAAGCGAAGGCAGTTGAGCGTTGCGTTGCGGTAAATACGATTGAATGGTTTTTAAATCGATTTCACGGTTGGTTTCAATCACCGAAATTTGTTCGGCAATGTTGCGCAATTGTCTAATATTTCCACTCCATCTGTAATGAATTAAATAATTAGCCGCATCGGGTGTTAATTTAATAGGAGGCATTTTGTATTTATGCGCAAAATCCGATGAGAATTTACGAAATAATAGATGAATATCATCGCCACGCTCGCGCAATGGAGGTAAATTTATTTCAACAGTGCTTAAGCGGTAGTATAAATCTTCGCGAAATTTACCTTTTTCAATAGCTTCGAACATTTTAACATTTGTAGCGGCAACAATGCGAACATCGGTTTTTTGTACTTTTGATGAACCTACTTTTATAAATTCACCATTTTCTAAAACACGTAATAATCGTACTTGTGTTGTTAAGGGTAATTCACCTACTTCGTCTAAAAAAATGGTTCCGCCATTGGCTACTTCAAAATACCCTTCACGGCTGTTAACAGCACCGGTGAAGGCGCCTTTTTCGTGACCAAATAATTCAGAATCTATTGTTCCTTCTGGTATTGCACCGCAGTTAACAGCAATGTATTTGCCGTGTTTGCGATGCGATAGTGCATGTATAATTTTAGGAATACTTTCTTTACCAACGCCGCTTTCGCCTGTAACTAATACAGAAATATCGGTAGGTGCAACTTGAATTGCTTTCTCAAGTGCACGGTTTAATTTAATATCGTTACCAATAATTTCAAAACGTTGTTTTATGCTTTGAACGTTTTCCATAGTTTTTGTTTAAAATTTTCTTTTTGCTTGTTACTTGTTTAATGTTTCAAGTTTGTTATAGGTGAGACTTTTCTAAAACATCCTTAAACTTGAAACAAAAAAACTAAAAACTACTGCATATCAGAATATCCAACTGCTTCACCAATTAAAGTTGCCGATGTGCAATCTGCAATCTTCACCATAACAAAATCGCCTACGTTATAATTTTCTTTAGGGAAAACTACGGTTGTATTTTGTGAATTTCGGCCAGACCAATGGGCGTCAGATCGTTTAGATGTTTTTTCGATTAACACTTCAACTGTTTGTCCTACAAATCGTTTGGTGCGTTCCATAGCAATGCGTTGTTGCAAGTCTACTATTTCTTGTAATCTACGTTTTTTAACAGCTTCAGGTACGTCGTCTTCCATTTTTCGGGCAGCTAAAGTACCAGGACGTTCTGAATAAGCAAACATATATCCAAAATCGTAACGAACATATTCCATTAACGATAATGTGTCTTTGTGATCTTCTTCGGTTTCTGTTGGGAATCCAGTAATCATATCTTGCGATAACGAAATTTCGGGTATTGTTTTATAAATTTTATCAACCAACGCCATGTATTCTTCACGGGTATGTTGACGGTTCATTTCATGTAAAATACGTGTTGAACCTGATTGTACGGGCAAGTGAATGTATTTGCAAATATTGTGGTGTTTAGCCATAACATGAATTACTTCATCGTGCATATCTTGCGGGTTTGATGTAGAAAAACGGAAACGCATTTTTGGGTAAGCAGTTGCGCACATATCTAACAATTGTGCAAAATCTACCGCAGTTGCTTTTTGCATTTCGGTTGCTTTTTCGTAATCTTTCTTTAAACCGCCACCGTACCATAAATACGAATCTACGTTTTGGCCTAACAAGGTAATTTCTTTAAAACCGCGTTCATGTAAGTCTTTAATTTCTTCCATGATACTTTTTGGTTCGCGGCTGCGTTCACGCCCGCGTGTAAATGGTACAACACAAAAAGTACACATGTTGTCGCAACCACGTGTAATAGATACAAAGGCAGTAACGCCATTTGTGTTTAAACGCACCGGAGCAATATCGCCATATGTTTCATCTTTAGAAAGAATTACGTTAATAGCATCGCGACCTTCATCTACATCTTTTAACAAATTAGGGATGTCTTTATAAGCATCGGGACCTACAACCATATCCACAATTTTTTCTTCTTCTAAAAATTTGCTTTTAAGGCGTTCGGCCATACAACCCAACACACCAACTTTCATAGCTGGATTAATTTTTTTTACTGCGTTGTACTGCTCTAAACGTTTGCGAACGGTTTGTTCGGCCTTATCGCGTATAGAACAAGTGTTAACTAAAACTAAATCAGCTTCTTCTAAGTTTTGCGTGGTGTTGTACCCTTCGTTTGCTAAAATTGAAGCTACAATTTCGCTGTCAGAAAAATTCATCTGGCAACCGTAACTTTCTATAAATAATTTTTTAGTATTATTTTTTTGTTGATCTAAAACCAAGCTTGTACCTTGTTTTTGTTCTTCAATAACCTTTTCCATAAATTCACAATCGTGTACTAATCAATTTGCAAAGATACAATTTTAATTAATTATATGACAAGTTGGCAGTTAAAATTAATTGTTTTTAACACGTCATTTAGTGTCGCTATTTAATTGTATATTTACGTTTATGAAAACTGTTAATCATTACACATGTCATTCTGGTGGTGCAGAAGGGGCCGATTCGTATTTTGAATTTTTTGCAAAGAAATTTCAAGTACAGGTTGTTGCGTATTCTTATAAAACTAATTTTCATAGTTCAGAAAATAAATATGAGTTAACAGTTGATGAATTTAAAGAAGGAGTTATACAAGTTTTAAAGGCTAATGAAATTTTAAAGCGTACCAAAATAAATGCGTATTTAAAATTATTGGCTCGCAATTGGTTTCAAGTAAAATATGCAAACGAAGTTTTTGCAGTAACCAATTTAAAAATGGTACAAAACAGGCTGCAAATTAAAGGCGGAACGGCTTGGGCGGTGCAAATGGCAATTAATAATAATAAAAAAGTTTTTGTGTATAATCAGCAAACGGCGCAATGGTTTTTTTGGGATGCATATGCGTTAAATTTTAAAACATTAACTCAAAAGCCAAAAATTACCGCTTACCATTTTGCAGGTATTGGCACCCGCAACATTAATCTTTTTGGAATACAAGCAATAGAAGAACTTTTTAAAAATACTTTTGAATAATATTATGGCAAGTAAACACAATTTAATAAGCAGATTAACCCGTATTGTTGAACTTTTTCAATTACATAGTACAAACGGTTTAAGTTTTGAAGAAGTTAACGAACACTTAAAAAGTACATTTACAGATGAAAATCAAAGTATTTCATTGCGTACATTTCAACGCGATTTAAAAGATATTGAATCATCGTTAAAAATTAAAATTACATTTAATAAAATAAAGAAAAAGTATGTTTTAGACGAGAATAGTACTGAAAACTCACTAAAAAACAGTCAGTTGTTTACATTAGAAAGCCTTAAAATGTTACACATAGCACAAGATGTTGCCGAAAGTAATTTTATATTGTTAGAAGAACGTACAGCAACTGGTTTAGAAAATTACAATTGTATAAAAAATGCCATTTGCTTAAAAAAACATTTAGAATTTCATTATCAAAAGTTTGATCAGTACAAAAGCAATCGTAGAAAATTAATGCCTTTAGCGCTTAAAGAAAGTAAAAATCGTTGGTATGTGGTTGGTTATGAATTGCAAAACGGTTTAAAAATTAATCAATTAAAAACATTTGCGTTAGACCGTATGTACCAATGCGAAGCAACTACAACTTTTGTTTTAAATAACCCCATAAACGTAGCCAATCATTTTACCGATTTTTTAGGTGTAACCACCAAGCCTTTAGATGGCTTTGCCGAAAAAGTACATGTAACCATTGAAACATCAATAGAATATGGAAAATATTTTAGTACGTTGCCCATTCATCCCTCGCAAAAAACCGAAATTATAAACGGTAAAACCATTATAAATTTACAGCTAATTCCAACTACCGAATTGGTTGCCGAACTTCTTTCGCACAACCATCAAATAAAAGTTACGCAACCCAAAAAATTAATCGAAACCATTAAAAAAATTCTTTCGCAAAACTTAAAACAATACAATTAAAGTCAATCAAAAAATGGAAATTTAAAAAAATCATATACTTTTGCTTTTCAAAATAAAAACGAATGGCAAAGAACTTAGTGATTGTAGAGTCGCCTGCAAAGGCAAAAACAATAGAAAAATTTTTAGGGAAAGATTATCAGGTAGAATCAAGCTTTGGGCACATTGCCGATTTACCTTCAAAAGAGATTGGTGTTGATATTGAAAATAATTTTAAACCAAAATACGAAGTTTCTGCCGATAAAAAAGCAGTTGTAAAAAAGCTAAAAGATCTTTCAAAAAAAGCCGAAATGGTTTGGTTGGCATCCGATGAAGACCGTGAAGGAGAGGCCATTGCTTGGCATTTAGCCGAAGAATTACAATTGAAAGGTACCCAAACAAAACGTATTGTTTTTCATGAAATTACTAAAACTGCTATTCAAAAAGCAATAGAAAATCCACGTACAATTGATTATAACTTGGTAAACGCACAGCAAGCGCGCCGTGTGTTAGACCGTTTGGTGGGTTACGAACTTTCGCCTGTATTATGGAAAAAAGTACGTGCCGGTTTATCTGCAGGGCGTGTACAATCGGTTTCGGTACGTTTAATAGTAGAGCGCGAACGTGAAATAGAAAAGTTTAAAAGTGAATCGTCGTTCAGTATAACTGCCGAATTTGTAGCACAGAACGGAAAATCGTTTAAAGCCAAATTACCTAAAAACTTTAAAACGCAACAAGAAGCTCAATCATTTCTTGAAAAAAATATAGGTGCAACATTTGCCGTTTCAGATTTAGAAACCAAACCAGCAAAAAAATCACCAGCAGCGCCATTTACCACATCAACCCTACAACAAGAAGCATCGCGTAAATTGTATTACTCGGTATCGCAAACTATGATGTTGGCGCAGCGTTTGTACGAAAGCGGATTAATTACCTATATGAGAACAGATAGTGTTAATTTATCGCAAGATGCCATTAAAGCTGCCGAAAGTGAAATTATAAATTCTTACGGAAAAGAATTTAGTAAACCACGAAATTTTTCAACCAAAGCCAAAGGAGCACAAGAAGCTCACGAGGCCATTCGTCCAACAGATATGTCGCGCCATACTGTTGCGATCGACCGTGATCAGGCACGTTTATACGAATTAATTTGGAAAAGAACCATTGCTTCACAAATGAGCGATGCCCAATTAGAACGTACCAACGTAACCATTGTTGCAAATACACACAGTCAGCATTTTGTTGCAACGGGTGAAGTATTGCTTTTTGAGGGTTTCTTAAAAGTGTACTTAGAAGGTAACGATGATGAGGAAGAAGAACAAGAAGGTTTGTTGCCAGCATTAAAAATAAATGAAGCATTACAAAATAACTACATTACGGCAACCGAACGTTTTTCGCGACCACCGGCACGTTATACCGAAGCTGCTTTAGTAAAAAAATTAGAAGAATTAGGTATTGGTCGTCCATCAACTTACGCACCAACCATTTCTACAATTATTGCAAGAAATTACGTTGAAAAAGGTACTGCCGAAGGAACCGAACGCAACTATCAAGTGTTGAATTTGGTGAACGGAAGTATAAATTCGGAAATACAAATTGAAAAGGTAGGTGCCGATAAAGGAAAATTAATTCCAACAGATATAGGTAACATTGTAACCGACTTTTTGGTGAAGAATTTTGATACCATTTTAGATTATAATTTTACAGCAAAAGTGGAAGGAAGTTTTGACGAAATTGCCGAAGGAAATTTAGATTGGACCAAAATGATGAATGAATTTTACAGTCATTTTCATCCAAATGTAATCGATGTTGAAAAAAATGCCGAACGCGAATCGGGTGAACGCATTTTAGGAACCGATCCAAAAACAGGAAAACCAGTTTCAGTACGTTTAGGGAAATTTGGACCAATGGCTCAAATTGGCGATGCCGAAGATGAAGAAAAACAATTTGCAAGCTTAAGTCCTACACAAAACATAGGAACCATTACGTTAGATGAAGCTCTTACTTTGTTTTTATTGCCAAAAAACTTAGGCGAATATCAAGGAGAAGCTGTAGAAGTAAATAACGGGCGTTTTGGTCCGTATGTGCGTTATGCCGATATGTTTGTATCGCTTGCAAAAGGTGAAGAGCCTTTAGATGTAACTTTAGAACGTGCAATTGAGTTAATTAAAGAAAAACAAAAAGCCGATGCGCCAATAGCAACTTTTCAAGGGTTACCTGTGCAAAAAGGGGTAGGGCGTTTTGGACCATTTATTAAATGGAATAATATTTTTATCAATGTTAATAAAAAATACAACTTTGATAATTTATCGCAAACCGATATTGAAGAATTAATAGCAGATAAAATTCAAAAAGAAAAAGATAAAGTATTACATGATTTTACCGAAGAAGGCATACGCGTTGAAAAAGCGCGTTGGGGAAGATCGGTTATTTTACAAGGAAAAATAAAGATAGAACTAAGTAAAGACGTAGATGCAGCTGCTTTAACTTTAGACGAGATTAAAAAAATTATAGAAGAAAAAGCACCTGCAAAAAAAACAACAGCTAAAAAGGCGCCAGCAAAAAAAGCTGCAACTAAAACAACAACAACCAAACGTACAACAAAAAAATAAAAGCAAATGATGTACGAAATTTTAAAACCTATACCTGGTTCGTTAGAATTATTTATAGAAAATTTACCAAAACATTCCATAGGTAAAACAATTAATATACATACCGAAAATGCTTTTCCCGAACTAGAAAATGTTCATTTAGCGCTAATAACAGTTAATGAAAACAGAGGTAGTTCTGGTGCAGCTAATCAAGCGGGTTTTACCGATTTTCGTAAAAATTTTTATAAACTTTTTCCTGGGAATTGGACCAAAAAAATAGTTGATTTAGGCACTATTGAAGCAGGTGCAACCTTACAAGATACCTATTTTGCAGTAAAAACTATTGTAGCCGATTTACTTAAAAAAAACATAGTACCAATAGTTTTAGGCGGTTCGCAAGATTTAACTTATGGTATGTATCGCGGTTACGATACGTTAGAACAAAACGTTAATTTGGTTTGTATCGATAATAAAATAGATGTGATAACAGATGTAGAAAACCCATCTGAAAATTTTATGACCCATATTATCATGGATACTCCAACAAATTTGTATAATTTTAGCGTGCTGGGATATCAAACGTATTTTAATTCGCAAGAAGAAATCGATTTGATAGACAAAATGTATTTTGAAGCTTATCGTTTGGGTGAAATTATAAATGATGTAAAAATTGCTGAACCCGTTTTACGTGATGCCGACATTGTAAGTTTAGATATTCATGCAATAAAATCGGCCGATTTAGGATTTTTTTCAGAATTTTGTCCTAATGGTTTTGATGGGAGAGAGGTCTGTGCTTTAGCACGTTACGCTGGTTTAAGTGATCGTGTAAGTAGTTTTGGTGTTTTTAATATTGATAATATATCACAAAAAAGTTTGCTAATTACTCAAATTTTATGGTATTTTGTTGAAGGATATAATTACAGAATGAATGAATATCCCTATATTAGCAAATCTGAATATTTAAAATACATCGTTCCATTAGAAGAACAAGAATTAATTTTTTTTAAAAGCGACATATCAGATCGCTGGTGGATCGAAATAAATAGTTTGGAAGACGAAAATCGCAAAGTTCTATTTCCTTGTAGTTACGATGATTACAAACAATCTTTGCAAAATATAGTACCCGAAAGATGGTGGCGCGCCAACAAAAAACTGTTAGGTTAAACATCACAAAAATAAAATTGTTAAATATAAATTAAATTTTTTTTTAAGATTTCGTTGTATATTTAAAAATAATTAAATAGGTTTACGCTTTGAATAATTTTTAAAATAAAACCCCAATTAATATATGAAGAAGTTCATTACACTTTCTGCGGTTGCCTCGCTATTGTTCAGTTGTGGTTCTGGTGACAGAGGAGAACTACTAGACGGAGTACAAGGGAAACGTTGGATTACCGAAAAGCCACAGGGAATGGCTTTTATTCCAGGTGGATCTTTTACAATGGGTAAAACTCACGAAGATTTACTTGGCGCTGAAGATGCTCCCGCACGCAATGTTACAATTGGTTCACTGTACATGGATGAAACGGAAGTTACAAACAACCAATATCGTAAGTTTGTAGAACACGTTAAAGATTCAATTATCAGAACTCGTTTAGCTATTATGGCTGATGAAATGGGTATGGATGCCACAGCAGGTGGAATTGGTGCGTTTGCATTTCAAGATGTTCAAGACCCATCGTTAAATCAAAATCAAACTGCATACGATCGTTATATGTATGATAACTACTACAGTATGGCAATGGATGATGATGAATATGCAGGTCGTCGTTTAAACACAAAAGCACGCTTAATTACAGATCCTCGTCGTTACCCAGATGAGTATTATGTAGAGGTTATGGATTCTTTATACATACCAGCTAAACAAAATTTAAACGGTATGGTTACTTTCGATGTTAGAAAGTTAAACTTTAAGTATTCATGGTGGGATCAAGACGCTTACATTAAAGATACATCAAATGAGGTTAGAAACCGTCAGGCTAAATTCTTGAAAACAGAAATTGTAAATGTTTATCCAGATACAACAGCTTGGGTTAAAAACTTTAACTACTCGTACAACGAGCCAATGTTTAAAGAATATTTTTGGCACGAAGCTTACGGTGAATATCCAGTAGTAGGAGTTACTCAACATCAAGCAAAAGCATTTGCGGCATGGAGAACCTTATACAAAAAAGCATATACAAATGATTTAGGTGCAAACCATAATTTATATGAATACCGTTTGCCAAGCGAATCAGAATGGGAATATGCTGCACGTGGTGGTCTTAAAAATGCTATGTATCCATGGGGAGGTCCTTATACAACTGATGAAAAAGCATGTTTCTTAGCTAACTTTAAGCCAGATAGAGCAGATTACGCAGTTGATGGCGCTTTATACACAGCAGAAGCACGTTCATACAAACCAAATGGTTACAACTTGTACAATATGTCAGGAAACGTTGCAGAGTGGACAGATTCAGCTTACGATGATGAAAGTTACATTTTACAATCAAGCTTAAAACCAAAAGGTAGAACAACATCAAACCCAATGAAAGTAGTTCGTGGTGGTTCATGGAGAGATCCAAACTATTTCATTCAAGTAGCAACACGCGATCGCGAAAATGCAGATTCTGCACGTTGTTATATTGGATTTAGAACTGTAGTTTCAGCACCAGGTCCAGGTTTATTAAACGAATCTACAGCTCCACAAAGTGGAAGAAGTACAAAATAATTTATACATATCAATTAACTAACTAAAATTTAATATTAAACAAGATGGCTATACCAAAAAAAGTAATGAATTTCTGCTACGGTATGGGAGCAGCAGTTGTAATCGTAGGTGCATTATTTAAAATTACACATATGGAATTAGGACCGCTAAACGGTAACAACATGTTAACTGTAGGTCTTTTAGTAGAAGCATTAATCTTCGCAATTTCAGCTTTTGAACCAGTTGATGAAGATTTAGATTGGGCAAGAGTTTATCCTGAATTAAAAGGTGGCGAACCACGTGCAATGCAAGTTGCAGGTAGTGTTGGTGTAACTGGAACAGTTGCTACAACTAACGCTGGTGGGGTACAACAAACAGCTCAAAGATCATCAGCGCCAACTTATGCGGCTGCTGTAGGTTCACAAGCAGTAGCACAACCAACAATGGAAAGAGGTTTATTATCTGAAAAATTAGACAATATTTTAAAAGAAGCTAAAATTGATGGTAACTTAATGGAAAGCTTACGTAACAGCATTAAAAACTTTGAAGCTGCTGCTAAAGGTATTGCTCCAACTGTTGACGCTGTTGCATCATCAAACAAATATGCAGACGAAATGGCAAATGCTGCTGCACAATTAGAATCTTTAAATTCTATGTACAAAGTGCAGTTAGAAAGTGCTACTAAAAATGCAGACATCAACAGAGAAGTAGCTGAAAATAATTTGAAATTGAAAGAACAAATGATGTCATTAACATCTAATTTATCAACTTTAAATGCAGTTTATGGCGGAATGTTATCTGCTATGGGTAAAACAGCTAATTAGTATTAACTTCTAAAAAAATCTAATTAGAAATGGCATCTGGAAAACAAACCCCTAGACAAAAGATGATTAACTTGATGTATTTGGTGTTCATCGCAATGATGGCGCTTAATATGTCGAAAGAAGTGTTAACAGCTTTTGGATTAATGAATGAAAAGTTCGAATCGGCAAACATGAGTGCCGAAGAGACAAATAAAGTATTGTTTGATGGTTTGGCTTTAAAAGCTGAAGACGAACCAGCACGTTACTCTGAACCATACCAATTGGCGCAGAAAGTGCAAAAACTTTCAAACGAATTTAATTCTTATTTAGCTTCTTTAAAAGGTGATGCTACTAAAGGATTCACTATGGATCCTGAAACAAAAAAATTACCTTATGAGCAAATGGATAAAGGACAAACCATTGATTATGGTTGGTTTGAAAAAGACGGACTTTCGGCTAAAGGTAAAGAAATCATGGATCGTATTGGAAAATACAAATCTGATTTTAAAGCATTACTTGGAAACGATGTAAAATATAAATTTTTATTGGAAGATATTGAAGAAAAATTCAATACGAACCCTGTAAAAAACAAAGATGGTCAAGATATTCCTTATTTAGATTACCACTTTAAAGGATACCCTGCTGTTGCATCTTTATCGTATTTGTCATCAATGCAAAACGATGTACGCCAATTAGAACATGAAGCTTACAACTTGTTTTTAGGTAATTCATTAAAACAAGCAGCTTCTATGAAAAATTACCAAGCAATGGTAATTCCTGATAAGGCAGTTTACTACCAAGGTGAAGCTATAAAATATAAAGTAGTTTTAGGTCGTTACGATAATTCAACAGTTCCTACTTCAGTAGTTGTAAATGGTGCTACCATTCCACAGTCACGTATTAAAGCAGGTCAGGTTGAAGGTTCATCAGTAGCATCTGGTTTAGGTGAACACAAATTTACAGGTAAATTCACTTTTATGGAAGATGGTAAGCCTGTAGTTGTAGATATCTTAAACTCTAACTATGTAGTTGTAAGTCGTCCAAGTTCAGCAACTATTTCAGCTGATAAAATGAACGTAGTTTACATTGGTTTAGATAACCCAATATCGGTTACTGTAGAAGGTATTACATCTGATAAAGTTACAGCAACAACATCTAACGGTTCGTTGAAGAAAATTGGTAACGGTAAGTTTATGTTAACACCTAGCGCTGGTAAAGAGGTTGTTATTACAGCAACTGGTGTTATGCCAGACGGTAAGGCAATTACATCTAAGCAAGTGTTCCGTATTAAAGCTATTCCAAGACCTCGTGGTACTGTACGTGGAGATTATGATGTAAAAGGACCTGCAAGCAATTTAGCTCAAGTTTCAATTGGTGCAAGAATGGAAGATTTTGAATTTGACGTTAACTTACGTGTAACTCAGTTCACAATTGTATTCCCAGGCTTAGGATCTGAAGTAATTAATGGAACAACTTTAACATCTTCAGCTCAATCTAAAGCAAACCGTTTACGCCCAGGAGATGTAGTACGTATTATTAATATTAAAGCTAAATTAGAAGGTGCTCCTAATGTTGTAATTAAAGATCCAACACCTGCTACATTTACAATTCAATAAAATTCGAAATTATGAAAAATATTAAGAATTTATTTTTTACTACTTGTGCTTTATTAGCTGTTAGTGCAACATTTGCACAAAACAACATACTAAATGCACGAATGGCAACAGAAATTGGTGACGAATCAATTGAACAGATCTATGCTAAAGCAGACGGACCTATTCCTTATGAATATGTAAATGACAGAGATGTTGTTTTTCAAAAGAAAGTATGGGAAGTTTTACCTTTAGATCAAAGACAAAATTTAGTATACTATTTTCCTTTAGAAGAAACGATTGATCGCAGACCTTTATGGAATGTTTTAAAAGACGCTGTTATGAACAAAAAAATAACAGAAGTTTACGATGACGATACTTTTAAAAGAAAATTGAATTTAAGCGAGTTAGAAACAAAATTTGTTCGAACAGATACTGCTGAAGCAGGTAAAGAACAATATATGTTAGAAGGTAGAATTGACCGTCAGTATATTTATGATGTAGTTATTAGACCAACTGACGTTAAAGAATACCGAATAATGGGTATGTGGTACCTAGATCGAAATGCTGGTGAATTAAAATACCGCATGTTAGGTTTAGCACCTGTTGTTACAGATTTGGCTACTAAAGGTACCGAGTTTGAGCAAGCTGTTCCATTATTCTGGATTTTCTTCCCAGATGCTCGTGAAATTTTATACAACACATACGCATTTAACGAGAAAAATTCTGCAATACAAACAAATTATGACTTCTTGTTCAACGCACGTAAGTTTTCGGGAACAATTTACAAAACCGATAATATTTACGGCGACAGAAACATAAGCGATTATGTACGTGAAAATGCAATGTTACAATTGTTAGAAGCAGATCGTATTAAAGAATCGATTCGTGAATTTGAAGATGATTTATGGAATTACTAATTTTGTAATTTAATTTATAAAACTCTTATCATTTTAGATAAGAGTTTTTTTTTACTATGAAAGTTGATTATATTATTGTAGGTGCTGGTTTAGCTGGCTTGTGTTTTGCTGATTATTGTTTAAATAACAATAAAACGTTTGTGATTATTGATGATGCAATAAGAACATCTTCAAAAATTGCCGGAGGTATGTTTAATCCGGTTGTTTTAAAGCGTTTTACCGCTATTTGGCAAGCCGATGAACAAATAGATTTAGCAAATGATTTTTATCCGTTAATCGAAAAAAAGCTTCAAACTAATTTTTATCACAAGTTGCCTATTTTTAGAAAATTCGCTTCTATTGAAGAACAAAATAATTGGTTTTTAGCTTGCGATCATCCTTTAACTAATAAGCATTTAAATACTAAATTACGTACACAAGCTTTTGATAACATTACAAGTCCGTTTCTTTTTGGAGAAGTTTTCAATACAGGGTACTTAAATGTTGGTTTGTTTGTATCAAGCTATCAACAGTATTTACAAAATGAACAATTGTTTGTAAACGAAAGTTTTAATTACAATGAATTAATTATTGAAGAAAGTAAAGTTGTTTACAAGCATTTTGAAGCTAAACATATTGTTTTTGCCGAAGGGTTTTCTATGTTGAACAATCCTTATTTTAATTATTTACCATTAGATGGTACCAAAGGTGAGTTGTTGTATGTAAAAATCCCCGATTTACAGCTTTCTAAAATTATAAAATCAAATATTTTTATTATTCCAATTGGAAACGATGTATATAAAATCGGTGCTACTTACAATTGGGAAGATAAAACCGATGATTTAACACAATCTGCTAAAACAGAACTTTTACAAGGACTTGAACAACTTATAAATTGCCCTTACGAAGTTATTAAACATTTGGCTGGTGTTAGGCCTACAGTTAAAGACCGCCGCCCTTTGGTTGGCTGTCATTTCGAACATAAAAAGGTACATATTTTAAACGGTTTAGGCACTCGTGGAGTTTTATTAGCGCCCTATTTGGCAGAGAAATTGTTTCTAAACATTGAAAATAATGTACCTTTGGACCCAAATATAAACGTAGCACGTTATTATAAAAAATTACAATTAATAAAATAGCAATATGCTTAATATACACGATTTATCGGTGTCGTTCAGTGGCGATTATTTATTTGAAAATGTAACTTTTCGATTAGGATCGGGCGATAGAGTAGGCCTTGTAGGTAAAAATGGCGCTGGAAAATCAACCATGTTAAAAATTTTATCGGGTGAGGTAGAACCTGATTCTGGTACAATAGCCTTTGATAAAGAAATAAAAATAGGTTTTTTAAAACAAGATATTGATTTTGTAAAAGGTAGAACGATTTTAGAAGAAGCCTATCAGGCTTTTTACGAAATTCAGCAAGTTGAAAATCAACTGCAAAAATTTAACGATGCTTTGGTTAGTAGAACAGATTACGAATCCGAGGCATACCACGAAATTATTGAAAAAGTAAGCGATTTAACCCATAGATTTGATATTTTAGGCGGTTACCAATACCAAGGTAATACCGAAAAAGTTTTACTAGGTTTGGGTTTTAAACGAGATGATTTTGATAAACTTACCGATACTTTTTCTGGCGGTTGGCGTATGCGTATTGAATTGGCGAAACTGTTGTTGCAAAACAACGATATTTTACTGCTTGATGAGCCTACGAACCACTTAGATATAGAATCAATAATTTGGTTAGAAAATTTTTTAAAATCGTTTCCAGGTGCTGTTGTTTTAGTATCGCACGATAAAATGTTTTTAGATAACGTAACCAATCGTACCATTGAAATTTCGTTAGGTAAAATTTACGATTTTAATAAGCCTTATACTGAATATTTGGTTTTGCGACAAGAAATGCGCGAAATGCAATTGGCAGCTCAAAAAAATCAGGCTAAAAAAATTGAAGAAACCGAAAAATTAATTGAAAAGTTCAGATACAAAGCTACAAAAGCTTCTATGGCTCAATCGCTTATCAAAAAGTTAGATAAAGTTGAACGAATAGAAGTTGATGAAGACGACAATTCGGTAATGAATATTTCGTTCCCAGTTTCAATTACACCTGGTAAGGTGGTTTTAGAAATGGAAAGTGTAGAAAAAGCTTTTGGCGAAAAGGTTATTTTTAAAGACATTAACCTGTTTATTGAGCGTGGAAGTAAAATTGCTTTTGTAGGGCAAAATGGTCAAGGAAAATCTACATTAATCAAAGCAATAATGAATGAATTTGATTATACGGGTACTATAAAAATTGGTCACAATGTTCAGCTTGGGTATTTTGCGCAAAATCAAGCAGATTATTTAGATGGAGAAAAAACTCTTCTTGACACGATGATTGATGCAGCTACCGATGCTAATAGATCAAAAGTGCGTGATATGTTAGGTTCTTTTTTATTTAGAGGAGATGATGTTGAGAAAAAGGTAAAGGTACTATCTGGTGGCGAACGCAATAGATTGGCTTTAGCAATGTTGTTACTTAAACCCATTAATGTATTGTTAATGGACGAGCCCACAAACCACTTAGATATTAAATCGAAAAACGTTTTAAAAGCAGCTTTAAAAAATTACGAAGGAACGTTACTTTTGGTATCTCACGATCGTGATTTTTTACAAGGAATGACCGATAAAGTGTATGAATTTAAAGATCAAAAAATAAAAGAATATTTAGGCGACATTAATTACTTTTTAGAAGAGCGCAATGCAAGCGATATGCGCGATTTTGAACAGAAAAAGGAGCAGCATACTAAGAACGATGTAAAAGTGGTTGTAAAGACCGAAAATACATTGTCTTATGAAGATCAAAAACGCTTAAAAACCTTAAACAATAAGTTAAGTAAAGCCGAAAGTACAATTACCGATTTAGAAAAGAAAATTGCTAAAGCTGATTTAGAACTTGCCGAAAATTACGAACAATTAATGAATGATACCAAATGGTTTACTGCTTATGAAAAGCTAAAGACCGATTTAGATAAAACCATGCAAGATTGGGAACAAATACAAGAAGATATTGATGGATTGCAATAAAAAAAGGCTGTACAAAACGTACAGCCTTTTTTAAATACCTTTTGGAATAGCGTTTATTAATTTTTTGGTGTAGTTTTTTTGTGGATTGTTAAGCAATTCATCGGCTTCGTTGCGTTCTTCAATTTTTCCTTTGTTCATTACGATAATTTGGTCGGAAAAATACTTCACAACAGCTAAATCGTGCGAGATAAATAAATAGGTAAATCCAAAATTATCTTTTAAATCATTTAGTAAATTTAAAACTTGTGCTTGCACCGATATATCTAAGGCTGAAACCGATTCGTCGCAAATAATTAATTTAGGATTAACAGCAATGGTTCGTGCAATACCAATACGTTGGCGTTGACCACCTGAAAATTCATGTGGATAACGGTTGTAATGTTCTGGTTGTAAGCCTACTTTTTCCAACAAATCATACACTTTTTCTTTACGTTCTTTGTCATTTGAATACAATTTATGCACTTTCATAGGCTCTAAAATAGCTTCGCCAACGGTGATTTTTGGATTTAACGAAGCAAACGGATCTTGAAAAATAATCTGTATTTCTTTACGCAATTCTTTCAATTCGGTTTTAGATAATTGCGTAATATCTTTGTCTCTATAAAATATATGTCCTTTTGTTGCAGGATCTAATTGTAAAATAGCATTTCCTAAAGTTGATTTTCCGCAACCACTTTCGCCTACCAAACCTAACGTTTCGCCTTCGTATATTTCAAAACTTACATTATCAACTGCTTTAAAATTTTCATTTGGTTTAAAAAAGTGCGTTTTTAAAAGATATTCTTTTTCAACGTTTTCAACCCTTAACAATGGTTTTTGGTTGTACATTTTTTCTAAACGTTTGGTGCGTTCGGCTTTTGTAATTTCGGCTTCGTGCGCTTTGTTGTTTAGATAATCTTTAATAGTTGGTAGCCTTTTTAATCTTACATTTAATGAGGGGCGCGATGCGATAAGCGCCTTTGTGTAAATATCTTGTGGGTTATGAAATACGTTTGTTACGTTGCCTTCTTCAACAATTTTTCCTTTGTACATAACTAAAACACGATTGCAAATTTCAGATATCAATGATAAATCGTGTGAAATAAAAACCACACTCATTCCTGTTTCTTTCTGCAAACTTTTTAACAATAAAATAATTTCTTTTTGTACTGTAACATCAAGTGCCGTAGTGGGTTCATCGGCAATTAAAATTTCGGGTTTGCAGGCAATTGCCATTGCAATCATTACCCTTTGTTTTTGTCCGCCTGATATTTGGTGTGGATATTTGTTAAAAAGTGTTTCAGAATCGGGTAATTTTACTTGATCAAATAAACGTAAAACTTCGGCTTTAATTTCTTTTTTAGATAATTGGGTGTGTGTTTCTAAAATTTCGGCAACTTGTTCACCACAAGTTATTGATGGATTTAACGAACTCATAGGTTCTTGAAAAATCATAGCTATTTTATTTCCTCTAATTTTTTGAAACAATTTTTCGGAATAATTTCCAATATTTTCATTCTTAAAAAAAATAGACTCGCTGCTAATTTTAGATACATTTTTAGGTAATAAACCCATTACAGCTAAACTTGAAACTGATTTTCCAGAGCCTGATTCGCCCACAATTCCTAATATTTCGTTTGGGAAAACTTGAAATGAAACCGAATGGATTACTTGATTCCATTTTTTTTCTTGTAAAAACGAAATGCTTAAATTTTTAACTTCTAAAATTGGTTCTTCCATAAAAAAACTACCCTTAATTATAAAAATTAAAGGTAGTAAAAACAAACTTAAAATTTAACAAGCATTTTTGCTTTAAGTTAACGTAAATTAAGCTACGTTTTGCGTGTAATCTTTAGTAACAACAAGGTTTATTGGCGTGCTGCTTAAAAGTGTATTGTAAATAGGACAACGTTCTTTAATTTCATCCATCCAAAATTTTAAAGTTGTTAAATCGGCCGTTGTAATTGGTTTTACAACCAAGTCAATGGTTTCAAAATGATTTGGTAAGGCGATGTTTATTGTGCCTTTAATTTCAATTTGTATCGATTTTAAATGCATACCTAAATCATCAGCAATTTCATGTCCTACTTTGTTAACACACGTTGCCAAACCCGCTAATAGATACTCTAAATGGGTGTTTGACTGTTTTTTTGTGTTGTTTTGATTTATTGATAATTGTAAATCGTTGCTTTTAATGTGTAATTGGTTTTGACTTACAAAACTTAACAATGAAATTTGTTCTTGGCTCATGATTACTGGTTTTAAAGTTTAATATTAATTGATTGGACAAAAAAAAATCCCCTGCACATGCAGAGGACTTAGTTATATATATTGTAAAAAAAGTTTACAATTTAGTACATACAAAACCTCTGCGGGAAAATTTCCACATTTTACAATTGCGTGTATGTTTAATAAATTGTTGCATTTTTTATTTAGTACTGATTTTAATATTTAGTACAAAATTCTAATTTTTTATTTTAAAAAGAAAATTATTTTTAATATTTAACATTTTATTGTTTTTATCCGAAAATATTTCTATTTGTAATCTGTTTGCTTCTTTGGCCTATTAAGGAGTTAAACCGAAACAATTTCATGTTCACTCAAAATAGGTTCGTTGCGCAATCGAAGAAAAATTTGTGCAACGGCAACTACATCGCGTTCGCAGTATTTAGCAATACGTTCTATATTGTTTTCATTGTAATATACGCTGCGCACTTCACTTCCATCGATATCTTCTTTAGGAGATGGTATACCCAAAACATGTGTGAGTAATTTTAGCGAAGTATAATGTTTATAATCGCCAAATTTCCATAATTCTAACGTGTCTAAATGCGGAATTTCCCAAGGTTTTCTTCCAAAAAGTTGTAATTTTTCAGGAATGTTAATACCGTTAATTAACATTCTTCTGCATAAATACGGTATATCAAATTCTTTAATATTATGACCACAAAAAACAAAAGCTGGATTTGAAAAATGTGTTTTTATCAACGCATTAAAATCTTCTAATAGCTGTTTTTCATCGCCAATAATTGATTTAGTTCTAAATTGACGTTCGGCATTTTTAATTGTGAAATATCCAACCGAAATACAAACAATTTTACCAAATTCGGCCCAAATTCCTGCCCGATCATAAAACGCTTCAGGTGAAATTTCCTCTTTGCGTTGGTATTGTGTTTTATCTGCGAATAAATCTTGAGTTTCTTTAGGTAAATTGTTAAAAAAAGCTTCTTGAGGCACGGTTTCAATATCTAAAAATAGAATGTTGGGTAAAATTATTTTATCAATCATTAGCGTTGGTTTAACATGTTATAAGCTTCATCAATATAAACATACAAATCGTTACTGTGTGGATCGGTTGTAGTTTGCAAACCTTTAATATGCCCTAAACGCACAATGATTAATTCATCTTCGGGAATAACAATGGTAAACTGCCCCAAATGGCCGCGCATGTAGTAAATATGTTTGTTTTTGTAGTTTGATAACCACCAACCATAACCGTATTGAGGACTGTTTTTAAATCGTGGATTAATTGATTTTTGTATAAACGCAGATGATATTATTTGTTTACCGTTCCATTTGCCATTTTGCAAATAAAGTTTGCCAAAACGTGCAAAATCGCGTGCGTTACTTGCAATACAACAATAGGCTTTTTCAATGCCTGTATCTTTTTGGTCTATTTGCCACAATGCATCATGTTCCATACCCATAGGTTTCCAGAAATATTTCGACACAAAATCTGCAATTGTCATTTTAGTAGCTTTTTCTAAAACCATTGCCAATAGCTGCGTATCGCCACTTTGATAGATAAATTCCTGTCCAGGTTTTTTATCGATAGGTAAACTAAGCATCAACGCTCGTAAATCGGTTTTAAAATAAGCTTGTGTGGTAATTGATGTTGGTCCGTAATAATTTTCATCCCATTTTTGTCCCGATGCCATACTTGCCAAATCG
The DNA here is from genome assembly GCF_030545015.1 of Myroides sp. JBRI-B21084. Classification (GTDB taxonomy): domain Bacteria; phylum Bacteroidota; class Bacteroidia; order Flavobacteriales; family Flavobacteriaceae; genus Flavobacterium. The sequence goes on from NZ_CP120653.1 coordinate 2,310,178, forward strand.
CCAACGGTTACTTCTTTAGCGAATTTGCCCGTTAGTTCGGGTAAAAAATCAATCACTTTAGTGTCTAAACTTTGTATCATTCCTAAGTCAATCGCTTTACCTAATGCCGATGTTACAATGCTTTTCGCCATTGAAAACGAGTTGGTTTTGCTGTCTTCTTTGCCAATATCAAAATAACTTTCATGAAAAATACTGTCGTTTTTTATAATTAAGAACGATGTAGTTTGTAATTCTTTATGCGTTTTGTTAAGCTTATCAGTAGTCGCTATTTTATTGTAATTTTTAGAAATGTACCAAGGTTGCGCCGTTCCATTTTTAATTTCGCGATTATTAAAATAGGTGTAATCTTTTAAAAAAGCAGTTTTATGACCGGTTAAATACGTTACACGAACTGCTTTAACTAAATATCCGTAGCCCAAAATATAAAGCAATGCAATTAAGGTTACCAAAACTATAAGCAACCATTTGAGTGTTTTTAAGATAAATTTCATGTTTTTTAGTTTGATATTTAAAGATAACAAAATTTATTAATTGCGTAATTTGTTTTTTCACCACAGATTTATAGACTTTTTATAGTTAGGAGGACAAAACAGCTGTTATTAAAGACGTAATAATGTAAGTTCTATGGATTTAATTTTTTCATTTTTGTTTTTATTTGAAGTAAGATCTATTTCGTTCCAATTTAAAACCTTAAATCTGTGTATTAAATTTTTTCTTTCATAAATCGAAAGAATGCAATTTTTATCATCATAACTCCAAAATAGAACACCTTTAGCGTAGCCAATACTTTGGCTCCAATTTTTTTGAGTAAAACTAAAATTTCTAGCTTTCTTAAAACTTAATGTTACATACTCTAAATGACCTAAATAATCGTATTCACTTTCATCAAATTGAATATCATATTTGTTAAATTGTTGTTGTGATTTTTGGGTGTATTTTATAAGTTTTATTGTATCCCTTTTGAAAAAGACGCTGTCTTTATTATCACTAAACCATTCGGTTTTTTTAATTTGTTTTTTACTAAACGATTGACCATAGGAGCCAAAACTAATCATTAAAGTGAAAATTATATAGAAAATATTCATGTCGAATGATTTAATATTTATGAAAATATGATAAAAAACGAGAATTAAAGATAACAAAACTACTCGTCATCTAACAGAAAAATTTCGTTTACCGTTACATTGAACATTTTAGACATACGCAAAGCCAGTTCTACGGACGGAGCATATTTTCCGGCTTCGATTGCATTAATAGTTTGTCTAGTTACACCTAATTTTTCTGCCAATTCTGCTTGCGTGATGTTATGAATGGCACGAAATACTTTAATCTTCGTTTTCATAACTGAATTGTTTTTTATAGATGAATAATTTGGTGTAGTAGAAGATGTTTAAAAGTATTAGATGAAAAAAAATAAGCAACGATATTAATGACATAAATGAAAGTCCGTATGTAAATAACACCAAAAATAGTGTCATTGCATATGTGAAATACGTAGCTTGAACTAATGATTTAAAACGAATTAATAGAATAAATTCATCTTCAATTTTTTCTTTAGAAAATGCAAGAATAATTCCGCTAATTAAAAAAAATGTGGTTACAATTTCGCTTGAAATCTCATCGTTTAGTGTTGTAAAATACACTGGTTGACCAAATGGGTATTCAGCAGAAAATGAAAAAACCGTTGTGCTTATATCAAATAAATTGTCTTCATAGGAAGGGATAAATAATATTGAAGATATGATAAAAATTACCAATGCTGGAATTTTTAATTTGTTCGGAAATAGATAAATACTTTTCATAATATACAGTTTAAAAAATTGATTGAATCAAATGTAATGAAAATTTTATATTATGTAAAAAATATTTTACAAATAGTAAAAATAAAATTACTTTATAGAATTGTTTATTGAGACCCTGAAACAAGTTCAGGGTGATGAAACTCGAGTAAAGGAATACAAAAAAGCTCTATAAAGTATTAACCTTATAGAGCTTATCGCTTAAAGCGTATTAATTATAACTATTTACAAATTCTGAAAGAAATCGTTTCCTTTATCGTCGGTAATTATAAACGCTGGGAAATCTTTTACTGTAATTTTACGCACAGCTTCCATTCCCAATTCAGGAAAATCAACCACTTCAACACTTAAAATATTGTCTTTTGCTAAAATTGCAGCCGGTCCACCGATTGATCCTAAATAAAAACCGCCGTGTTTTGCACAGGCATCGGTAACTTGCTGTGAGCGGTTTCCTTTTGCTAACATAATCATTGATCCGCCCGCTGCTTGGAACTGATCAACGTAACTGTCCATACGTCCTGCTGTTGTTGGTCCAAATGAACCTGAAGGCATTCCTTCTGGTGTTTTTGCCGGACCTGCATAATAAACAGGATGGTTTTTAAAATATTCGGGCATTGGTTCGCCGTTATCTAACATTTCCTTGATTTTTGCATGAGCAATATCGCGGGCAACAATAACGGTTCCATTCAACATTAATCGGGTTTTGATTGGATGTTTGGTTAATTCGGCCAAAATGTTTTGCATTGGTTGATCTAAATCAATATGCACAGGCTCTTCCAAATGCGGAGCTGTTTCTGGTAATAATCTTGCAGGATTTGTTTCTAATTGTTCCACAAAAATACCATCGGAAGTAATTTTTCCTTTAATGTTTCTATCAGCCGAACACGAAACGCCTAAACCAACAGGGCAAGATGCTGCGTGGCGTGGCAAACGAATTACACGAACATCGTGCACTAAATATTTACCGCCAAATTGCGCACCAACACCTGATTCTTGACATATTTTTTGTACGCGCTTTTCCCATTCTAAATCGCGAAAAGCTTGTCCGGCCATGTTCCCTGTTGTAGGTAAATTGTCGTAATAACCAGCAGATGCTTTTTTAACGGTAGCTAATGTTGCTTCGGCAGAAGTTCCGCCAATAACCAACGCCAAGTGATAAGGAGGGCAAGCTGCCGTTCCTAAATCCATGATTTTAGCTTTGATGAACGCTTCTAACGATTTTTCGTTTAATAACGATTTTGTTTGTTGATATAAAAAGGTTTTATTTGCCGATCCGCCACCTTTTGCAAGGAATAAAAATTCGTACGAATTTCCTTTTTTAGAATAAATATCAATTTGTGCAGGAAGGTTAGACCCCGAGTTTTTCTCTTCGAACATTGAAATGGGAACGATTTGAGAATAACGTAGGTTTTTGTTGATATACGTATTGAAAATACCTTTTGATAAAGCTTCTGCATCATCAGTACCGGTATATACGTTTTCGCCTTTTTTTGCCATTACAATTGCTGTTCCAGTGTCTTGGCACGATGGTAATTCGCCACCAACAGCTACTGCAGCATTTTGTAACAAGTTGTAAGCTACAAAACGGTCGTTATCTGTAGCTTCGGGATCATCAATAATAGCGCGTAATTTTTCTAAATGCGATGTGCGTAGCATAAACGAAACGTCGGTCATGGCTGTTTCTGCCAATAATTCCAATCCTTTTGGGTCAACAGTTAAAATTTCTCTGTCGCCTAATTTTTCAATTTTTACGTAATCTGATGAAATTTTGCGGTACTGTGTATCGTCTTTTTGAATAGGAAATGAATCCTGATATAAAAAATCAATCATTTTTATTGTACTGTTATTTAGCTGTGTAAATTTACTGAAATCATACTTAATTTTAAATTAAAAGCATAAAAAAAGAGAAGTTGCCTTCTCTTATCTTCTTTTTGATACGTAATTCATTAAATCTTTTCGGTTTCTGTCAAAATCAAAACTTTCATAAACAGTGTAAAAATTATAAGTGTCTGTACAGTAGTCATATAATAATTTACCTGCTTTTAATCGGTTATCGTCAAATGAAAAAGTATCTAGTAATATTTTTATTTGTTGCGCTGTAAACATAGCCGTAGGTACTTGTTGTTGTATAAAAGCCAATTTATCATTATCAAAACTTGCTGTTTTTTTTAAAGTTTCTACAAAGTTGTTAAAAGAACGGTTGTCCATTACGTTATTTTGTTGGTTGTAACCAGGCTGATTGTTGTAATTTGGTTGGTTGTTGTATGGGTTGTTCCAAACATCGTCCCATTCGTTTACACCATACATTTGTCCTTGTACACGGTACGAATCTAACAAAAACAATCCTTTGTTGCTAAAATAATCTAGTACCAAACGGGTGTTGTTGCGTACGTTTAATGCGGTACGATATACTAAATATCCATCTTGATAAATAGCAAGCGTCATTCTGCCTGATTGTAAATCAAAAAAACGGTATTTACCTGATGAAGAACTTATAATTTGATCGTCTATTTCAACTGTAAAATAGCCGTATTCAGGTATTCTTAAAAAAACTTCGGCGTAGCTGTTGTTCTGGTGCCAATTATAACGTGGACGACCGTTTTGGATGGTTCGCGGTTGCACAGGCCTACCGTTTGTTTGTTGGACTGTTGTTTGGCGGTTTTGATTAACAGCTTGCGGTTTTTTCATTTCGGTAACCGAAGCTTCGTTTTTTAATAATTCGCCTTTTTTTCCTGCTTCTTGGGCAAAAGTTAATGTACTTAGGGCAATTAAACAAAGAGTAATTATTTTTTTCATGATGTTATAGTTTGTGTTTATAGTAGACTATTCATGAATCGTGCCAAAATGTTGTTGTTCGATAGATTGCAAAAAAAAACATCTTCGGAATGAAGATGTTTTTGTCTATTATTTATTAACCTTTGCAAGGTATTGATCTATTGCCATAGTCATTGAAGGTGCTTCTGGTGTGGGTGCCATAATATCTACACGTAAACCAAATTCTTCGGCTTCTTTTTTAGTTGTACTTCCAAAAACACCAATTCTTGTTGTGTCTTGAACAAAATCAGGGAAGTTTTTAAACAATGAATTTATTCCTGTTGGGCTAAAAAAGCACAAAACATCGTATTTTACATCTGCTAAATCAGATAAATCGCTCATTGCTGTGCGAAAAAATATTCCTTGTGTCCAGTTTACACCTAAATCGTTAAGTGTTTGTGGTACATCGTCGTTTAATTTATCCGATGCAGGTAATAAAAATTTATCGTCTTTAAATTTTTTAATCAAAGGAGATAAGTCGGCAAAATCTTTTTGGCCAACATAAATTTTACGTTTGCGGTAAACTACATATTTCTGTAAATAATAAGCAATAGCTTCAGACTGGCAAAAGTATTTCATAGTTTCAGGAACTTTGAAACGCATTTCTTCTGCTACTCTAAAGTAGTGATCTACAGAGTTTTTGCTTGTAAGAATGATTGAACCAAAATTGTTCAGATCTATTTTTTGCTGACGCACTTCTTTGGCGTTTACACCTTCAACGTGAATGAAAGGTCTAAAGTCAATTTTTACTTTGTATTTCTGTTGAATGTCAAAATACGGTGAGTTTTCTACTTTAGGTTCTGGTTGCGACACCAAAATTGATTTCACTTTCATATAATTTTATGCTTTATGACTTAGAAATAACCAGCCAATGATATAAGATTACATAGGGGGCTATTTCAAAGGTGCAAAGATACAAAATAAAATAAAACAAAAACGGACTAAATGTTTTTTGATAATTTTTTAATAAAAGTACGAACAAAACCATATTAAAAAGTATAAAAAATCCCGATATGTACCATATAAAATAATCAAACAAAACGTGATTGTAGTAAAAAATAGCAACAATTGGTAAAAGTATTAATCCTAAAAACGATCGGTAACTTACTTTAACAAGGTTGTATTGTTCTGCAAATTCTTCCATATCAAAGCAAACAGCAATAATTTTTTCTAAAAAATATTTTACTAAAACAAAAAACAGCAAAATACTTAAAACGCGTAAATATGCTGGAAAATATCCCAAATTAGTAAAACCGCTAAGGCTAATTATGTAATGTATAAATAAACTTAACGATACCATTTGAACAAAAAACATGCTTATTGTAAAACCGCTTTTCATGTTGTTAGAATCGCGGTATGTAGATAAATATTTGTTAGAAAAAGCTAATTTTATGAAATCGTCAAACCTATTAGGAAAAGTTAAACGGTTAATAACAACAGCTGTTAAGGCAACTACCAGTAATGCAGTTACCCAATCTAAAGAGATAATGTTTCTTTGTAAAAATTCTATTTCCATAAACGCAGTAAAATTAGTAATTTTATATCGAAAAAAACCTTCTAATTTTATTAAGAAAACTACATTTAAAAAAAAGTACATTTGCCAATAATTATTTTATGAAGCAAAATCTAGTTGTAATACCCACGTTTAACGAAATAGAAAATATTGAAGATATTTTAAGGGCTGTTATGCACTTACAAATACCTATTGATGTGTTGGTGGTTGATGATAATTCGCCCGATGGTACTTCTGAAAAGGTGTTACAACTAGCTGAAGAATTTCCAAATCGTATTTTTTTAAAAAAACGACTAAAGAAAAACGGTTTAGGTACTGCTTATGTTGCTGGTTTTAAATGGGCATTAAAAAACCATTACGAATATATTTTTGAAATGGATGCCGATTTTTCGCACAACCCAAATGATTTAGTTCAATTGTTACATGTTTGCCAAAACGTTGCCGATGTTGCTATTGGTTCGCGTTACGTAAAAGGGGTAAACGTTGTTAACTGGCCACTTAGCAGGGTGTTGCTTTCCTATTTTGCATCGGTATATGTACGTTTTGTAACCCGTATGAATGTTATGGATACCACGGCAGGTTTTATTTGTTACCATCATTCGGTTTTAGAACAAATTAATCTTGATAAAATAAAATTTGTAGGTTACGCTTTTCAAATTGAAATGAAATACCGCGCATTTTCTCGAAATTTTAAATTGGTAGAAGTGCCAATAATTTTTACCGACCGCACCAAAGGAAAATCAAAAATGTCGGGCAGTATTATTAAAGAAGCTGTTTTTGGTGTGTTGCAATTACGATTAAAAAAACTATTTAATACTTTGTAAATGAGTACTATATTAATTAAAAACGGAACAATAGTTAACGAAGGAGCGCTTTTAAAAGCAGATATTCTTATCGAAAACGAACTAATTTCTAAAATAGATACCCAAATAACCACCCAAGCCGATAAAGTTATCGATGCTACCGGCTTGCATATTTTTCCAGGAGTTATTGATGATCAGGTGCATTTTCGCGAACCTGGTTTAACGCATAAAGGCAATATAGCAACCGAATCTAAAGCTGCCATTGCAGGTGGGGTTACTTCGTTTATAGAACAACCTAACACTGTACCCAATGCTGTTACCCAAGAAATTTTAGAAGAAAAGTACCAAATTGCAGCACAAACATCTTATGCAAATTTTTCTTTTATGATGGGTGGTACAAACGATAATTTAGAGGAAATTTTAAAAACAAATCCCAGAAATGTAGCTGGTATTAAGTTGTTTTTAGGCTCGTCAACAGGAAATATGTTGGTTGATAATGAAGCAGTTTTAGAAAAAATTTTTTCATCAACAAAAATGTTAATTGCCGTACATTGCGAAGACGAACAAACCATTCGTGAAAATTTAGCGGCTGCAAAAGAACAATTTGGTGATGATATTCCTGTAACGCAACATCCCATAATTCGTAGCGCTCAAGCTTGTTACAAATCATCGTCAAAAGCTATAGAATTGGCAAAGAAAACAGGCGCACGTTTGCATGTTTTTCACATAAGTACGGGAATTGAAACCGATTTGTTTAGAAACGATATTCCGTTAGAAGAAAAATTAATTACTGCCGAGGTATGTGTACACCACTTGCTTTTTAGTGATGAAGATTACAACACCAAAGGTAATTTTATAAAATGGAATCCTGCTGTAAAATCGGCAGCAGACCGAGCGCAAATTTGGCAAGCATTGTTAGATGATCGTATTGATGTTATTGCAACCGATCACGCACCGCATACATTAGAGGAAAAATCGCAAAAGTATGCGCAAGCTCCTTCAGGTGGGCCATTAGTGCAACATTCTTTAATTACCATGTTAGAATTTGCTAAAGAAGGTAAAATTTCATTAGAAAAAGTAGCTCAAAAAATGATGCACAACCCAGCAATTCTTTTTAAAATTGAAAAACGTGGTTTTATAAAAGAAGGCTTTTTTGCAGACTTAGCTTTAGTTGATTTAAATGCAGAAAAATGGACAGTTACTAAAGAAAACGTATTGTACAAATGTGGTTGGTCACCTTTAGAGGGGAAAGAATTTACTACAAAAGTGGTATCTACAGTTTTAAATGGTAATTTAGCAATGGAGAACGGAATTGTTGCTGAAAATTGTTACGGAAAACGCTTGTTATTTAACCGATAATTATGAAAAAAGTAGTTTTATTTTGGTGTTTTATTTCACTTGTAGCTTGTTCTAAAAAAGATGAATTTAAGGTTTCGCAAGAAAAAATGGTCGATGTGATTTATGATTTAACTGTAGCTTCAAGTGCACGTAATACTGCAAACCGTAGAGATTCGGTACAACACATTGTTTCTTATCAAACAATTTTAAAAAAGTACGGATTAGATAGTTTGCAATTTGTAAATGCACAAAAAAGGTATCAAAAAAATCCTGAAATCTACACAGCTATTTACGATTCTGTTTTAAAACGATTACAAGTTCAATTAGATAAAGCAAAAAAATCAAAACCCGAAAAAAATGATATAACGCCCGAAGTACAATTAAAAAGTTTTCCTTTGGCGCGTTTAAAACAACAATAAATAGTAAGCTGCATTTTTTGTAGCTTTCTTTTTTTTCTGAAAGTAGTATATTTGCACATTAAAAATAATAAAAATGAAGAATTTAGTAGAAGAATTACGTTGGCGAGGCCTTGTGCACGACATGATGCCCGGAACCGAAGAACAATTATTAAAAGAATCTACTACAGCATATATTGGTTTCGATCCAACCTCTGATTCATTACACATTGGTAGTTTAGTGCCAATTATTTTACTTCGCCATTTACGCAATTTTGGTCACAAACCAATTGCTTTAGTAGGTGGTGCTACAGGTATGATTGGCGATCCTTCTGGAAAATCAGACGAGCGAAATTTATTAGACGAGGAAACGTTAACCAAAAACGTGAATGGTATTAAATCTTTGTTATCACGCTTTTTAGATTTTGATGCCAATGATGAAAATGCACCCGTTTTAGTGAATAATTACGATTGGATGAAAGATTTTTCGTTCATAGCATTTGCGCGCGATGTTGGTAAACGCATCACCGTTAACTACATGATGGCTAAAGATTCGGTAAAAAAACGTTTTGAAAGTGATGGTGCAGGTATGAGTTTTACCGAGTTTACCTATCAATTAATACAAGGATACGATTTTTACCATTTAAATAAAACCTACAACTGTTTGCTGCAAATGGGTGGTAGCGACCAATGGGGGAATATTACAACTGGTACTGAATTGGTGCGCCGTATGAATGTTGATAACGAAGAGCGTTCTAAGGCGTATGCTATGACGTGTCCGTTAATTACTAAAGCCGATGGGTCAAAATTTGGAAAATCTGAAGGGGGTAATGTTTGGTTGACTGCTGACAAAACTTCGGTTTACAAATTTTATCAGTTTTGGTTGAACACGTCAGACGAAGATGCTGAAAAATACATTAAAATTTTTACTTTTTTAGATAAAGAAACTGTAGAAGCTTTAATTGAAGAGCACAAACAAGCACCGCATTTACGTGTGTTACAAAAACGTTTGGCAGAAGAAGTTACTGTTTTTGTACATTCTAAAGACGAATATGAAAATGCTGTAAAAGCATCGGGTATTTTGTTTGGAAATGCATCGGCTGATGATTTAAAAGCTTTAGACGCTAAAACCTTTTTAGAAGTTTTTGACGGAGTGCCTCAAGCTGAAATTTCAATGGAAGATCTAAATGCAGGAATTGATATTGTTGAGGTTTTAAACGCAAAATCAGGTTTTATGAAATCGAATGGGGAAGCGCGCCGTGCGTTAACTGAAAATTCAATTTCGGTAAATCGTGAAAAAGTACAAGAAGGTTTTACTTTATCACCTAACGATTTAATTAACAATCAGTTTGTGTTGTTGCAACGCGGTAAGAAAAATTATTTTATTTTAAATGTAAAATAAGAAATTAAAATATAAAAAAAACGGGGCTGTTCTTTGTAACAGCCCCGTTTTTTATGAAATGCTATGCATTTATTTCTACAAACTTAGTTTCGTCTTCGGTAACAACTTTCGTTAAATTGTATTGCGTTAATGCTTTCATAGCTTTATCCCACTTTTTACCGCTTAATGCAGCTTGTTCTTTTAAAGTAGTTAAAGGCATTTTATTTTCGTTTTTCTCTAAAATAGCAACAATTATTTTTTCGTCATCGCTTAATTCGAAAGCTGGTGCTGCTTTTTCTGGTCGCATTTGCGGGAAAAACAATACTTCTTGTATAGAAGGATTGTTCGTTAAAAACATAATTAATCGGTCCATACCAATACCTAAACCACCTGTTGGAGGCATACCAAACTCTAAGGCACGTAAAAAGTCTTCATCAATAAATTGACCAGCTTCATCGTCGCCTTTTTCAGATAATTTTAATTGTTCTTCAAAACGTTCGCGTTGATCAATAGGGTCGTTCAATTCAGAATATGAATTAGCTATTTCTTTACCACAAACCATTAATTCAAAACGTTCTGTTAATTCAGGATTGTTGCGGTGCTCTTTAGTTAAAGGCGACATTTCTTTTGGATAATCGGTAATAAATGTAGGCTGTATGTAATTACCTTCACATTTTTCGCCAAAAATCTCATCAATTAATTTGCCTTTACCCATGGTGTCATCAACAGCAATTCCCATGTTTTTAGCAGCTTCGCGAATTTCGTCTTCCGTTTTTCCATCTATGTCAAAACCAGTAAAATCAATAATAGCTTGGCGCATAGTTACACGCTTATAAGGTGCTTTAAAATTAATTTTATGTTCGCCAAAAGTTGCTTCGCTGGTGCCGTTTACTGCAATTGCACAATGTTCTAACAATTGTTCAGTAAATTCCATCATCCAATTATAGTCTTTGTAAGCTACGTATATTTCCATAGCGGTAAACTCAGGGTTATGGGTTCTGTCCATCCCTTCGTTACGGAAGTTTTTAGAAAATTCGTATACTCCTTCAAAACCACCAACAATTAAACGTTTTAAATATAATTCGTTAGCAATACGCATGTATAAAGGAATGTCTAACGCATTGTGATGCGTAATAAACGGACGCGCCGCAGCACCACCTGGAATAGATTGTAAAACGGGTGTGTCAACTTCTAAATACCCGCGGTCGTTAAAAAACGAACGCATGGCATTGTATAATTTGGTGCGTTTTATAAAAATTTCTTTGTTAAGTGGATTTACAATTAAATCAACATAACGCATACGGTAACGTAATTCAGGATCGGTAAATGCATCAAAAACATTGCCTTGTTCGTCGGTTTTTGGCAACGGTAACGGGCGTAAAGTTTTAGATAAAATCGAGAATTTTTCAACACGAATACATTTAGCACCTACTTGTGTTGTAAACAATTCTCCTTCAACACCAATAAAATCGCCTAAATCGGTTAATTTTTTGAAAACAGTATTGTAAAGTGTTTTGTCTTCTTCAGTACAAATTACATCACGGTTTAAATACAATTGAATTCTGCCTTCTTGGTCTTGAATTTCGGCAAAACTAGCTTTTCCTTGATCGCGAACACTCATTAATCTACCGGCAGTTACAACCTTCTTACCTTCTTCAAAAGTTTCCTTGATCTGCTTCGATGTATGATCTACCGGAAACAAATTAGCGGGATAAGGATTGATACCAAGCTCACGTAACTTGCTCAATTTTTCTCTTCTGATGATTTCTTGTTCTGAAAGTTGCATAAAATTTAAAATTTCTGTATTTAACCTGCAAAATTAATTATTTTTTAATTTTTGATGCTAATTTCTTTGAATATTTTTTAAGACATTAGTTTATTTAATTTGCTTAAATTTGAATAAATTTTATTGAGATGAATAAGAATGTTCAAATTCAGGATTTAGGTTTTAAAGATTACAAAGAAACATGGGATTATCAAGAAACATTGTTTCAGGGTATTTTAGACCTAAAATCACAAAACCGAAAAAACGAACCAAATATACAGCAAACTCCTAATTACTTGCTTTTTGTAGAACATCCGCATGTTTATACATTAGGAAAAAGTGGTGATTTGCAAAATTTGCTTTTGAATAACGAGCAATTAGCTGCCAAAGAAGCTACCTTTTATAAAATAAACCGCGGAGGCGATATTACTTATCACGGACCAGGACAAGTGGTTGGGTATCCTATTTTAGATTTGGATAATTTTTTTACCGATATTCATAAATATTTACGCTTTTTAGAAGAAGTAATTATTAAAACCATAGCCGATTACGGTTTAAAAGGGGAACGTAGCGAAGGCGAAACAGGTGTTTGGTTAGATGTTGGTACCCCATTTGCGCGTAAAATTTGCGCTATGGGTGTGCGTGCATCGCGTTGGGTTACTATGCACGGTTTTGCTTTAAACGTAAATACCAATTTAGGATATTTTGATCATATAATTCCGTGTGGTATAAAAGGTAAAGCAGTTGCCTCGTTAAATGTAGAATTAGGTGTTGAAAATGTAAATGAAGATGAAGTAAAACAAAAAATACTACATTATTTTAAAGAGCTTTTTGAAGCAGAATTTATTAAGTAATATAATAAGGAGTGAAATTTCACTCCTTATTATATTATATCAAATATCTAAACGTAGTTGTTCAGGTAATAATTTAAATGATTTTCGGTGGTATTTACATGGGCCATATTCTAAAATAGCTTCGCGGTGTTTTTTAGTTGGATACCCCATGTTTTTGTCCCAACCATACATAGGAAATTCTTCGTGCAAGCGTAACATGTATTCATCGCGATACGTTTTTGCTAAAATAGATGCAGCAGCAATACTCAAATATTTACTATCACCTTTAACAATGGTTTGGTGCGGAATAGAATCGTACGGTTTAAACTTATTGCCGTCAACAATAATAAAATCGGGCTTAAACGATAATTGCGAAATAGCTAGGTGCATTGCTTTAATTGATGCGTTTAAAATGTTTATTTCGTCAATAACGGTTTCGGATACATGTGCAATGCTAAATAAATTGCTGTGTGATTCAATAAAAGATCTTAAATTGTTTCTTGAATGAATGGATAGTTTTTTAGAATCGTTAATTAAATCGTTCTCTAAAGTGGGGGTGATTAGTATAGCAGCAGCAGTAACTGGCCCAGCTAAACAACCACGGCCAGCCTCGTCTGTGCCAACTTCAAATTCTAAGTTACTATAAGTTTTTAATAACATAACAAAATGTTAAATATTGTAATAATTTGATAAAAATGAAAAGATTACAACAAAAATACATAAATTTGATATTGTAAACATATTACAAATAATTTAAGTAAAAATGAAAAATAAAATTACCAAGTTGTTTTTGGCTTTGTTGGCACTTACTGCGTCAAACAATCTACATGCGCAAGATCAACCAATGCCAGATTACGTACGTAATGCAACAAACATTGAATTCTTAACTCAATTTGCAAAAGAAAAAAGTTTAGAATACGAAACAAATTACAATAAAGCGGTTGAAATGGCGCGCGCGCAAAATATGCCTATTTCAGGATATAATGAAGGTCGTTACTTTTCATTAGTAGGATATGATCAGGAAACAGGAAAATTAAAATACTATACTACAACAAATAATTCAGCAACAAAAAGTTCGTTACAAACAGCAAATGCTAAATCGTTACATGCAAACGGAATTACTGGGGCAGGTATGAAAGTAGGTGTTTGGGATGGTGGTGTTGGTTTACCCAATCACTTAGCTTTTTCTGGAGGTAGATATATTGTTAAAGATAATAATACCGGTACAATAGAACATGCGGCTCACGTTGCTGGTACAGTTGCTGGTGGTTTATGGACAGATGCAACAACGTTAGGTTTTTCGTACGACTCACAGGTATATGCGTATAACTGGGGGAATGATACTGCTGAAATGACAGCTGCTGCTACTGCTCAAGTAAATCCTATTTATGTATCAAACCACTCATATGGTTTAGATTTTGCAGGTTCAGGTGCGCCGGTTTCTATTTTCGGACAGTACAATGCGCAATCTCGTGATGCAGATTTATTAGCAAACAATGCTCCGTATTATACTATGGTTCATTCAGCAGGTAACGACAGAAATAATAATTTTAACCCAGGTAAAATTGCAGGAAAAGATTTATTAAGTAATGAGAAAACTGCTAAGAATGTAGTGGTGGTTGCGGCTACACAAGGGACAGATGATTATGCTGGTATCACAGGAGTAGCATCGGTAACTTCAGTGGGCGGAGTACCTCCGTTCATTTCAAGTTTTAGTAACTATGGTCCAACCGATGATTTTAGAATAAAACCAGATATTTCAGCAAAAGGAGTAGGAGTTAAATCAATTTCTAATACAAGTGTATCTTCAGTTGAAACCCTAGACGGAACGTCTATGGCGGCGCCTGCTGTTACAGGAGTGTTTAATTTATGGCAAGGGTACCACAATCAAATTTTCACAAAATACATGAGATCGGCTTCAGTGCGTGCGTTAATGGCGCATACAGCTCGTGAAACAGGTCCGGCTGCTGGTCCAGATTTTATGTTTGGTTGGGGATTGATAGATGCAGCTAAAGGTGTAGAGATTATGGATGAAGCATTAGCGGGTACAAGTTTGTTTAAAGAATTTGAAATTACACAAGGAACTGGTTTTGAATACAGTTTTCCTTATAATGCTGCTGAACCATTAGTGGTTACAATTGCGTGGAATGACCCGGCAGGTACTGTTACTTCACAAGCAGATTTAGATTTGAAAAAGTTAGTAAACGATTTAGATTTGCGTCTTGTAAATACAGATACTAACCAAACGTATTATCCTTGGTCTTTAACACGCAGTTGGTCAGTTGCTCCAACATCATCGCAAATTGCTGTTCGTAACGTAGATAACATACGTGATAATATTGAAAAAATTGAGCCACAAAATGCAATTGCTGGAAACTACAAAATTATAGTTACGCACAAAGGTACTTTACAAGGGGGTAGACAAGCTTATTCATTAATAGTTTCAGGAGCAGGTGGAATAATGCCAGTTACAGACGGAGCTGTTTCAGTAGAAAATCAGGTGTTGAATAATTTAACTATTTATCCAAACCCAGTTGATACAAACCTTACTATTAGTGGTGATTTAGCAAGTATTGGTGCAGCTAATGTACAGATATTTGACCTAGCTGGTAAAAAAGTTAAAGACTTAAACTTAGAGTTTACAAATTCAAACAATACATCAATTGATGTTTCAAGTTTAAATTCAGGTGCGTATATTTTATCAATCGAGAAAAACAACGCAAAACAAAGCTATAAGTTTATTAAAAAATAAAAAAATACATATTTGAAAATTTTTAAGAGAATTGTTCGTTCAATTCTCTTTTTTTGTATGTTAAAAATTTGTTATTATATAAAAAAGGTTTAGTTTTGTACTTAAACTAATTCAAATTAAATTAATATGAGATCAAAGTTTACTTGGTTTTTAACTCTGTTCTTTGCTTTAATGATGCAAGTAGGTTTTGCACAAAAGCAAGTAACTGGAGTTGTAAGAACACAAGACGGTGACCCAATACCAGGGGCAACCGTTATGTTAGTTGGTACAAAGTTAGGTACCGATACTGATACTGATGGTAAGTATACATTAAATTTAAAAAAAGGGGATAAAATCCAAGTAAATTACGAAGGTTTTAAACCTGCAACAGTTACTGTTTCAGATTCAAACGTGTTAAATGTAACATTAGTAGAACAAGACATTACTGAATTGACAGAAATTGTAATGGATACTTATAGAACCACTACAAAAGAAGAAAGTACAACATCAGTTTCTTCTGTAACTTCTAAAACTATTGAAGGACGTCCAAACGCTTCAATTATTCAAACATTACAAGGACAAGTTCCTGGTTTGAATATCATGACAGGTTCAGGGCAACCAGGTGCAACCAGCCGTGTAACTTTACGAGGTTTAGGTTCTATCAATGGTAATACAGAGCCTTTGTATGTAATTGATGGTGTACCAATGTCTTCAAGTCGTTTCCGTTCATTGAACCCTAATGAAATTGACCGTGTTGACATTCTTAAAGATGCGGGTGCAACTGCAATTTATGGTAACCGTGGTGCAAATGGTGTAATTGTAATTACTACTAAAAGAGGTTCTTTTGAATCAGATTTAAGTATTAGATACATTGGTACAACAGGTGTTTCTTCTATCCAAAAAAATCAATACAACTTAATGAATACAGCTGAGTATGATGATTTCGTTCGTACAGCTAGAACATTCTACCCGGGTATTGGTTCTAATTTAACAAATGCTCAAAAAGCAATTGATACAAAATGGACAGACGTTTTCTTTAACGATGCAATTAGCCAGTCTCACACTGTAACATTTGGTGCTGGTTCTAAAAACCTTTCTACTTTTACTTCTGTTGGTTATTCAGAATTTGGTGGAACTTTAAAAGGTACCGATTTAAAACGTTTTAATATACGTACTAATTTAGATGGTAAAAATGGCTCAGGAAGATTAACTTATGGTACTACTTTCAATGCGAATTATTCTAAATCTAATATGGAGAATTCTGCAGGTACAAGTGGTGTAAACCAAAACTACTTCTTAGGTGCTTTCCAAGCATTACCTTATTTAACACCAAATAGCTACACAAATGGTTTAGATTTGTATAACGGTTATTTAGGTGGTACAATTGGTATTGCAAATGGGATGCCTTTATTCTTGTTAGACAAAATGAATACTACAGGTTTTGGTCAAGACGAAATGAAAGTATTGGTTAATGGAAACATTGGTTATAAATTAAACGATCATTTAAAATTATCAAACCAAACAGGTGTTGATTACCAAACAATCAACCAAAACAGTTGGGTACGTTACGATGCTTTTAACGAATATTTATTTGCAGCATCAGGTCAAAACTACCGTGGATCGGTTACAGATATTTTTGAACGTCGTATGATTTTTAATACAAATACAAACTTACGTTACGAAAATACTTTTAATGAAAAACATAAAGTTTCTGCAGGCGCATTCTTAGAATATGTTAAAGCACACTTTAGATCAAGTAGTATTAGTAAAGACGGTTTCGATCCAATTTTCTGGACTGATGGTGGTTACACAGGTTGGATTGGAAGTGCAGAAAACTATCAATTATACGCGCCATCTGCTTCATTATCTAGAAGTGATGCTGGTTTATTCTCATATTTTGCAACGGCTACTTATGATTATGACAAGCGTTTTGGTTTAGATGCTACGGTACGTCGTGATGCTTCTTTCCGTTTCATCGATGACAATCGTTGGGGTACTTTCTGGTCAGTTTCAGGTCGTTGGAATATCGATAACGAAAAATTCATGGAAGAATCAGCTTTTAATACATTAAAATTAAGAGGGTCTTACGGTACAGCGGGTAACCAAGATGTCGCAAATACTGGTTTATTTGGTGGTGCTCATTTATATGATACACGTTACGGTTCAGGTGTTGGTTATAACGCTGAAACTGGTTTAGCACTTACAGGTTTACCAAACAGAACTTTACAATGGGAGGTAATTACACAAGCTAACGTAGGTGTTGATTTTGGTGTATGGAACGACCGTTTAAGAGGTAGTGTAGATGTTTATAGAAAACAAACGGATGATTTATATTTAAGTACACCAATTTCTGCAATCAATGGATCATCTGCTATTAATGCAAATTTTGGTTCAATGAAAAACGAAGGTGTAGAATTAAACATTGCTGGTGATATCATCCGTGATGAGGATACTCGTTTAACATTAAGATTAGTAGGTGCATACAACAAAAATACAGTGTTAGATATTCCTACAGAAGATGGAACTTTCTGGAGCGGTGGTTTAACTGGTTACCGCGAAGGACACATGGTTGGTGAGTTCTTTATGGCTGAGTATTTAGGAATTAATCCAGATAACGGAAATATGATGTTCCGTAGTAAAGACGGTGGTGTAACTGAAAACCCTACTGATGGTGATTATAAATGGTTAAATAAATCTTCTATGCCAGTTTATCAAGGTGGATTTGGTTTAGATTTTGAGCACAAAGGTTGGTTTGTAACTGCAGACTTTACATATGCTTTAGATGCTTGGAGATATGATAATGATTACTATTTCTATACAATCCCTACATTTATTAAACAAAACAACTTGTCTAACGACTTAAGAGATTACTGGACTCCACAAAACAGAGATGCACGTTTCCCTGCTTTAACAGGTTCTAACTTCTCTTATGCAGGTGATTCTGATTTCTATTTACAAGATGCATCTTACGTAAGATTAAGATATTTAACTTTAGGTTATAACTTTAAGAAAAAAGATATTGACTTTATGAAATTATCTGGATTAAGAGTTTACGGACAAGCTGAAAATTTACATACTTGGACAAAATGGAGAGGTTGGGATGCTGAAAGTTCAAGATCAATTGATTTTGGTCAATATCCAACTCCAAGAACTATTTCATTTGGTGTAGAAGTTCAATTTTAATTAAAAAAACTATGAAGAAAATATTTTTAACAGCATTGTTCGCTTCGGTTGTTTTAACCGGATGTTCAGATGCATATGATATCGACCAAAAGGGAGTTGTGACTCAAGAAAGTCAAGTTTTTAGAACTCCTGAAGATGTTGATAAAGGTTTGCGTTATATCTATTCACAATTTCCTGGTGAAACTGAAATAAGTTTCGATTCATTTTTTACTGATGAATTAGGTGTTGGTATTGGTAACGCAGGTCAAGGTATTAACGATGGTAGCTATACGTTTATATTACAAGCTGGTAACGATGACGCTGAAGCACTTTGGGGTAGTTACTATGGTGTAGTTAACCGTGTAAATAGAATTATTAGCCGTATCGATGAAATGATTTCTCAAACATCTGATGCTGCTACAATTACTACTTTAAAGCAACATAAAGCACACGCTTTAGCTTTAAGAGCATACTCACATTATAAATTGTTTGCTTATTTTACGCCAGATTATACAAATCCAAGTGGTTTATCGGTAATTAAGTTTGACTTTTTACAAACTGACAATTACAAACGTTATGAGAAACGTTCAACAGTTGCTGAAATTGTTGCTTTCATTGAAAGTGATATTCAAACTGCTAAATCGTTAGGTGGTATGGTAAGTACAGTAGGTTCAGGTACTGGTTACGCTTCTAATGAAATGTTAGATGCTATATTGGTAAAAATGTACTCAATGTTACAAACACCAGCTGCATATGCTAAGTTAGAAACTGCTTTTAATGAAATTGCTTTAAATAAATCAGTAGCTACTTTTGATACATATTTATCTATGTTTGGAGAAAGTGCTAGTACTGCAGATTTTTCTGAAGGAATTTTTAAATTGAATAGAGTATCAACTGATGGTGGTGTTCAATCTGGAGTTGCAGCTGCTTGGTACCCAACTGAAGTAGGTGAAGCTCCGTATATGGAAATTGGTCGTTCATTATATAATGAATTAGATAAATTAGAGCCTTTAAAACAAGGTACTGCATTTAGTAATGATCGTGCAGATGTACGCTATGTTGTAAATGTATTTAATACTTCAATGGTAGCTACTAATTATGCGTCATTATCTCAAGATCAATACCGTGAAAACGATGTTTTATTAATTGGTAAATATACAGGTATTACAAATCGTAAATTAATGAACAGCCTTTGGATGTTCCGTTTTACTGATATGTTATTGTCATTAGCTGAAAAACGTGCTGCGGAAGGTGCTTTAACAGGTACGGTAGCAATGGGCGATTATTCAAATGTTGAGTCTATTATTTATAACATACGTGTTAATAGAAACTTCAATAATGACGGTAATCCGGTATCTATGCCAACAAACTTCTCTACTCAACAAGCTGCTTTTGCTCGTATTTTAGAAGAACGTAGAGTTGAGTTTGCTTTTGAAGGCTACCGTTACTTAGATATGAAACGTATTGGTGTTCGTGCTGGTTCTGCTGGTTTTGTGCGTGATGCACAAGATTGTGCTGCTACAAATGCTTGTTCATTAGCGCCTAATAGCCATAAGTTAACGATGCCAATTCCAAGATCGGAAATGGTTTCAAATCCAAACATGGTTCAAAATCCTAATTATTAATTTTTAAATTAGTATTTTAAATATAAAAAGAGATGCAATTGCATCTCTTTTTTTTGTTATATATCTTACTAAAAAAAATGTACTTTTGTGTAAAATTTGCAATATGCGTTTTCTTTTACCTTTTATTATTATTTTTTCTATTTCTTGTAATGCACAGGTTCGAAAAATTGATAAAAAAACTAAATCAAACAGTACATTATTAAATAAAAATAATGCTATTAATTCTGTAGATCGTTTTTCATCGGTTAATTCTTTTAATAGTGATTCTTTAAAAATTAAGCGACTGATTACCAAAACAGGTGATACCGTTGCACCAATTTCTCAGTATAAAATATTTAATGAAATTAAAGGTACACGTTCAATAGATACCACATTAACCATTCAAAAGCAATATGCATTTAATTATTTGCGTAAGGATTTGTTTGGCTTGGTACAGTATAGTAATGATGGACAAACATTTCAGGCTTTAAAGCCTAATTTTATTAAAGTAAATAGCATAATAAACGCTGGTTTCAATGCGCGTAGATTTTCCTATTTAAACGCATCGGATATCGATTATTATAGCGTTCCAACACCAACGTCTGAATTGCTATATAGAAGTGTAACTGGCAAAGGTCAAAATCTAGATGCGTTAATTGCCATGAATATTTCTGAACAGTTTAATGTTTTTTTAGGTTATCGTGGCTTGCGTTCACAGGGGAAATACGTTAATCAATTAACATCAAACGGGAATTTTCGAATTGGTTCAAGTTATTTTACGAAGAACAAACGTTATCAATTTAAGAATCATATAACGTTTCAAGATATTTATAACGAAGAAAATGGAGGGATTGTACAGACAAATCAATTTGAATCTTCTGATGATCCTTTTAATAAGCGTGAGTTTATTCGTGTACAATTTGAAGATGGTAAAACCATTTTTAAAGGATTAAGAACTTTTTTTGATCATAGCTTTCAATTGAATAAGTCGCAAACAAATAAAGCGTTGATTAGACATCAGTTTACGTATGAATATATAACAAATACTTTTCAGCAAGCAAATTCAAATCCATATAATAGTAACAATCCGTATTTTGGAGCTGCTTTTTCTACAAGTATTTATGATAAGGTACGCCATACCCGTTTAGAAAATAATTTTGATTTAGCTTTTGATTCAAAAAGTATCGGTTTATTCGCTGTGAGTGCTTCGGTTTATAATTTAAAGCATCAATACCAATCAATCGTTTTTGATACAAATGGAAATAAAATACCCAATCAATTAACAAATGATATTTTAACTTTTGGTGGTTCGTATGTGTTAAATACTTCAAAATTCATTGCAGACGCATCTTTTAAACAGTCTATTATTGGTAAATCGTTAACTCAATTTAAAGTAAATACGGCTTTTAATATTGATGAAAAATATAGTGTTGAGGCCAATTATCATTTAGATAGCAAAATACCCGATTATACCTACCAATTTTTTCAAAGTGGCTATATAGGTTTAAATTGGTTAAACAATTTTAACAACGAAAAAACAAACACTATAAATGCTAAAATTAATACTCCATTTATTAATTTAGAGGCAACCTACCAATTGTTTACCGATAAGTTGTTTTTTAGTAACAATGCAACCCAGTTAGATGCTAATGGACGTTTTCAGCAATTGTTAGTAACACCTAAACAATACAATAAAACAATTAGTTATTTTATGATAAAAGGTGAAAAGGAATTTACTTATAAAAACTGGGGGTTGCAAAATACATTAATGTTACAACAAGTTGCACAAAACGATGCTGTTTTAAACGTACCACAGCTTGTTACAAGAAATACGTTGTATTATCAAAATTTTGCTTTTAAAAAGGCATTGTTTTTTCAAACCGGTGTTACCTTAAATTATTATTCTAAGTATTTTGCAAATGAATACCACCCGGTTTTAGGCGATTTTATTGTGCAAAATCAAGTTAAAGTAGGTAACTTTCCAGTGTTTGATTTTTTCTTAAACGCAAAAATTAAGACAGCTCAAATTTATATTAATATCGATCATTTCAATTCAATGTTAACAGGATATAATTTTTATAATGCGCCTACTTATCCGTACCGCGATTTAACTTTTAGATTAGGTATGAAATGGAATTTCTTTAATTAAAAGTTGTAGCAATACAACTTTTTTTGGTTTATAAGCAAAATTGTATCTTTGCACAAATTAAAAAGCATGAACTACGCTAAAAATATATTAGAAACCATTGGAAACACACCTTTGGTACAATTAAATAACATTGTAAAAGATTTACCTTGTAAAGTGTATGCAAAGGTAGAATATTTTAATCCTGGTCATTCGTGTAAAGACCGTATGGCTTTGCAAATGGTTGAAGATGCCGAAGCAGATGGACGTTTAAAACCAGGCGGTACTATTATCGAAGGAACATCGGGTAACACAGGTATGGGCTTGGCTTTAGCAGCAATTGTAAAAGGTTACAAACTAATTTGTGTGATTACCGATAAGCAATCTAAGGAAAAAATGGATATTTTACGTGCGGTTGGTGCTAAAGTAGTTGTTTGCCCTACCGATGTAGAACCAACTGATCCACGTTCATACTATTCAGTATCAAAACGATTGGCCGAAGAAACACCTAATTCATGGTATGTAAACCAATACGATAATCCAAGTAATACAAAAGCAAACTACACACAAACGGGCCCTGAAATTTGGGATCAAACAAATGGTAAAATTACCCATTTTATTGTTGGTGTAGGTACAGGTGGAACTATTTCGGGAGTAGGTAAATTTTTAAAAGAGCAAAATCCAAATGTTAAAATTTGGGGAGTTGATACTTATGGATCTGTTTTTAAAAAATACCATGAAACGGGAATTTTTGATGAGAATGAGATTTATTCTTATGTAACCGAAGGTATTGGAGAAGATATTTTACCTAAAAATGTCGATTTTTCTGTTATAGACCATTTTACTAAAGTAACCGATAAAGATGCTGCAGTTTTTTGTAGAAAACTTGCTTTAGAAGAAGGTATTTTTGTAGGTATGTCATCTGGCTCTGCAATAAAAGGTTTGTTGCAAATGAAAGAACAATTAAAACCAGACGATGTGGTTGTGGTTCTTTTTCACGATTCAGGCTCGCGTTATATTGCTAAGATTTTTAACGATGATTGGATGCGTGAACGTGGTTATTTAGATGAAGAAATAAAGACAGGTTTTGATTTAATTCAAAATCATGTCAACAAACCTTTGGTTGTAGTGCGTACCGAAGAATTGGTGAGCCATGCTGTAGATAGAATGCGCACGTTTAAAATATCGCAAATTCCAGTGATTGACGCAACTGGTTTTGTAGGTTCTGTAAACGATACCGATTTGTTACAAGCGTATTTGCAAAACAGCGAAGTTGCAGATATGCCTATAAAAAAGGTGATGGGCAAGCCGTATCCGGTAGTTTCACAAAATACAAATGTGCATGAAATTGCTAAACTTATAACAAAAGAAAATAATGCAGTATTAGTAGCATTAGAAAACGGTAAACACCATATTATTACTAAATACGATATTATCGATTCCATAAAATAACTGTAAAAAACAGTAAAAAAAAGGCAACGTTTCATTACGTTGCCTTTTTTTTTAAACATACTTTTAAGTGTTGATTATTAGGAATTTCAAAATAAATAAACTACATTTATACAAAGCTTTTTAGTATGAAAGAAGATTTTTTACATTATGTGTGGAGATTTAAAAAGCTTAATAATACTTCACTAAAAACAGTACAAAATAATAGCGTTGTAATTAAAAATTTTGGGTTGTATTTGGGTACAGAAGGCCCCGATTTTTTTAATGCACAGGTTTTTATCGATGGGCAATTATGGGCAGGAACAATAGAAATGCACATAAATGCTTCGGATTGGTATGCACATCACCATGAAGTTGACCCAGCTTACCAAAATGTAATTCTACACGTTGTTTGGAATAATGATATAGCTGTTGTGAATAAAAACGGTGCCGAAATACCAACTTTGGTTTTAAAAGATTATGTAAATAGTGATGTTTTTAAAGCATATCATCAGTTTAATTCAAACCCACGATATTTGTTTTGCGAAGATTACATTCATCATTTCAGCTTGTTTGAATGGTTGCTATGGAAAGAGAAATTAATGATTGAACGCTTAGAGCAATTTTCTAATCGTATTGTATCAGAACTAAAGTTAACAAATAACAATTGGGAAGAAGCTTTTTACCGTTTGTTATTACGCAATTTTGGTTTAAATATTAATAACGATGCTTTTTACCAAATTGCTTGTTTTTTGCCCTTAAAAATTATTCGAAAAGAACAATCGAATGCATTGCATGTAGAAGCTTTGTTATTAGGAACAGCCAATTTGTTAAATGCAGATGTAGCCGATTTTTATTTACAAACCCTACAAAAAACATATAATTATTTAAAACAAAAATACAATTTAAAGAATGCTGTTCTTACGCCTACTTTCTTTAAACTTCGGCCCGATAATTTTCCAACCATTCGTTTGGTACAATTTGCTGCGTTTTTGTCGCAACAACCTTTCATGTTTGATTTAATTCGCAATCCTGAAACCATTTGTATAAACAATCATTTATTAGGTGCAAAAACATCGCAATATTGGCAAACGCATTATGTTTTTGGAAAAACGCATGTAAATCGAACCAAGAAAGTATCAGAATCATTTTATAATTTATTGTTGATAAATACAATTTTGCCTTTTCAATACGTGTACCATCAACAAATGGGTACCGATGTTTTAGAAGAAGTTTTGCAACATTATCATTCAATCGTAGCCGAAAAAAACAGTACTACAACATTGTTTAATAAGCTAAAAGTACCAGTAAAAACGTCGTTAGATAGCCAATCACTTTTGTTTTTAAAGAAGAATTATTGCGATAACCGTCGTTGTTTAAACTGCGAAGTTGGTATTAAATTAATGAATCGTTAAATGAAGAATATAGTTCCGTTTTTAAATAGAAAACAACAACTTACCCTTTTGGTTTTTGCATTGCTTACTGTTGCTGTGCAACTACTTTTAAGTTTTGTTAAAAAAGCAGAAATTAACAAGCAAACAGTAAATTATTATATAAATACAACTACACAAAAAACAATTGATAGTTTAAAATTAATTGCTTTAAAAAAATACGAATTACAACCATTTAATCCAAATTTCATAAACGATTACAAAGGATTTAAATTAGGAATGAATACCACACAAATAGATAAATTAATAGCTTTTAGGGCAACAGGTAAATATGTGAATTCGGCCAACGAATTTCAGCAAGTTACCGGTGTTTCAAATGAATTACTTGCTAAAATTTCGCCGTATTTTAAATTTCCGGAGTGGACACAGAATAAGACAACAATTAGTAAAGAAATTCAACCTGTTGCAGTACAAAAAATAAACTTAAACCAAGCTAATTATGAGCAATTAGTTGCTTTAAAAGGAATTGGTGCTTATTATGCCAATTTATTAATTGCTGAACGCGACAAGTTAAATGGTTTTGTACATATCAATCAGCTAAATTATATAAAAGGTTTGCGACCAGAAACGGTTTCGCTTTTAAAGCAACAAACTTTTGTAAAAGCTACAAAAAGTATATCAAAAATAAATGTAAATACCGCAAGTAAAGAACAATTGGCAACAATTCCGTATATGACTACGTATTTGGCTCGTGAAATTGTAGTTTTACGAAGTAAGCAAAACGAACCTTTAAAATTAGAAGATTTAGAAAAAATTAATAATTTTCCGCTTGACAAATTACAGATAATTAGGCTATATTTGGCTTTTTAGAATAATAAGTAAAAAATAATATAAAAAGGAGTAAAATGAATTTTGAGTATAACGAAACACAAGCAATGATTGCACAATCGATTAGAGATTTTGCAGAAAAAGAAATCCGCCCTAATATAATGAAATGGGACGAAGAGCAAATCTTTCCTGTAGAATTGTTTAAGAAATTAGGAGAAATGGGGTATATGGGCGTTTTGGTTCCTGAAGAATTAGGTGGATCGGGCTTGGGTTATCACGAATACATTACCGTTGTTGAAGAAATCTCTAAAGTAGATTCTTCGATAGGTTTGTCGGTTGCTGCTCACAATTCATTATGTACCAATCATATTTTAACATTTGCAAACGACGAACAAAAGAAAAAATGGATACCAAAATTAGCAACAGGTGAATG
This sequence comes from Myroides sp. JBRI-B21084, assembly GCF_030545015.1. Taxonomy (GTDB): domain Bacteria; phylum Bacteroidota; class Bacteroidia; order Flavobacteriales; family Flavobacteriaceae; genus Flavobacterium. Next base: position 2,336,521 of record NZ_CP120653.1, read on the forward strand.
GATTGGTGCTTGGGGTTTAACCGAGCATAATACAGGTTCTGATGCGGGTGGTATGGCAACAACTGCTGTTAAAGATGGTAACGATTGGATTATTAATGGTGCCAAAAACTTTATAACGCACGCGATTTCTGGCGATGTTGCTGTTGTTATTGTTCGTACAGGCGAAAAAGGTGATTCTCGTGGAATGACTGCTTTTGTAATTGAAAAAGGAACACCAGGTTTTTCATCGGGCAAAAAAGAAAATAAATTAGGAATGCGTGCTTCTGAAACGGCAGAGTTAATTTTTGATAATTGCCGCGTTTCTGATGCCAACCGTTTAGGCGAAGTAGGCGAAGGATTTATTCAAGCAATGAAAATTTTAGATGGTGGTCGTATCTCAATTGGTGCGTTATCATTAGGAATTGCAAAAGGCGCATACGAAGCGGCGTTGAAATATTCAAAAGAACGCGTACAGTTTGGTAAACCTATTTCGCAATTTCAAGCAGTAGGCTTTAAATTAGCCGATATGGCTACAGAAATTGAAGCTTCAGAATTATTATTACACAAAGCTGCATACTTAAAAAACAACCACAAACCAGTTACTACAGCTGGTGCAATGGCAAAAATGTATGCATCAGAAGTGTGTGTAAAAGTTGCAACCGAGGCTATTCAAATTCACGGTGGGTATGGTTATACAAAAGATTTCCCGGTAGAGAAATTCTTCCGCGATTCTAAATTATGTACTATTGGTGAAGGAACAACCGAAATTCAAAAATTAGTCATCTCTAGAAATCTTTTGAAAGAGTAGTTTTAGAAGATAGAAAATAGATTAAAGAGGAAAGACTGTAATGGTTTTTCCTTTTTTTTGGATTTTTGTGTGATTGTAATTTATGAATAAAAATAATTCAAAATTAATCATTCGTAATTCAAAAATTATTTCTACTTTTGCACCCATAACGAAAGGAGGTGTATAAATTATGTTGATCATTCCAATTAAAGACGGAGAAAATATTGATAGAGCGTTAAAACGCTACAAAAGAAAATTTGATAAAACCGGAACGCTTCGTGCCTTAAGATCTCGTAAAAACTTTACGAAACCTTCAGTATCTAAACGTGCGCAAAATCAAAAAGCTCAATACGTACAACGTTTAAAAGATTCAGTTGAAATTTAATCGTTGAAACAAATTTTTATAAATCGCTAATTAAAGGTAACTTTGGTTAGCGATTTTTTTTTATGGAAAAATATTTAAAGCCTTATTACGATTATCTTTTAAAAGAAAAACATTTTTCATTGCACACCGTAAACGCGTATATGAAAGATGTTGAAGTTTTTTATGACTTTACTAAAGATACTATTAAAAATGTTGACGAAATAAAATACCAACACATTCGTTTGTGGATTGCAAATTTGTCACAAAACAAAATCAGTAATAATTCAATAAATCGAAAAGTAGCATCGCTAAAAAGCTATTTTAAATTTTTATACATTACCAAAACAATTAAAGAGTATCCTTTACAAGCGCATAAAGCTTTGCGAATAAATAAAGTGTTACAAGTTCCTTTTTCAGAAGCAGAAATGGAAAAAATTGATCGATCAGCCTTCTCAAATGACTATTTTGGATTTCAAAATTTTGTTATTATCACCCTTTTTTACACCTTGGGAATAAGAAAAACCGAATTAATAAACCTAAAACTATACGATGTTGATTTACAAAAGCGTGAAATTAAAGTTTTAGGAAAACGATCAAAAGAACGTATAGTGCCTATATTAACTTCATTATTAGATGTTTTAACAGAATTTTTACAAAAAAGAAATCAGCAGTTTGGGCAAACAAGTAACCAAAATATTTTTTTGTTAAAAAATCAACAAAATTTAAATCAAACATTTGTATATCGTTTAATAAATAATTATTTTAGAGGTGTAACATCTAAAGGAAAAAAAAGCCCCCATGTGTTGCGTCATACATTTGCTACACATATGTTAAATGCAGGTGCAAATTTAAATACAATAAAAGAGTTGCTTGGGCATTCAAGTTTATCGTCAACACAAATTTACACGCATACAAGCATAGCCACGTTGCAAAAAATGTACAAACAAACACATCCGCGCTCAAAGGCCGAAGATGAAAATTTATAAACCTTTTAAAAAATTATAGTATTATGAAAGTGAATATTCAAGCAGTTAACTTTAATGTTGATCGTAAATTAGTGGACTTTATAAACATTCGTTTAGAAAAATTACAACAATATTATGATAAAATTGTTGGAATTGATGTATCTTTGCATACGGAAAATACAAGTGATAAAGAAAACAAGTCTGTAGATATCATTGTTAAAATTCCAGGCGATGATTTAGTAGTTAAAAAAACAGCTAAAACATTTGAAGAAGCAACAGATTTAGCTGGTGCTGCTTTAGAACGATTGCTTGTAAAACGTAAAGAAAAAGTAAAAGCACATTAAAAGAATAAAAAAAAATTAAAAAAGCTTTTATTTTTTTAAATAAGTATATATATTTGCAGTCCGTTAGAAATAGCGGACTTTTTAAGTGCCTTTGTAGCTCAGCTGGCTAGAGCAGCTGATTTGTAATCAGCAGGTCGTGGGTTCGAGTCCCTCCAAAGGCTCATCAACAAACAAAAGTTGTAAAAATATTAGGTTCGGGGAGATACTCAAGCGGCCAACGAGGACGGACTGTAAATCCGTTGGGAAACCTTCGCAGGTTCGAATCCTGCTCTCCCCACAACAAGTTCTTTTTTTGCCGGCGTAGCTCAGGGGTAGAGTGCTTCCTTGGTAAGGAAGAGGTCACGGGTTCAAATCCCGTCGTTGGCTCAAATGTGAATTAAAGTTAACACTAATTATATAACTAAGATTAAATTAATTAAATCATGGCAAAAGAAAGTTTTGATCGTTCGAAACCCCATTTAAATATTGGTACTATCGGACACGTAGATCACGGTAAAACAACATTAACAGCTGCTATTACTAAAGTATTATCAGATGCAGGTTTATCAGAAGCAAAATCATTTGATCAAATTGATAATGCTCCAGAAGAAAAAGAAAGAGGTATTACAATTAATACATCTCACGTGGAGTACGCTACAGCTAACCGTCACTATGCTCACGTTGACTGTCCAGGTCACGCGGATTACGTTAAGAACATGGTTACTGGTGCTGCTCAAATGGACGGTGCTATCTTAGTAGTTGCTGCTACAGATGGTCCTATGCCACAAACTCGTGAGCACATCTTATTAGGTCGCCAAGTAGGTATTCCTCGTATGGTTGTATTCATGAACAAAGTGGATATGGTTGATGATGCTGAGTTATTAGAATTAGTAGAAATGGAAATCCGTGATTTATTATCTTTCTATCAATATGATGGTGATAATGGTCCAGTTATCCAAGGTTCTGCTTTAGGTGCATTAAACGGTGAGCCAAAATGGGTTGAAACTGTAATGAGCTTAATGGCTGCAGTTGATGAGTGGATTGAAGAGCCAGTACGTGATACTGAAAAACCATTCTTAATGCCTATCGAAGACGTATTTACAATTACTGGTCGTGGAACTGTTGCTACAGGTCGTATCGAAACAGGTGTTGCTAATACAGGTGATCCAGTTGAAATCATTGGTATGGGTGCAGATAAATTAACTTCTACAATTACAGGGGTTGAGATGTTCCGTAAAATCTTAGACCGTGGTGAAGCAGGTGATAACGTAGGTTTATTATTACGTGGTATTGATAAAGCTGATATCCGTCGTGGTATGGTTATTGTTAAGCCAGGTTCAGTTAAACCACACGCTAAATTCAAAGCTGAGGTTTATATCTTGAAAAAAGAAGAAGGTGGACGTCACACTCCATTCCACAATAACTACCGTCCACAGTTCTACGTTCGTACAACTGACGTAACAGGAACAATCATGTTACCAGAAGGAACGGATATGGTTATGCCAGGTGATAACTTAACAATTACTGTTGATTTATTACAACCAATTGCATTATCAGTAGGTTTACGTTTCGCTATCCGCGAAGGTGGTCGTACAGTAGGTGCAGGTCAGGTAACTGAAATTTTAGACTAATTATAGTTTATAAATAATTTATAAGTTGGCAGTGTTAACTGCCAACTTTTTAACAAACGGGTGTAGTTCAAGGGTAGAATAGCGGTCTCCAAAACCGTTGATGGGGGTTCGAATCCCTCCACCCGTGCAAAAACAAATCATATGGCAAAAGTAGTTAATTATATATCAGATGCGTTTACCGAATTAAAAGCAAATGTTACATGGACATCATGGACAGAGGTGCAACGCTATACTATTATTGTTGCTATTTTCACAGTAGTATTATCATTGGCTACTTGGGGTGTTGATTCCCTATTTGCCGAAGCTCTTGCTGGTTTCTTTAACCTTTTAAATTCATAAATTTAAAAGAAGATGACAGAGAATAGCATAAAAAAATGGTATGTAGTTAGGGCAGTAAGCGGACAAGAAAATAAAGTTAAAGGTTACATAGAAAGTGAAATTGTACGTTTGGGTATGGAAGATTACTTATCACAAGTATTAGTTCCAACTGAAAAGGTAGTTTCACAGCGTGAAGGTAAAAAAGTTACAAAAGAACGTATCTATTTTCCGGGCTATGTAATGATAGAAGCAAACCTAACAGGTGAATTACCACACATCATAAAATCTATAGCAGGTGTAATAGGTTTCTTAGGTGAAACTCGTGGAGGAGATCCTGTGCCTTTACGCCAAGCAGAGGTAAACCGTATGCTAGGTAAAGTAGATGAATTAGCTGTTTCTGTAGATAATGGTTTAATACCATATGAAGTAGGCGAAACAGTAAAAGTTGTTGACGGACCTTTTAATGGATTCAACGGAACCATTGAAAAAGTAAACGAAGACAAACGCAAGCTTGAAGTAATGGTGAAAATTTTTGGAAGAAAAACACCACTAGAATTAAGCTTTACACAAGTAGAAAAAATATAATTGTTACATACACATCAATCGCTTCCAATTGAAAGATGTGCTAAATTTTTTTAAAAATGGCAAAAGAAATTAGTAAAGTAGTTAAACTACAAGTTAAGGGAGGTGCTGCGAATCCTTCGCCACCGGTTGGACCTGCTTTGGGGGCTGCTGGAGTTAACATCATGGAATTCTGTAAGCAATTTAATGCTAGAACACAGGATAAACCAGGTAAAGTATTACCAGTACAAATTACAGTTTACAAAGACAAATCTTTTGACTTTGTTGTTAAAACGCCACCTGCCGCTGTTCAATTATTAGAAGCTGCTAAAATTAAATCAGGTTCTGGGCAACCAAACCGTAAAAAAGTAGCATCTATCACATGGGATCAAGTTAAAGCAATTGCTGAAGACAAAATGGCTGATTTGAATGCATTCACAATCGAAAAAGCAATGTCTATGGTAGCTGGAACTGCACGTTCTATGGGAATCACGGTATCAGGAAACGCTCCTTTTTAATCTTAAAGAAAAGAAGAAATGGCAAAATTAACAAAAAAGCAAAAAGAGGCTGCAGCAAAAATTGAGAAGAACAAATTATATTCTTTAAAAGATGCATCTGCATTAATTAAAGAAGTTGCTTCTGCAAAATTTGATGAGTCTGTTGATATTGCAGTACGTTTAGGAGTAGATCCTCGTAAAGCAAATCAAATGGTTCGTGGGGTGGTAACATTGCCACACGGTACAGGTAAAGATGTAAGAGTATTAGCATTAGTTACTCCAGATAAAGAAGCAGAAGCTAAAGCTGCTGGTGCAGATCACGTTGGTTTAGATGACTATCTACAAAAAATTAAAGATGGTTGGACAGATATCGATGTAATCATTACAATGCCTGCTGTTATGGGTAAATTAGGTCCATTAGGTCGTATTTTAGGACCTCGTGGTTTAATGCCAAACCCTAAAACAGGTACGGTAACTATGGATGTTGCTAAAGCTGTACAAGAAGTTAAGTCAGGTAAAATTGACTTTAAAGTTGATAAAACAGGTATCGTTCACGCTGGTATTGGTAAAGTATCTTTCGGTGCTGACCAAATTACTGAGAACGCAGCTGAAATTATTCAAACATTAATTAAATTAAAACCAACTGCAGCAAAAGGTACTTATATCAAGTCTATTCATATATCAAGTACAATGAGTCCTGCAATTGCTTTAGATCCAAAAGCAGTATAATTGGTAGTTAAAATTATTTAGTATGACTAGAGAAGACAAATCAATTGCGATTCAAGATTTAACTGCACAGTTAGCTGACACTAAAGTGGTTTACATTGCAGATATTTCTGGATTAAATGCATCAACTACTTCAGATTTACGTAGAGCTTGTTTTAAAGCAGGTATCAAGTTAGAGGTAGTTAAGAATACATTGCTTGCTAAAGCAATGGAAACATCAGAAAATGAGTATGGTGATTTACCTTCTATTTTAAAAGGAAACAGCGCTATAATGATTGGTGAAGCTGCTAACGGCCCAGCTAAAGTTATAAAAGAATTCCGTAAAAAAGGTGATAAACCAGTTTTAAAAGGAGCATATATTAATGAAGAAGTTTACATTGGCGATAACCAATTAGATTCATTAGTAGCTATTAAGTCTAGAGAAGAGATGATTGGAGAAATCATTGGATTATTACAATCACCTGCTCAAAGAGTTATTTCTGCTCTTAAAAATCAATTTAAAGACGAAGAATAGTATTTCACTACAATCGTTTTTAAGGTTCATTAACGAACGCACACAAATAAATTATATTATTACAAATTCAAATTAAAAGATAGAAAAAATGGCAGATTTGAAACAATTCGCAGAACAATTGGTTAACTTAACAGTTAAAGAAGTTAACGAATTAGCTACAATATTAAAAGACGAGTATGGTATTGAACCAGCTGCTGCTGCAGTAGTAGTTGCAGGTGGTGGTGATGCTGGTGCTGCTGCTGAAGAGCAAACAGAATTCACAGTAGTATTAAAAGACGCTGGTGCTTCTAAATTAGCAGTAGTTAAAGCTGTTAAAGAATTAACAGGTTTAGGATTAAAAGAAGCTAAAGATTTAGTAGACGGTACTCCTGCAAACGTTAAAGAAGGTGTTTCTAAAGACGAAGCAGAAGGATTGAAAAAAGCATTAGAAGAAGCTGGTGCTGTAGTTGAGTTAAAATAATCTCACACATAATAATATTTACGGTTTAGGCCTTGAGAATTGTCTCAATGGCCTAAACCATTTTGCATATAAAAAATAATCAACAACGAAGAAAAAAGCAAACACCATTCCTGGTTTGTTTTTAAAGATGTGTTGGTTACTAAACTAGGAAGTATTTATACAACTGTGTTTTTACACAAAAAAATTACTTTTTTAAACCAAAATTTTGTTCATTAATGATTACAAATCATACTGAAAGGTTAAATTTTGCCTCTACAAAAAATATTCCTGCTTATCCAGATTTCCTAGATATTCAGGTTAAATCGTTTAAAGATTTTTTTCAATTAGAAACTAAATCTGACGAAAGAGGTAACGAAGGCTTATACAAAACCTTCATGGAAAATTTTCCAATCACGGATACACGCAACCAATTCGTTTTGGAATTTTTAGACTATTTTGTAGACCCACCTCGTTATTCTATTGAAGAATGTATTGATAGAGGCTTAACTTATAGTGTGCCCCTAAAAGCTCGTTTAAAACTTTATTGTACCGACCCAGAGCACGAAGATTTTGAAACCATAGTTCAAGATGTGTACTTAGGAACTATTCCGTACATGACACCAAGTGGTACCTTCGTAATTAATGGTGCAGAACGCGTAGTTGTATCGCAATTACACCGTTCGCCAGGTGTATTCTTTGGTCAATCATTCCACGCAAATGGTACCAAATTATATTCTGCACGTATCATTCCTTTTAAAGGTTCTTGGATTGAATTTGCTACGGATATCAATAGTGTAATGTATGCGTATATCGATCGTAAGAAAAAGTTACCTGTAACTACATTATTCCGTGCAATTGGTTTTGAAAGAGATAAAGATATTCTTGAGATTTTTGACCTTGCAGAAGAAGTTAAAGTTTCAAAAACAGGTTTAAAAAAATATATTGGTCGCCGTTTAGCTGCACGTGTACTTAATATTTGGCACGAAGATTTCGTTGATGAAGATACTGGCGAAGTTGTTACTATTCCGCGTACCGAAATTATATTAGACCGTGACATTGTACTTGATAAAGATAATGTTGAAGAAATTATTGAAGCAGACGTTAAAACCATTCTTTTACATAAAGAAGATAGTAACCTTGCTGATTATACAATTATTCATAATACGCTTCAAAAAGACCCAACAAACTCTGAAAAAGAAGCTGTAGAATACATTTACCGTCAATTAAGAAATGCATTACCTCCGGATGAAGAAACCGCTAGAGGTATTATAGATAAATTATTCTTCTCTGACCAACGTTACAATTTAGGTGATGTAGGTAGATATAGAATGAACAAAAAATTAGGATTAGACACGCCAATTGATAAGCAAGTATTAACTAAAGAAGATATTATTACTATTGTAAAGTATTTAATTGAGTTAATTAACTCTAAAGCTGAAATTGATGATATTGATCACTTGTCTAACCGTCGTGTACGTACTGTAGGTGAACAATTATCTGCACAATTTGGTGTAGGTTTAGCACGTATGGCACGCACAATTCGCGAACGCATGAACGTACGCGATAACGAGGTGTTTACCCCAATTGATTTAATTAATGCAAAAACATTATCATCGGTAATCAACTCATTCTTCGGAACAAACCAGTTGTCTCAGTTCATGGATCAAACCAATCCATTAGCCGAAATTACACACAAACGCCGTTTATCAGCTTTAGGGCCAGGTGGTCTTTCACGTGAAAGAGCAGGTTTCGAAGTACGTGACGTTCACTATACGCACTATGGTCGTTTATGTCCAATTGAAACTCCTGAAGGTCCAAACATTGGTTTGATATCTTCATTAGCTGTTTATGCTAAAGTAAATAACATGGGATTCATTGAAACACCATACCGTAAAGTAGAAAACGGGGTGTTGAATTTAAACGAAGCTCCAGTTTATTTATCGGCAGAAGAAGAAGAAGAAAAATTAATTGCACAAGCAACTATTAATGTTGCTAAAGATGGAACTATTGAAGACGAAAGAGTAGTTGCGAAACAAGATGCCGATTTCCCTGTAGTTGAACCAAAAGAGTTAAACTATGCCGACGTTGCACCTAACCAAATTGCATCTATTTCTGCTTCGTTAATTCCTTTCTTAGAACACGATGATGCGAACCGTGCCTTGATGGGATCGAACATGATGCGCCAGGCAGTTCCATTATTACGTCCAGAATCTCCAATTGTTGGTACTGGATTAGAAAAACAAGTTGCAACCGATTCACGTGTTTTAATTAACGCTGAAGGTGAAGGTGAAGTAGTTTATGTTGATGCACAAAAAATTACAATTAAATACGACCGTACAGACGACGAGCGTTTAGTAAGTTTTGATGCCGACGAAAAAACATACAACCTTATTAAATTCCGTAAAACCAACCAAAGTACATCAATTAACTTAAAACCAATTGTACGTACTGGTGACCGTGTTACTAAAGGACAAGTTTTATGTGAAGGTTATGCAACACAAAATGGTGAATTAGCATTAGGCCGTAACTTACAAGTTGCCTTCATGCCATGGAAAGGTTATAACTTTGAGGATGCAATTGTAATTTCTGAGCGTGTAGTACGCGATGATATTTTTACATCAATCCATATAGATGATTATACCCTTGAAGTACGTGATACTAAATTAGGATCAGAAGAATTAACAAACGATATTCCTAACGTTTCTGAAGAAGCTACTAAAGATTTAGATGAAAACGGTATGATTCGTATTGGTGCAGAAGTTAAACCTGGCGATATCTTAATTGGTAAAATTACACCAAAAGGAGAGTCAGATCCTACACCAGAAGAAAAATTATTACGCGCAATTTTTGGTGATAAAGCAGGCGATGTAAAAGACGCATCGTTAAAAGCATCACCATCGTTACGTGGTGTAGTTTTAGATAAAAAATTATTTGCTCGTGCAGTAAAAGATAAACGCAAACGTTCTAAAGACAAAGAAGATATTGCTTTGTTAGATACACAATTTGAAGTAAAATTCAATGAGTTAAAAGATCGTTTAGTTGATAAATTATTCCACTTAGTAAATGGTAAAACATCACAGGGTGTAATGAACGATTTAGGGGAAGAAGTATTACCAAAAGGTAAAAAATTCACTTTAAAAATGTTACATGCAGTTGAAGACTTTACTCATTTAACTAAAGGACAGTGGGCAACCGATGAGTACACCAACACTATGATCACCGATTTAATTCACAATTACAAAATTAAATTGAATGATTTACAAGGAGTATTACGTCGTGAGAAATTTATGATTACAGTAGGTGACGAATTACCATCAGGTATTTTAAAACTTGCAAAAGTTTACATTGCTAAAAAACGTAAACTACGTGTAGGTGATAAAATGGCAGGTCGTCACGGTAACAAAGGTATCGTTGCAAAAATTGTTCGCGATGAAGACATGCCTTTCTTAGAAGACGGAACACCAGTTGATATAGTATTAAATCCACTTGGGGTACCTTCACGTATGAACATCGGTCAGATTTATGAAACCGTATTAGGTTGGGCAGGTAAAAAATTAGGTAGAAAATATGCTACACCAATTTTTGATGGTGCATCTTTAGATGAAATCAATGCCTTAACAGACGAAGCAGGTGTTCCACGTTTTGGTCATACTTATTTATACGACGGTGGTACAGGTGAGCGTTTTGATCAAAAAGCTACTGTAGGTGTAATTTACATGTTAAAATTAGGCCACATGGTTGATGATAAAATGCACGCACGTTCAATTGGACCATACTCTTTAATTACGCAACAACCTTTAGGTGGTAAAGCGTTATTTGGAGGTCAACGTTTTGGAGAGATGGAGGTTTGGGCTTTAGAAGCTTACGGTGCATCGGCTACATTACGTGAGATTTTAACTGTTAAATCGGATGATGTTATTGGTAGAGCTAAAACATACGAAGCTATCGTAAAAGGTGAACCAATGCCAGAACCAGGATTGCCAGAATCATTCAATGTATTAATGCATGAATTAAAAGGTCTTGGTTTAGATATCAGATTAGAAGAATAAATAAAAAAAAGGTATTCAGTTTTTGGTAAATTTCCAAAAGCTGAATACTTAATTTCAATAAGTTTTTAAGGATTTATACCCGTAACCCGTTCCGATTTTTTATAAAATTTATTTTATAACTAGCACTTCACAACAGCTGTTTGAAGTTTAGAGAAGTAATCCGAGGTAGTATTTTGAAAGCTGTAAGTTTTACGCTTTAAGCAGCAAGCAATTGCTTAAACATATAGCTTCAAAAAAAAATCAATTTTTAATTGCAATAAATCAATAGTAAAAACTATGATGAATAATAGAAATAACAGTAAAGATAAAAGTACTGTAAAAAGATTTAACAAAATCTCAATTGGTTTAGCATCGCCAGAATCAATTCTTGCCGAATCAAGAGGTGAGGTTTTAAAGCCAGAAACAATTAACTATCGTACGCACAAACCAGAGCGCGATGGGTTATTCTGTGAGCGCATCTTCGGACCTGTAAAAGATTACGAATGTGCTTGTGGAAAATATAAAAGAATCCGTTACAAAGGTATTGTATGTGACCGTTGTGGGGTAGAAGTTACTGAAAAGAAAGTTCGTAGAGATAGAGTTGGTCATATCAATTTAGTTGTGCCAATTGCACACATTTGGTATTTCCGTTCGTTACCTAATAAAATAGGTTATATTTTAGGATTACCTTCTAAAAAATTAGACGAAATTATTTATTACGAAAAATACGTAGTAATTCAAACTGGTGCTGCAAAACGCCCAGATGGTGAAGAATTAAAACGTTTAGATTTCCTTACAGAGAATGAGTATCTTGATATTTTAGATACCCTTCCTATGGAAAATCAATATTTAGACGATAACGATCCTAATAAATTCATTGCTAAAATGGGTGCTGAATGTATTATGGATTTGTTAGAGCGTACCGATTTAGATGCTTTATCGTATGAATTGCGCCACGCTGCTAACAACGAAACATCAAAACAACGTAAAACCGAAGCTTTAAAGCGTTTACAAGTAGTTGAAGCTTTCCGTGAATCAAACGAAAACCGCGAGAACCGTCCGGAATGGATGATTTTAAAAGTGGTTCCAGTTATTCCGCCAGAATTACGTCCGTTAGTACCGCTTGATGGTGGTCGTTTCGCAACATCTGATTTGAACGATTTATACCGTCGTGTGATTATTCGTAACAATCGTTTAAAACGATTAATGGAAATTAAAGCGCCAGAAGTAATTTTACGTAATGAAAAACGTATGTTACAAGAAGCGGTAGATTCATTATTCGATAATACACGTAAAGCAACAGCTGTAAAAACAGAATCGCAACGTCCGTTAAAATCATTATCTGATTCGTTAAAAGGTAAACAAGGTCGTTTCCGTCAAAACTTATTAGGTAAACGTGTAGATTATTCAGCACGTTCGGTAATTGTTGTTGGTCCTGAATTAAAATTATATGAGTGTGGTCTTCCAAAAGATATGGCTGCTGAACTTTACAAACCGTTCGTTATTCGTAAGTTAATAGAACGTGGAATTGTAAAAACAGTTAAGTCTGCTAAAAAGATCATCGATAAAAAAGAACCAGTAGTTTGGGATATCTTAGAAAACGTAATTAAAGGTCACCCGGTATTGTTAAACCGTGCCCCTACGTTACACCGTTTAGGTATTCAAGCATTCCAACCTAAGTTAATTGAAGGAAAAGCAATTCGTTTACACCCATTAGTATGTACGGCTTTCAACGCCGATTTCGATGGGGATCAAATGGCGGTGCATTTACCATTAGGACCTGAGGCTATTTTAGAAGCGCAGTTATTAATGTTAGCATCGCACAATATCTTAAACCCTGCAAATGGTGCTCCGGTAACGGTACCTTCTCAAGATATGGTTTTGGGTCTTTATTACATGACCAAAATCCGTAAAACCACACCTGAATATATCGTAAAAGGTGAAGGTTTAACATTCTATTCTGTAGAAGAAGTTCATATTGCTATTAACGAAGGACGTTTAGATTTGAATGCTCCTGTTAAAGTACGCGCTAAAGATTTTAATGCTGATGGTGAGTTAGTTTACCAAATTATTGAAACATCAGCTGGGCGTATCTTGTTTAACGAGGTAGTTCCAGAAGCTGCAGGTTACATCAACGAAGTTTTAACTAAGAAATCGTTACGCGATATTATTGGTAAAATTTTAGCAGTAACAGATGTGCCTACTACAGCTAAATTCTTAGACGATATGAAAGATATGGGATACGGATACGCGTTTAGAGGTGGTTTATCATTCTCTTTAGGTGATATTAAAATCCCAGATCAAAAACAAGGAATGATTGACGACGCTAACAATCAAGTTGAAGGTATTACCATGAACTATAACATGGGTTTAATTACCAACAACGAGCGTTACAATCAGGTTATTGACGTTTGGACATCTACGAATGCGATGTTAACCGAATTGGCAATGAAAAATATTCGCGAGGATCAACAAGGATTCAACTCAGTATACATGATGCTTGATTCGGGTGCCCGTGGATCTAAAGAGCAAATTCGCCAGTTAACAGGTATGCGTGGATTAATGGCAAAACCTAAAAAGTCAACAGCATCAGGTGGTGATATTATTGAAAACCCGATCCTTTCAAACTTTAAAGAAGGTTTATCGATCTTAGAATACTTTATTTCAACGCACGGTGCGCGTAAAGGTTTAGCCGATACCGCATTAAAAACAGCCGATGCGGGGTATTTAACACGTCGTTTACATGATGTAGCTCAAGATGTAATTGTTAATTCTGAAGATTGTGGTACCTTACGTGGTATTGAATTTGAAGCGTTAAAGAAAAACGAAGAAATTGTAGAATCATTAGGTGAACGCGTTTTAGGACGTGTAACTATAGACGATATCATTAATCCGTTAACTAACGAAGTTATAGTTGCTGCAGGTGAAATGATTAACGAAGCACAAGCTGCAAAAATAAACGCATCACCTTTAGAGCGCTTAGAAGTGCGTTCGGCATTAACTTGTGAAGCAGATAAAGGTATTTGTGTGAAATGTTACGGCCGTAACTTGGCATCAAACCGTATGGCACAGTTAGGTGAGGCAGTAGGTGTTATTGCAGCACAGTCTATTGGTGAGCCAGGTACGCAGTTAACGTTACGTACGTTCCACGTGGGTGGTACAGCAGGTAATATTTCAGAGGTATCAACTATTACAACTAAATTTAAAGGTCGTTTAGAAATTGAAGATTTAAAAGTTGTTAAAGGTGAAGATGCTGATGGTAAAGAAATTGATATCGTAATTTCACGTTCAACCGAATTAAAATTAGTTGACTTAAACACAGGTATTGTTTTAAATACACATTACATACCTTACGGATCTACAATTTATGTTAAAGATAAAGATGTGGTGGAAGAAGGTACAGTAATATGTAAATGGGACCCTTACAACGGTGTAATTATTTCAGAATTTACTGGAAAAGTTGCATACGAAGACATTGAGCAAAACCAAACATTTATGGTTGAAATCGATGAGCAAACAGGTTTCCAAGAAAAAGTAATTACTGAATCAAGAAATAAAAAATTAGTTCCAACTTTATTAATTTACAATAAAGAAGGCGAGTTAATACGATCATACAACTTACCAGTTGGGGCGCACTTAATGGTAAACGATGGTGAGAAAATTAAAGCTGGAAAAGTTTTAGTTAAAATACCACGTAGATCATCTAAAACAGGCGATATCACCGGAGGTTTACCACGTATTACCGAGTTGCTTGAAGCACGTAATCCATCGAACCCAGCTGTTGTTGCTGAAATTGATGGGGTTGTATCTTTTGGTAAAATTAAAAGAGGTAACCGTGAAATTATTGTTACTCCAAAAACAGGTGACGATGATGCGCGTAAATATTTAGTGAAGTTATCAAACCAAATTTTGGTTCAAGAAAATGACTTTGTTAAAGCAGGTACTTCATTATCAGACGGAGCTATTACACCAGATGATATTTTAAGAATTCAAGGACCATCGGCTGTACAACAGTACTTGGTTAACGAAATTCAAGAAGTATACCGTTTACAAGGGGTGAAAATTTCAGATAAACACTTTGAAGTAGTTATCCGTCAAATGATGCGTAAAGTTCAAATTAAAGATTCAGGTGATACCTTATTCTTAGAAGAACAATTAATTCATAAAGACGATTTCATCCGTGAAAACGACCGTTTGTTTGGAATGAAAGTAGTTGAAGATGCAGGTGATTCATCAACATTAAAAGAAGGACAAATTATTTCTGTTCGTGAATTAAGAGATGAAAACTCAATCTTACGCCGCGAAGATAAAAACTTAGTAATTGCACGTGATGTAGTACCAGCTACCGCAACACCAATATTACAAGGTATTACAAGAGCGTCGTTACAAACAAAATCGTTCATTTCGGCAGCATCGTTCCAAGAAACTACCAAAGTATTAAACGAAGCAGCTGTTGCTGGTAAAGTTGATAACTTATCTGGTTTAAAAGAAAACGTTATTGTTGGGCATAGAATACCTGCAGGTACAGGTATGCGTGTGTACGATAATATTGTTGTTGGAACAAAAGAAAACAAAAAAGAAGCTGACTTGAATTTTTAGTTAATTTATAGTAAAGCAAGCCTTTGTTTAAATTTATAATAAAACCCACCAGTAAAATGGTGGGTTTTTTGATTTATATGTACTTATTAAATGCTATTCGTTTGGTTTAATTATGTTAAAAGTTAAAAAAAATATAATTAAGTATTAAAGAATTAAAAAAAATTAATTAAGTTTATGGTTTAAATGACTAATTGTAAATATTATAATTTATGGAAAAAATTACACAATTGTCTAGGTTTAAAATTCGGTGGTTAACCAATAAAACCTTGATATTAATGTTATTTGGCTTGATATTGCCTATGTCGCAAGTTCAAGCTCAATATTGTACACCAGTAACTTCAAGTGGGTGTACTAGTGGTGACGATTTAAACAGTGTTGTTCTAACTGGTCACGCAGGTTCGGTTTTAAGTGATTTGAATACCGGTTGTACGACTACTCCTACAAATGGGTATAGTGACCGCACTTCATTATTTACAGCAGTAGATTTAATGCCAAGTCAAACGTATCAGGTTCAACTTAATACCAATTATGGTTCACCTACTTATGAAAAAGCATCTATCTGGATTGATTTTAATAATGATTTTACATTTTCAGCTAGTGAGAAATTATTGGTAGATTTACCTTTAGCACAAAGCCCTGCTTTTGCTACAGCAAGTATTACAATACCTTTTGGTGCTACACCTGGGATAAAAAGAATGCGTGTAAGAGTAGTTTATACTTCGGGTACAACAACTAATGATGCATGTACCTCGGTAACTTGGGGTGATACACATGATTACAATGTAAATATTTTAACATTGCCAGCTTGTTCTGGTACTGTAAATGCAGGTACAGCGGTTGCTTCAGAAACGGCTGCATGTATTGGTAAACCAATTAACTTGTCATTAAGTGGCAATACAATTGCAAGCGGGATTACTTTCCAATGGCAAAGTTCACCTGCTGGAGCAAATACATTTACAGACATTAGCGGCGCGACTGGCCCAATGCATACCATTGCAAGCCAAACTACAGCAACAGATTACAGATGTGTAGTTACTTGTACAAGTAGTAACAGCACAAAAATGTCAACTGTTGTTAGTGTAGCTCAAAATCCAATTACTAACTGTTATTGTATTCCTACTTATACTTATGCTTGTAGTGGTACAGGAGTTAATTTAAATAGTGTTAAGATTATTGGAGAAGGTACTTCAATTATAAGTGATTTAAACACAGGTTGTTCTGCACCAAATTATCAAAATAGAACTTCAAATTTTACCCCTGTAAATTTATTACAAGATAGTAAATACGAAATTCAATTAAATACTAATTACACATCTGCATCATATGTATGGGCAAGCGTTTGGATTGATCTAAATAACGATGGGGTATTTGATGAAACATCTGAAAAATTGTTGACAGATATGCAAATGGCTACAACTCCTTCTTTTGCTTCAGGTTTTATATCTATACCAGACAATACTTCACCGGGTATCCATAGATTGCGTATACGTACAGTTTATTATAGTTCAACAAATGCTTGTGAATTAAGGAGCGAAGGTGAAACACATGATTATAATGTAAATATTGTGGCTGTTTCTTGTTTCCGTCCAGTTGATATACAAATATCAGACGTTACTAAAAATTCTGCGGTGGTTACATTAACTCCTAATTCTAAGAATACAGGTGCTGTTACTTATCAATATGAAGTGCGTACATCGGGTGCTCCAGGTAGTGGTGCAACTGGTTTAGCAGCTTCAGGTACAGCAACAACCAATCCGTTTACAGTGAGTGGTTTACCGTCATTAACTGCTTTTCAAATTTATGTAAAAACGGTTTGTTCGTCTACTGATAGCAGCGGATATACACAAGGACCAGAAATTAAAACGATGTGTGATTATCCAAATTTAATTGCAGCACCAGCAGTAACGGTTTGTGGTCCGCAAGAAGTTGATTTGACAGCGATTTACGATGCGGGTATAGTTACCTGGTTTGATGCTGCAGAAGATGGCAATGTAGTGCACACAGGGGCCACTTTTACAACACCTTATTTAACAACTGGTAGAAGTTACTGGGTTATGGCGGGAGATGCACCAGTTGATGTTAACGCACAAGTAGGAAATGGAACAGCAACTAATGCTACAACAGGAACTTTCTTATATCATAGTTGGGGTGGATACAAACACCAATACATTTTTACAGCTGCAGAACTTACAGCAGCAGGATTAGCAGTGGGCGAAATTAAAGGATTGTCTTTTGAAGTTGTAATAGGTGGAGCTAGCAGAACAAATTTTAGTATTTCTATTGGCGCAACAAACATTACAACTGCTAGTGGCTTACAAATAAACAACAACTTGTTAACACCAGTGTACAACAATGCAAATGAAACGTTTACACCTGGTTTAAAAACATTCTCTTTTAATACACCTTTTTATTGGGACGGTTTAAGTAACATAGTTGTACAAACTAATTGGAGTAACAATGGTGGTGGTAACTTTAGTAGCAGCGGTACTTTAGTTTATCACAACGCGCCAGCAAAAAGAACAACTTATAGTTATGCAAACAATGTTACAGCTACACAATTATTAGCTACAATATCTGGTTCAACAGGTGGTAGTGGAGGAACTACAACTACAGCAGTCAGACCAAACACGATGTTTATAGCTACTTTAGGATGTAAATCAGTGTTAACAGAAGTACCTGTTACTATTACACCAAAACCAGATTTCCAAATTTCTAAAGACAAGGTAACTTCTTGTAAGGGCGATCCTTCTGAAGTTGTAACTATTACAACAAATTTAGGTGGCTACGATACTTTTGTATGGACACCAAGTACTGGTGTAATAGGTAATGCTGCAACAGGTTGGACATTTAGTACTACAACAGAACAAGAATATGTGTTATCTGCAAGCCAGTCTAATGGTATTTGTGAGCATTTAAAAACAGTTCTAGTATCTGCAGGTAACAAACCACAATCGTTATCTACTTTAGCAAGTACTTACGATATTTGTAAAAATACAGTTCAAGAATTAAAAGCTTTAGAACCAATCCAAGCTACTGCATCAATAGGTAGTAAAATAAACACTACAAGTGCAAATAGTGTAGTTTCTGCATTTGTTCAAAGTGATGTATATTCAAAACAACAATATATTTTTAGTGCGGCAGAATTATTAGCACAAGGAATAACAACATCTGGATACATTTCTGGTTTATCATTCGAAACGATTAATTCAGGTGCAAGTTTCACAAATCCAAAGTATACCATTAAAATGAAAATGGTACCAAGTACAACTTTTGGAAGCAATAATTTTGAAACAACAGGTTTAGCAACTGTTTTCTCAAAATCAAATTACACACATACGTTCCAAGGAGTTCAAACCATGATGTTTGACAGCCCATTCTTCTGGGATGGATTATCAAACGTATTAGTTGAAATTTCACAAGAAGGAATGGGAGGCGGAAATAATGCGCAAACCTATTTTACAGCAGTTGCAGGGTCAAATGTAGGTATCTACGGTACAAGCGCAACATCTGCTAACATTACAACAGGTACAAGAACAACAGAGCGTTTAGATGTTACTTTTAACTTTAAACAATCAATGGTAACTTGGTCACCTACAAATAATTTATATGCAGATGCAGCAGCTACCATGCCGTATGTACCAGGTACTGATGCTTTAAAAGTTTATATGACATCTGGTGCAGGTATAACACAAATGTATAATGCTACTATTACAGCACCATCTGGATGTACAACGGTAAAACCAGTTACAGTTAATGTAATAGATGTTGCAGCGCCAATAGTTCAAGGTCAAACATTCTGTCAACCAACACCAGTTACAAGTGTTGTTGTTACAAGTGCACCAGGTTCAATTTTAACGTTCTACAACTCACCAACAACAGCTGTTGCAACAACAACAATTTCGCAAACAGGTACTTACTATGTTGAAGCTAGAATTGGAAATTGCAAATCGGCTCGTATACCATTTACAGCAACAATTACAACATTAGCAGCACCAAGTGCACAGTTAACTCAAGTTGTTTGCGGCGGTGGAACAGTAGCTTCGTTAATGGCAACAGGTATGAGTAATGCACAAATTAGATGGTATGATTCAATGGCGGCAACAGTACCATTAACATCTACACATCCATTAGTTGATAATACAACATACTATGCATCTCAAGCAATGGGAGCATGTGAGTCTGATAGAATAGCAGTATTAGTTGATGTTAATCCAACACCAGCAGCTTTAACACCACAAACAATTTCAATATGTGGTTCAATAAACTATGCGGGTGTTAATTTAAACCAATTACCTGGTTCAGAATTAGTATGGTATCCATCGGCAACATCTCAAACGCCAATTCCAGGAACTAACCAAGTGGTTACAGGTACCTATTATGTATCTCAAAGAGTAAACGGATGTGAGTCGTTACGAGTACAAATAACAGCAACTTCACAAGGTAGTGTACCAGCACCAACAGCAGGTATCCAAAACATTTGTGGAGCAGGAACTGTAGCACAATTAAATGCACAAATTTTACCAAATGCTACGGCAGAATGGTACAGTAGTTCAACAGCAGTTGTGCCTTTAGCATTAACAGCACCGTTAGTAAACGGTACGTATTATGTAGCACAACGTATAGGAAACTGTGTTTCTGCAAAAATACCAGTAGCGGTTCGTGTAGTTAGTACAAGTGCCCCAGCAATAAACTCAATGAATTTATGTGAAGGCGCAACAGTTGCAGATTTAGTATTACCAACTCCTACAGGAGTATCCTATAGATGGTATGTAAACACAACATCAAATGTAGCATTACCTTCTACCGATGTATTACAAACAGGTTACTATTTTGTAGCGCGTGTAGAAAACGGATGTGAATCTTCACGTACACCAGTATTAGTAACAATCAACAGTCGTCCAAATAGTCCAGTTGGTGCATCGCCACAAACATTTACAGACTATGCAGAGATTAGTAATTTTGTAATGACACAACCAAATGTAGTTTGGTATGCAACGTATGAAGATGCAATGAAAGGAATAAATCCTTTGGCACAGAACATGCCATTAGTTGATAAAACAACTTATTATGCAGTAATCATTGGTTCAAACGGATGTCCAAGTTACCCAACACCAATAGAGGCACGTATCGTGTTAGGTGTAAATAACTTTGATTTAAGCAAACTAACATACTATCCAAACCCAGTAAACGATCAGTTAACAATAACATATAGTGATGTAATTACAAATGTTGAAGTATTTGATTTGAATGGAAGATTGGTAATGAAAAATAATTTTGATAAAGAAACGGTTCAATTAGATTTTAGCAGATTAAGTGCAGGTACTTATATGTTAAATATAAAAACTAAGGAAAACAGTCAGTTTATTAAAATTGTTAAAAAATAGTTTTTAAATTAGCTAAGAGCGAGATAAATCGCTCTTAGCTTTAAAATAAATAAATTCAGTATTATGAAACGAATTATATTAGTTTTATTAATCTTACTACCTTTTGTAACCTTGGCACAGCCCTACAATATAAATTGGGATGGAGCGACTAGCGTATTGCCTTGGGTACAAGTTTCAAATAATACATTCAATGTTACTCCAGAAAGGTTTTGTCAGGGTACACACTCGATTAGAACAAGAGTACAAGGAAATCAAAATTTAGGAACTTCGGTATTAAGATCACCTTTATTGTTTACCGCAACAGGTGGGGTTATTACTTTTTCTTTTGATTACAAATGGTTAGTATACAATCCTAATATTGGTACACAACCACCATTTGCAGGTTCTGCAAATCAATTAGATTTAAAATGGGAGTGGGCTAACTCAACAAGCGGTCCATGGAATACATTTCAAACAATAGATAATACAAATCACGTTGTTTCTATAAATTGTACAACAATAACTACAACATTTGCTCCTAAGCCAGGTTCTTTGTATGTTCGTTTAACAGTTTCGAATAAAACTGCAACCGCTGATAATTATTTATACATTGACAACATTAATGTAGATCAAGGTCCTACACCTACATGTCTTACAGTTAATGATATTTTTATTACAAATAAAACTACAACTGGATTTACAATAAATTGGGAAAATGCAACCCAAACTGTTGCTAGCACTGATTGGGAAGTTAGAACTAGTGGTGCTCCAGGTAGTGGTCCTGTAGGATTAGTTGTTACAAATCCACAGGCTTCAACAGTTACTGGTAACCCTGTTACGGTAGGAAATTCAATTTCAGTTACTGGTTTAACAGCTAGTACTAAATACAAAGTTTATATTAAATCGAATTGTAGTGCGACAGATAGTAGTTTTTGGACAGGTATAGAAGTGTACACACCTTGTGCACCACCTCCATTTAATATACCTACTACTTATAATGTTTGTGGTTTACAAGAACTTGTAATGAATGCAGGTGGTGGAAGTACTTTTTGGTATAAAGAAGGTGAATTGTTAACACCTACGCCAGTTTCAACATTCACAATTCCTGAGGTTTCAGCATCTGAAACATATAAAGTGTACAATGGTATTTATGATAATTCTATTGGTGTAGTTCAAGTAGGTACTGGTATTACGTCAGCTGTTGATGTAACACCTTTTGCTGAAACAAAATCTCAAAAAATACAATACATTTATTTAGCTGAGGAACTTAAGCTTTTAGGTTACGATAGAGGTTTGATAAAATCATTTGGTTTTAAAACTGGCCCTAATGCAGGTACTACGCAACGTAAGAATTTTAGAATTCATATGGGTGAGACAAATTTAGAAGAGTACTCTATAGATAATAAGTTTGTTCCTACTAGTAGATTAACTTTAGTTAAAAACGCTGGAGATCAAACTTTGGTATCAAATGATATAAACATGTTTGAATTGGATAACGTGTTTATGTGGGATGGTAATTCTAATATTGTAGTGCAGATTTCGTATAGTAATGTAGCTGATAACGCTCCATCTGCAACTACAAATATTTTCTCATCTTTTAGTTCAACATCGTCTAACAGAACTTTATTTACTAAAAGTAACACAGCTTTAGACTTAAGTGCAATTGAAAATGTAGCTACTGGAACACGTTCAGTTTTTAGAACAAATGGTTATTTTGATATTATTGAAGGTTGTTTTAATGAGCCAAAAACAGTAGAAGTTGTTTACACACCTGCACCTACATTAAATTTATCAGCAGATATTATTAATAACTGTGCTGGTAATCCGTTAACAAAACTTTATGTGTTAACAGGTGTTGGTAGTTATAATAGCTACGTTTGGACTGTTACTGACCCTAATGATCCAGCAGCTAATGATAATACCCATCCTAATCATCCTGATAATGCTATTGTTGGCGACCAAAATGTTGGTTGGACATTCACAACAACGATGCCAATGGGTTATACATTAACAGCTAAAAACACTGTTAGTGGATGTATTATTAGAAAGCAAATTACGGTTGAGAACAATCCAGCACCACAAATGTTACAATTGTTGAATGATTACAGCCTTTGTTTTAACGACGTTCAAGAATTAAAAGTTGACAATTTTGTAAACGAGACTACATTGAAAAATGGATTTAATGGTGCTTTAAATGCAACATTAGTTAATGCTGTTTCTGGAGATGCACTTGTTAACGAAACTACTTTAAAAACCGAAGGTACAGGAAGTTTAAAAGTTGAATATGCAGCTCAAACCAATGCTTTAGTAAACTTAGCAACTACTATAAATACAACTAATTTAAAATCAATCGTTGTAGAATTTGATCAAATAGCTGCTTTACAAGCAACTTCAACAGCAGTATATGATTACGGTTATGTTGAATATACTACAGATAATGGTGCTACGTGGAAACCTTTCTTGCCGGCACATTATACAGGTCAGGCAAGTACCACACTTACTAAACCAACAACGAATAACGGTTTACAAGCTATGTTCTTTACCCAAACCTCTTATGCAGATTGGGCAGCTTATACACAAGCTTCTATTCCTGCTAATACTGAATGGAAATCTGAAAAGTTTGTAGTTCCAGCATCTGATTTAACAGGTAATGGTATCTTCAAACTTAGATTTAGAGTAGGTGCAGATGGTAATTCACAATACGAAGGTTGGTATATCGATAATGTAAAAATTACTCCAGTAAGCAATTATAAAGTTACTTGGACACCAATTGCAAATTTATATTATGACCAAGCAGCTACTATGCCGTATGATGCTGCCGTTAATTCAGGTACTTTATACTTAAAAGGTTCGGTTAATAGTTTAAATGTTCCTTATAAAGTTGAAATTGAAAATCAATATGGATGTAAAATCGAGAAAAACTTTACAGTAAGTATCGGTTTAAAAGAAGCTCCTGTTGTAAACGATATCACAAGCTGTGGACCAATTAGTGTTGCAAATACTAATTTTGGTAAAAACGTAAATGGTGTATTAACATATTACAGTAGTTCAACTGCAAGTGTTCCAATCACACAAATTACTACTTCAGGTGTGTATTATGTTGAACAAGAAATATACAAATGTAAATCAGCAAGAATTCCTTTTACAGTAGCTATTAGTCCTGTAGCAACAGTTCCTGTAGCTCCAGCAACACAATCATTCTGTGGTGCAGCAACCGTAAGTAATTTAATGTACAACCCAATTTCTGGATTCCAAATTAATTGGTATACTACTCCAACAGGTGGTACACCTTTAGCAGCTGCTATTCCAATTAATAACGGTATGTATTATGGTGAATTTACAAATGGTACCTGTACATCATCAAGTAGAGTTGCTGTTACTGTAAGTGTTGGAGTAGTGCCAACAGCTGTTTCATTGACAAATGTATATATTTGTGGCACATCAACAATATCATCAATCAGTGTTCCAGCAACACCTGGTGCAACTGTAAATTGGTATCAAAACATAACAGATGTTACTCCTTTAAGTTATTCAACTACTTTATCTACGGGTACATACTATATTGCACAAAAAATAGGTAACTGTGAGTCTCCAAGAACTGCAGTTTCTGTTTCAACTGTTCAAAATTTAGGATTACCAACTGCAAATACTACTCAAACATTTTGTGGTAGTGCAACAGTAGTTGATTTAATGGCTACAACAACTGCAGCAGGTGCATCTGTATATTGGTATGCTTACAGTACATCTGATACGCCAATTGCAAGTACTACACCTTTAGTAACAGGTACTTATTATGTTGGTCAATCAATCGGTGATTGTGATTCAGCAAAACGCCCTATAAGTGTTAAAATTTTAAGTGTTAGCGCTCCTATCATTAATCCAATAACAATTTGTGGCGATGCAACTGTATCAACTATTCCATTAAATGCAAGTGCTGGTTCAAGCTATAAAGTTTACAATTCTGCTTTTGCTACAACAGAAATGGGTCAAAACGATGTTGTAACAACTGGTATCTATTATATTTCTAAAGTAGAAAATGGTTGTGAAACTGCTAGAGCGCAAGTTTACATTACAGTAACACCACGCCCTAATGCACCAACTGGTAACGTTAATCAATCCTTTGTTGATTATGCTGAAGTAAAAGATTTAAAAACAAACGAAGCAAATGTAGTTTGGTACGATTCTTATAATGATGCAATTAACAATGTTAATCCATTACCTAGTTACCAACCATTGCAACATGCTAAAACATATTACGGTGTAATTATTGCTCCAGGAAACTGTCCAAGTTTACCATTAGCAGTAAAAGTTAATATTGTTTTAGGTATGAATGATTTAGATATTGCTGCTTTAAAATACTATCCAAACCCTGTTCATTCAGAATTGAATATATCATACAAAGAAGCAATTAAATCGGTTGAAATATTTGATATTTTAGGAAAACAAGTTAAAGCTGAGAAGTTTGATAACAATGATGTGAGAATAGATGTATCTCATCTATCTGTAGGAACTTATATGGTAAAAGTACATACAAGTACCGGTTCACAATTCTTAAAAATTATCAAAAAATAATAAGTAAACAAGGAGGTGTAAAACCTCCTTGTTTTATTTTAAACTATAAAATCCTGCATTGTCAGGATTTTTGTTTTAATAATTAACATAGTTTAAATAAAAATAACGTATTTTATTTTCAGAAATACAATTGAAGTCTTATTTTTGCCTATTGCCAAATTAACAAATCATCAATTGGTAATTAACAATCTATTATTATGAAAGAAATTACTAAAGAAGTATATTTAAAGTGGTATGAAGACATGCAGTTTTGGCGTAAGTTCGAAGACAAACTTGCAGCTTTATACATTCAACAAAAAGTACGCGGTTTTTTACATTTATATAATGGTCAAGAAGCTGTTTTAGCAGGTGCGTTACATGCAATGGATTTATCAAAAGATAAAATGATTACAGCATACCGTAACCACGTACAGCCAATTGGTATGGGTGTAGATCCACGCAGAGTAATGGCAGAATTATTAGGTAAAGCAACAGGTACATCGCAAGGTTTGGGTGGATCAATGCATATTTTTTCTAAAGAGCATGGTTTTTACGGTGGTCATGGAATTGTTGGTGCACAAATACCTGTAGGTGCTGGTATGGCTTTTGCCGACAAGTATTTAGAAACAGGTGGAGTATCATTAACTTATTTTGGTGATGGTGCAGCACGTCAAGGTTCATTACATGAAGCCTTTAATATGGCAATGCTTTGGAAATTACCTGTAGTATTTATTTGTGAAAACAATGGGTATGCAATGGGTACTTCGGTAGAACGTACAGCAAACCACACCGATGTATGGAAGTTAGGTTTAGGATACGAGATGCCTTCGTATGCAGTTGATGGTATGAATCCGGTAAAGGTTGCAGAAGCTATGTTTGATGCAATGGAAAGAGCTAGACGTGGTGAAGGACCAACCTTTTTGGAAATGAAAACGTACCGTTACCGCGGACATTCAATGTCTGATGCGCAGCATTACCGTACAAAAGAAGAAGTAGAAGAATACAAAAAAATAGATCCAATTACACAAGTTTTAAATACTATTAAAGAAAATAATTGGGCAACCGACGCAGAAATTGACGCAATTGATAATCGTGTACGCGATTTAGTTGCTGAGTGTGAAAAATTTGCTGAAGAATCACCATATCCAGATACTTCTGTGATGTACGATGTGGTTTACGATCAAGAAAATTATCCGTTTATTTCTCATAAATTATAAAGAATGGCTGAAATTATTACAATGCCTCGTTTAAGCGATACTATGACAGAAGGTACCGTGGCATCTTGGTTAAAAAAAGTTGGAGATCAAGTTTCTGAAGGTGATATTTTAGCAGAAATTGAAACCGATAAAGCTACTATGGAATTTGAATCGTTCCACAAAGGTACTTTATTATACATTGGTGTTCAAGAAGGCGAGACTGCTGCTGTTGATAGTGTTTTAGCAATTATTGGCAACCAAGGCGAAGATTACCAAGCATTATTGAATGGAACATCAACTGTATCAACAAATGAAATAAGTACAAGTTCTGATAACGAACAAGAACAAACACAATCTACAGAAGTTGAAGTTGAAATACCTGCAAATGTAAACGTAGTTACTATGCCTCGTTTAAGTGATACCATGACAGAAGGTACCGTTGCAACTTGGTTGAAAAAAGTTGGAGATACCGTTGCAGAAGGGGATATTTTAGCCGAGATTGAAACCGATAAAGCTACAATGGAGTTTGAATCGTTCTATTCTGGTAGTTTATTACATATAGGAATTCAAGAAGGGGAATCGGCTCCTGTTGATAGTGTTTTAGCTATTATTGGACCAGCTGGTACCGATGTTGCTGCTATATTAGCAACTGGTGGTAAAAAAGCCTCTATTTCTGCCCAAACAATGCCAGAAACGGTTGAAAAAGCTGTAGAAGTAAAAGTTGAAAGTAATACAAATGCTGTAACTACCAATACACGTATTTTTGCATCGCCTTTGGCAAAGAAAATTGCTCAAGAAAAGGGAATTAATCTTGCAGATTTAAAAGGTTCTGGTGAAAATGGTCGTATTGTTAAAAGCGATGTTGAAAATTATACACCTTCAACCGTAAATAATGCTGTTGAAGCAAAAGCTGAAAGTAAACCTGCCGCTACAGTAAATGTTGTAACACCTGCTGGAACTGTGTTTGCAGAAGAAGTTAAAAATTCACAAATGCGTAAAACCATTGCTCGTCGTTTGACTGAATCAAAGTTTACTGCACCGCATTTTTACTTAACAATAGAAGTAAATATGGACAACGCAATGCAATCGCGTGCCTTAATTAATTCGTTACCTGATACTAAAGTTTCTTTTAACGATATGGTAGTAAAAGCATGTGCCATGGCATTAAAAAAGCATCCAAAAGTAAATTCACAATGGACAGAAACGGCAACTATAATTAACCATCATGTAAATATTGGTGTAGCAGTTGCTGTTGAAGACGGTTTAGTGGTGCCTGTTGTAAACCATACCGATTTAATGAGTTTAACTCAAATTGGAGCAACAGTTAAAGATTTAGCCGGTAAAGCGCGCAATAAAAAATTACAACCTAAAGAAATGGAAGGATCTACCTTTACTGTTTCAAACTTAGGAATGTTTGGAATTGAAGAATTTACATCAATTATCAATCAACCAAATTCTGCAATTTTATCAGTTGGTGCAATTATTGAAAAACCAGTTGTTAAAAACGGACAAATAGTTGTTGGTAATACAATGAAAGTTACTTTAGCATGCGACCACAGAACGGTTGATGGTGCTACTGGTGCAGAATTTTTACAAACATTGAAACATTTTATAGAAAATCCAGTAACAATGTTGGCTTAAAACCTACATTTTACCCAATATAAACCCGTTTTGATTTTTCAGAACGGGTTTTTTTGTATTTTTGATAAAACTTTTTTTTATGAGCAAGTATCTAATCTTAGCATTTTCGGCAATTTTGTTAGTGGGTTGTAAAGCAACAATCTATACTCAAAAAGAAAAAAATGTTGAATACCAAGTTAGCGAAGCTAATGTAGCATCAACTTTACAATATTTAGCGTCTGATGAACTTCAAGGTAGAGATACTGGTTCTAAAGGCATTGAAAAAGCGGCTAATTATTTAGAATCAATACTAAAAAAATCAAATATTAAACCTTTTTTTACTACCTATAAAGATACACTTTCAAATTATGAAAATGCATATAATGTAGTTGGTTTTATTGAAGGAACAGATTCTAAACTAAAAAATGAATTTGTGGTTTTAGGTGCACATTACGACCATATAGGTATTACAGCTAATGGTTTTGAAGGTGATTACATAAATAATGGCGCAAATGATAACGCTTCAGGAACAACTGTTTTAACTGAAGTTGCTAAGTATTTAGGCACCTTACAAAACAACAAACGCAGTGTTTTAATTGTGTTTTTCTCGGCAGAAGAAAAAGGTTTACACGGTTCTAAACACTTAGCTAAAAAGTTAAAAGACAAAGATGTTAATATTTACAGCATGTTAAATTTTGAAATGATTGGTGTGCCTATGAACTACAATTTTAAATTGTTTTTAACAGGCTTTGAAAAATCTAACATGGCATTGAAATTAAATGAATATGCAGGTAGCAACTTAATAGGTATGTCTAAAGGTGCCGAGAAATACAACTTATTTGCAGCGTCAGACAATTATCCTTTTTACGAAGAATTTAAAATTCCAGCACATACATTATCTGCTTTTGATTTTTCTAATTTTAATTACTACCACCATCCAAAAGATGAATT
Organism: Myroides sp. JBRI-B21084; assembly: GCF_030545015.1. Taxonomy (GTDB): domain Bacteria; phylum Bacteroidota; class Bacteroidia; order Flavobacteriales; family Flavobacteriaceae; genus Flavobacterium. The sequence goes on from NZ_CP120653.1 coordinate 2,365,933, forward strand.
TGAAGTAATGGATATTAAATTTATGACAACCATATCGCAAGAAATGCTTCCGGTTGTTTCAAAAATGATTAATGCCAATACCTACGAAATTAAAATGAATTAAATATATTAACAATTTGAAAAACATTATAATAACCGGTACAAGTAGAGGGATAGGAGCCGAATTAGTAAAGCAATTTGCAAATGAAGGTCATAATGTAATTGCAATATCGCGTAAGGAAAATTCTGAATTTAAGAATTTTAAAAATGTACATTTTATTTCTGTCGATTTAAGTAATGAACAAGCAGTTCTTGATTTTGCGCATAACATAGAATCTAATTTTAAAAAGATTGATATTTTAATACATAACGCAGGATCTATCATTAACAAGCCTTTTTCACAAATTTCAGCTGCCGAATTTGAATACGTTTATAAAGTGAACGTGTTTGGTGTGGCAATCCTTACGCGCGCTGTTTTACCTTTAATGCAAAAAGGCAGTCATGTAGTTACAATAAGCAGCATGGGTGGTATTCAGGGCAGTGCAAAATTTCCCGGACTGGCGGCTTACAGTTCTAGCAAAGGTGCAGTGATAACGCTAAGCGAACTTTTAGCAGAAGAATATAAAGAACAAGGTATTGCTTTTAATGTTTTGGCATTAGGTGCCGTACAAACTGAAATGCTTGAAGAAGCTTTTCCAGGTTATCAGGCACCAGTAAAACCCATCGAAATGGCATTATATATAAAAGATTTTGCCTTAACCGGAAATACGTTTTTTAACGGTAAAGTATTACAAGTATCACAAAGTACTCCTTAATTGAAACAAGTTTTAGAAAAATACATTCCAGAAAGTGCTGTTGAAGCCGTTTACGAATTAATCAAAAGTAATCGCGTACATTTTAAAATTGTAAATGAGCGGGTTACAAGGCATGGTGATTACCGTAAAAATTCCGATGGTACCCATCAAATAACAGTAAATGCTACGTTAAATAAATATCGATTTTTAATTACAACCATACACGAAATAGCTCATTTAGTGGCATTTCAAAAATATGGTCGCCAAATTAAGCCACATGGATTAGAATGGAAACATACGTTTAAAATGCTTATGTTGCCTTTTATAAACCCAGCGGTTTTTCCAATGGATGTGTTGCCTTTGTTAGCCAATCATTTTAAAAATCCTTCGGCAAGCAGTGATACCGATGCTTTATTATCCATGCATTTAAAAAAGTACGATGCCCCTACAGATAAAGTTTTTGTTGATGAACTGCCATTAGGTAGTTTGTTTATGATTGAAAACGGGCGTATTTTTAAAAAAGGAAATTTAAGGGTAAAGCTTTTTGCTTGTACCGATATAAAAAATAACAAAGTATATTTGTTTAAACCCAATATGCAGGTTAAACTTTTGAAAAATTAAAAAATGAATAAAAATTATTACGCTATATTAATGGCAGGCGGCGTAGGATCGCGTTTTTGGCCTGTAAGTACTCCCGAATTTCCCAAGCAATTTCACGATATGTTAGGTACGGGCGAAACATTGGTTCAAAAAACGTTTACCCGTTTAAGCAGATTAATTCCTAAAGAAAATATTTTAATTTTAACCAACGATAAATATTCTGATATTTTAAAACAACAGTTGCCCATGATTACAAATGAGCAAATTGTTTTAGAACCCGAAATGCGTAATACAGCGCCTTGTATTTTATATGCATCGTTAAAAATTAAAAAGCAAAACCCAAATGCGGTGATGATTGTGGCGCCATCTGATCATTGGATTGAAGATGAAGTACAGTTTGCAGCCAATTTACAACGCGCTTTTGATGCTTGTGAAACCGATAACGTACTAATGACCTTAGGTATTATTCCTACTTTTCCAAATACAGGTTACGGTTATATTGAATACAATAAATTAGATACCCGCCAAGTAAAAAAAGTAGTGCAATTTCGTGAAAAGCCCGATTATCAAACTGCAAAAACATTTATTCAACGCAGAAACTTTTTATGGAATTCAGGCATTTTTGTTTGGAATGTACAAGCTATTTTACAAGCTTTTGAAAATTTTCAACCCGAAATGGTTCAATTGTTTCAAGAAGGATATGCTAGTTTTAACACCAGTGATGAGCAACGATTTATTATAGAAAATTACCACAAAGCAGCAAATATTTCTATTGATTATGCCGTAATGGAAAAAGCAGATAACGTTTTTGTTTTACCTGCAACTTTTGATTGGAACGATTTAGGTACATGGGGCTCATTGTATGACAAATTACCCAAAGATACCTGTGATAATGCAATGGTTAACGGAAACCTTTTTGTAGAAAACGCTACAAATAATATCGTTAGAACAAACCCTAATAAACTGGTTGTTATTGGTGGATTAGACGATTTTATTATTGTTGATAAAGACGATGTTTTACTGATTTATCCTAAAAAGAAAGAACAAGATATAAAGCAAATTGTTGCCAAAATAAATGAAAAGAAAACGGACATATAGTCCGTTTTTTTTATGAACCTATTGTTCAATTTTAAATTTTAAATATTAAAATAGATTTTTTTTTAAAATGTTAAAATTGATTATTTTTTACTTATTTATCTAAATTTTACAATATATGTGCAACAAAATACTATATTTGTGTTATTGATGTTTATAAAAATCACATAAAAATGCAGGAAATTATTACAGCAATTCAAAATTGGATGGCTTTACGATCTCAACCCGATCAGTTAGTAGAATTGTTTAATACCTATACAGGATTTGAAATAGACATGAGTCTTTTTCCGCAACGCGAACCATTACATGCATACGCAGCGGTAAAAAGCAACGGTGAATTTGGCTTTTACGTTATTTCGCAAGTGAACGATGTAGATTCACCCGATGAAGTTTTAAGCGCAAATTGCTTTTGGTGTGGATGCACCGGTGGAATGAAAGGCCAAGAAATAACCGAAGCCGAAGCCTTGGTACGTATTGATTTATGGCAAGCCGATTATCCCGTTTGGATTCCCGAAGTAGTTACTACCCCTTTTGGTATTTACGAAACTTTTTTTATACCTACCGAAGATTTACAACCCCAAACGTATAATGTATCTTTTGCTTTAAAAGCCGACGTGTTAAATCCAAGTGGGAAAGTAGCCGACCTTATTTTAAACAACGGCGCAGGTGTATATTATGATACGGTTAGGAGAGAGCCTCCCTACAGAAATCGTTCCAACTATTATATTTTAAATTTATTATAACCTATACATAAAATGAAATTTTTTAAAATTGCAGTATTTGCTTTCGTTATTTTGTTTTTTGCTTGTACTGCAGATCAGCCAAATGATAACAATGCAACACCCCAAAACACCCAACAACAAAATAGAATAGGTAACAATTATACTTTAGAAGAAGTTTTAATGGGTATGCGTGCTTGGAATAATATTCGTAGCAATTCTGAACAATTACAGTTGTTGTTTAACAATGCAAATAGTTTTAATATAAATATGGAACTTTTTCCGCAAGGAAACGCTTTACACACATATGCTTGTATTTTAGATGGAAAGTTAAAATTTGCGGTAATATCTGAAGTATATGATAACGCTACTTATCACGCAAATCTTAGCAATTATATAAAAATTGTTGATGTAGTTTATAACGATGTATCTAACTTAAATCAAGTAAATTATCCTGCATATACGTACCAATTACCTACGCAGTATATTCAAGCAACCGATGCTATAAATAGAATTACAATGTGGAACACTAATTATACAACTTGGCTTGCTACTAGTTTGCCTATGTATCAATTGTTTTACATACCTACACACAGTTTAGCACCCCAAAATCATACGGTTTATATGGGATTGAAAGATAGCGAAAACCAACCTAATGTTAAAGTAGCCGATTTGGTATTAAAAAACAGTGATTCATTTTATGACACCGTTAGATTACAACCACCCTACCGCGATCGTACTAAAAATTATTTGTTAGATTTATTATAGTTTATGAATAACTACTATTTAATATTTGATTCGCTTACAAGTGCTAATTCAATTTTGCTTTTTTTATATAGCATCCTAAGTACAATTTTTATTAATAAGTGCAAAGATAGGACAATGAAAATAGTAGCTATTTATTTATCATTATGTTGTTTATTTGATTTAATAACTTTCTTTTTTTTTAAATATCTTGTAAATAGCTTATTTATTTTAATTCTTTTTAGAATAGTCGAATTACTCATCATTGGTTATCTCATTAACAAATACTGGTTAAAAAGCACTATAGTTTGGTATGCAATGGCTGGTAGCTGTGTTTATTTAGTATATGATTTGTTAACGTATAAAACAAACGGTATTTTAAATTACGAAGCCAATGCACAAACAGTTGCCAACTTATTGTTAATTGTTTTAATAGTGGCTACTCTTTTAAAGCAATTGCGGGCAAACCAACCGTTCACGGTTACCAATCAAATGCTTTGTATGGTTTTGTTGGCATATTTTTCTATACATCTTATTTATACGGTAATTCAAAATTTTATTATAAACCAGTCATTTAGCGATAAAAGCTTTGTACTATTTTATTCAAGCTATGTGGTATTACATATTGCCTACTATTTTACATTAGCTTTTATACTATTTAAAAACCTTAAAAAGCACAAATAATAATTAAACACTACTTTTTATGGAAAAATGGCAAAATGCAGATACGCTGCTTATTTGGTTAGTTGTTATTATTGGTGTAATGGTAGTGCTAGTTGGTACCTTAATAGGCGTTTTTTACATTTCATATAAGCGAATTTTAAGTTCTAAAGATGAAGAACTAAATGTGAAAATGGAATACCAACGTTCACTTTTAAAAGTTAGTTTAGAGGCTCAAGAAAATGAACGTATGCGTATTGCCGCCGATTTACATGATAATATTATTAGTAAACTTACCATTATTCGTTTAAAAACGGTTATGGGCGCACGTTTACAAGAATTAGACGATTTGTTGGGCACAATTATAGATGAATCGCGTAGAATTTCACATGAATTATTGCCACCTTTGTACGAGGAAAAACCGTTAGACAGTTTGTTAATCACAACTTTTAAAAGTTGGCGATGCATTTACAATGTAAAATATAAAGTAGATGTACGCACAGTAAATACAATTGACAAAACAACCAAGTTGCAAACATTACGTATTTTACAAGAATTATTAAACAACATACATAAACATGCCAAAGCAACACATTTACATTTAACCGTACGCATTACTAATAATATTATTGTTTTAGTTTTAAAAGATAATGGTGTTGGCTTTGATACAACTACAGTTAATAAAGGGATAGGGTTAAAAAATATAGATTTACGTGCAGATAACCTTCAGGCTAGATATAAATATAAAAGCTTAAAAAATACAGGAACCCGTTTTATTATGTTTTTTAATTATGCATAAAATACAATTAGCAATTTTAGACGATGATTACTTGATAGTAACACTGTTAAAAAGTTTTTTTGAACAACAGTCAAATTTTCAAGTAGTTTTTGATACAACCGATGGATACGAATTATTTAAATTTTTAGAAGACAATTCTCATAAAATAGATGTGCTTATTCTTGATTTAAAAATGAAAACCATTGATGGGTTAGAAGTTTTAAAACATATAAAACCCCATAATTACGATACTAAAGTGGTAGTAGTTTCATCGCATTATCAAGAAAATTCAATAGGCTTTATGACAAAAGAAGGCGCTGCTGCCTTTTTACCCAAAAGTTTATCGCCTTATGAATTAGCCAATATTATTGAACTGGTACATAAAACAGGTTTTTATTTAGATAAAGATCAAATTGAAATTTTACGAGTTCAAATTTCTAATAAAGTTTCAAAACCATGTTACGATTCCGATGATTTATTAACCGAACGTGAAATTGAGATTGTGAAGTTACTTTGCCACCAAAAAACGGCTAAAGAAATTGGCGAAGCTTTATTTATAACACAGCGTACCGTTGAAGGGCATAAAAATAATGTGTTTGCAAAAATTGGGGTACGTAACATTGCAGGTTTAATAATTTACGCATTGCAAAAACATATTGTAACGTTAGACGAACTTTTGCTCAATCATTAAAATAAAGAAATAGGTAATTTTACCTATTTTTTTTTTCAGGTAATTTCTACCTTAAATCATTAAGTAATTTTTAACACTTTTGGCATATAGTATAACATATTAATGTTGTTTTGAAAAAGGGCAATTTCAAAATTTCAATAATAACTAAAATCAAAAGTTATGAGTGAAAATTTACATGTATATACAATTATAAATAACCCTATTTTTTTAGAAGGGATAGAAAATTTATTAAAAAGAAAAGTGTTTCCTAAAGCAACAATTACGCATTTAGATCATTTGCCAATTGATGACTATATCGAACCAAAAAACAAAAAAAGTACCGATTTGCTTATTTACGATGTAGCTAAATTTTCTAATAACGATTTTAATCAAATATTACAATTAATGTCGTTACACCATAATTTTAAAGTGTTAATTATTACTGCTAACATAAATATTAGCGATGTTAAGTTGCTTTTTGAAATTGGTGTAATGGGAATTATAAACAACAACATACAACCTGACCAGTTTGTTGAAAACGTAACAAAAATTTTAAATGGCGACAAAGTATTATCACGTGAATATTGGGATTTAATTGTGGAATATTTTTTTCATTCGGTTGATAATCTTGATTTAATCAATGAAAAAAAAACAAACAGCAATAACGATGTTTTGTTGTTAGCCGAATTAACTTGTAGAGAAAAAGAAATTTTAGGCTACATATGCGATGGTAAAAGTACACGCGAAATTTCTGAAGATTTATTTTTAAGCCTACACACTGTTGAAACACACCGAAGAAAAATTTTAAATAAATTGGGCGTTAAAAACACAGCATCAATGGTAAAAATGGCCATAAAATGTAATTTATATTCCTTATAAACTAATAAAACAAAAAGATAAAAAATGAGGCCTAAGCCTCATTTTTTTATTGGTAATCTGCCATTTCGGCGTTTGGAATTATCAAAGTTCTGGTTTCTTCCTTATTTAAGTCTATTGAATAAATATTTCTGGTAGAAATCATGTCGTTTGATGTACTTGTGAAAATAATTTCGGAACTGTTTGGCGAAAATATAGGATCAATATCAATAACACCCATTGGTTTAAAACTGTTTTCAGAAACATTAGTGTGTGTATTTGCTGTAATATTGTAAATAAATATTTGCGTGTTTAATTGTTTGTACTGCCAATCTTCGTTACCCGAAACATCGTAAGTGTATAACAATTTAGTACCTGTAACATCAAAATCTAAACCGCCCATAGCACCTGGTTGGTTTTCTAACACCGTATGCAATAAATTACCATTGGCATCTAAAATTAATATTTTGGCTTGGTAACCGTTAATATCGTTTGTAGTAATTGCAATTTTAGATCCATCTTTACTCCAAGCGCATTTTGTAATAAAATGGCCGTTTGTGGTTTGGTAAATTTGGGTTTGCCCTGTACCGTTGCTGTTAATTTTGTATAGTTTATTAAAACTAGGAAAAATAAAAGCACTTCCATCTGCACGCCAAGCAAAACTTAAATATTCGGTTTTAAAACCATTTAAAGGTGTTTGACTAATTTTTAACTCGTTTTGTCCGTCTAAATCGCTAGTAAATAAATGGGTTTGCCCGTTAAAAGTTTGCAAGTAAGCCAATTTATTAGCCACATTGTTTTTCTTAGGTCGCCATGTAGCAGCAGTTAAGTTGGTAATGCTAATTTCCTCTTGTAAGTCAGTCGCCATAATGTTGTGATTACCTAAATTATTGCGCACATAATGGTAACGATATTCAGGGTTTTTACGTACAGTAAACTGAAAAGCTTCACTAAAAACATCGGGGTTAATACTATCAGAAGCTACAATTTGCCAAGTATACGTTGTACCAAAATCTAACTTAGACATGGTGATTTTTTTGGTTGAAAGATTTGGAATTTCAACGCGATTATTGGTTTTATTGTTAATAAAAATTAGTTTATATACTAACTCATCTTCGTCAACATCTGTACAATCCCATTCAAGTTCAACGTTATTGGTTAAATTAGTTGCTAAATTTTTAGGCGATACTAATGTAGGAATAGTAGGAGGGGTGTTTAAAGATTCGTCTGTAATCATTTCAAAAACAACTTGTACTTTTTGTTCATATTCACTAATAGTTACCGACTGGTATTCGGTTACATATCCTTTTAATTCGGCACGAACCGAAAAAGTACCCAAAGGCATGGTTCCATTAATAGCAAAATTTCCGTTTTCATCGGTAAACACGGTTGAGGTTCCCGGAGTTGTGGAAATTTTTACATTTTTTAAAGGTTCATTCGTTTCTTCTAAACGCACGCTACCCGTTAAAGTTCCCTTTGCGTTACCATCAATTTCATCTTCGCTGCAACCAGCAAAAATCAAAGAAGTAAGTACGATTATATATAAGTAGATTGATTTCATAATATAAATGCTAATAGTTATTTTCCTAGATAAACTTGCAGGCCAATGCCAAATTGTAAAAAGTGATCGTTTCGTTTGCCCGAAATCGCTTCGTCCCAATTATCGTTAAAACCTATGTGGTATTTACTGTAGCCTCTTAAACCAACGGTAGGAGAAAGCATATATTCTACACCAGCGCCAAATTGTGTTTTGTATTGATATCTACGTTGCTTTGAAGTGATGTTTGTAAACAAACCAGCCCCTGCTGATACATAAGGTGTAAACTTGTTGTAAGGCAACATTAAGTACTCAAAATCGGTATCAAGGTTTGTAAACTGCGCTTTAAAATGTTTATCCGATCCTAGGTTTTGGTATCCATAACCTAAATTCCAACTAATATGTTTAGAAAAAAGATATTTAAAATTACCATTTGCACCAACTTGCGCTACCGAATTAGGGTAATCGCCTTTTAAAGTGTTTGCAGTTACCGAACCCCCAATTGAAAATTTTGCGCGTTGGTTTACATCCCAATCGCCTTTTCCTGGAATTCTAGTGGCACTTTTGGTAATTTCTTTACTATAATTAGCCAATAAATTTTTTGCTTTAGCTTCATCGTTCGGTAAAGTGTTCCAAACGTTATCTTTTATGCCCTCTAAAATAAGCAAATAAACAGCTTTGTTTATAGCTTCGGTTACTGCCATATGTACGGGTTCGTTATTTGTTACGCCAACTTCGGCTTCAAACAAACGTTCTGCATCAACATATCTAAACATGCTTGCATTAACCGATTGCGATAAAATGGTTTTAGAAGTGTATATAGTTTTTAATATTTTTCCTGTATTTGTAGAAACCGCGCGTAAATAAACGGTAATGCGGTCTTGTCTATATTCTGCCGATCCGCCAATACCAAAATAGCGCGCACCTGCACCGCCTGTTAAAATATTAGTGTCGTAAGAAATTACCCCACCTTCTAAAAGGATACCTGCAAATAGTAACGGTGCTAAGTTTTCTTTGCTTTGCCCATTGGTATATTCTTGACGGGTGGTTCTAATAATTTGGCGTTCGTTTAAAAGATTTCCAATGTTTTCACGCTCTATAGGAGCAAACCATTTACTGTCTTCTAACGATTTTATAAGAATAGTAGTAAGCCCTTGTGGCACAGCTGTACTCCAGTTTGCGCCGGTGCTTGAAGCTTTGTATTGGCCGGTTTGATCTCTAAATTTATATACCCCCACCACGATAGGATCTTGTGGGCGGGGTAAATTTTTAAAGTCTTTGGCCGATGCGGTAACTTCGCCTATAACCGATTGGTATTCTACGCCCGCTGGTGGTGCAAAAAATACGCCACAACTGTATAAAGTACCAATTGTTAAAAAGCAAAGTATAAAGTTTATTTTAAATGATTTCATAGTTTAATTTCTTTTAAAATTTACAATATAATTTCGGTTACTTCGCCGGTTTGGTTGTCTATAATTCTAATAACGGTGCCCTCACGGGTTTCGTCGATAGAGATAATTAAATCTCCAATTTCAAAGGTGCCCTCTTCTAAATTTTCTAAATCTGCATTTTCTGCGAATAGTTTACGTGATAATTGTGATAATATTTGTCTTTTTACAGTTTCTGAAAAATTGTTCAGTAAGCTGCTGTCTCTATTGTTTTTATAATCGTCGAATTGGTTTTGTAAGTTAGCCGAGTTTATTAATCCGTTGTAATTTAATGGATTGCCGCCAAAATTTGGATTTACGGGTGTATAAACCAATTGTTGTGCATACGAAGTAAAGAATGCAGCAAAAAACAATACAATTGTTAGTACATACTTTTTCATGATATAGATATTTAATAAATAAATTCGTTTTTTAATTTACCCCTGCTATCTGCAAATTTGTTAAGCTTTTGTAATGTTACGGCTGCTTGTTGTTTAAGATAATCTTCGTCGGGGTTAGTAAAAAATTCGTTAATTAGTTCTTGGTCTACTTTAATTTGTATAATGCTTGATAAACCGCGGTAAGGTAATTCAGATATGTTTATAACAAAGTCAAATTTATTTGGATATTGTGTATATGTTGCAAAGAAAATATCATAATAATCACGACCAAGTTTTGTTTTAGAATCATCAATTACAATACCTGTTGTTGTTTGTAATGAATTTTCATTAACCGGAATTAGATCTTTAGTAATAATTTCAACCGAATCTTTAGCTATTAGTTTGTTTTCGTCTTCGTTTCGAATAAAAAGAATTGCTTTTATTTTTTGGTTTTCTGTTTGATTTATTGTTGTGGAACTTAATTTTTTTAATTCGTTTGGACTTAAAGTGAACTTACCTTTTTGTTGGTTTACAGATAAGTTTTTATTGCCATCGGTTTTTTTAATCAACAATAAATAATCTAACTCGTAATGATATTCACTTTTGTTTTCTACAGTTGGGTTAAAATGTAAAACGTTTTCGGTTTGGTCAATTTTTAGTGTTGCAATCACCAAACTGTCTTTGTTAGTTTGTGCATGCATTTTAAAACAACTTAAAAAACTAATTGTAAAAATGGTTAGTATATTTTTCATTAGTAATTTCGTATAATAATTGTTTTATCTGAACCGCTTAAGTTAATTTGCATTTGATCCATTATACTATTGTTACCAAAAATTTCAATGTAATTGTTGTTGCCTTGCATTTGTACGGTTAAGTTGCTTTCTTCTAACGTATTGGTTTCGGCATAAAATAATAATTGATTATCGCCATTTTGCACAACGTTCATTGTATTGGTTTCAATACTACTATGATTATTATTGCCAATTTGTGTTACATTTGTACCAGCATTATTAATAAGTGTGCTTAACAAATAACTTTCTGTGTTTTCTTTTGGTTTATTATTGGTAATTAAATCTTTTACCTTTTTGTTTTCTTGTGCAATGCAACTGCAAGTAGCAAGTAACATTAGCAATAGGTAGCTATAATTTTTCATGATTTTAATTATTTAATGAACAACAAAAGACCTTAAGAAAGTGTTTAAAGTGAAAAACCATCCTGTTTAGTATTTTTGGTTACCTAAGGACGGTTTTTCAGAAATTAAACTATGTTGTTATTATTAGTTACTTTGTGTAACTGTTAAACTGTTTCCGTTACCAATTTGGGTACCAGTGTGCATATGATCATCACCAGTTTGCGAAACACTTGCAGAGTTGAACCAGCCATCTTGTATGCTGTATGATTCGTTACCATCACCAGTTTGCATTAACATAACTTCGTTACTAAATCCATCTTGGCCAATTTCACCAATGTTGCCATCTCCAGTTTGTGAAACAGTAGCTTCATTTAAGAAACCATCTTGAAGTACTTCTGCAAAGTTTTCATCGCCAGTTTGTGTAATATCAGCCATGTTGCCATTTCCGTCTTGTTCAATAATAGATTCGTTTTCATCGCCAACTTGCATTACAAAAGCATCGTTGTTGTTACCGTCTTGGTCAATATCACTTTCGTTATCTTCACCAATTTGGGTAACCATAGCGTAGTTTCCATCGCCATCTTGGTCAATATCACTATCGTTGTCTTCACCGTCTTGTGAAACAATAGCGTCGTTTTCATCACCATCTTGGTCAATATCACTATCATTGTCGTCGCCAACTTGTGTTACCATAGCGTAATTTTCATCACCGTCTTGATCAATATCACTATCATGATCTTCACCAGTTTGTGAAACAATAGCTTCGTTATCATCACCATCTTGGTCAATATCACTGTCGTGGTCATCACCATCTTGTGTTACCATAGCGTAGTTATCGTCACCGTCTTGGTCAATGTCACTATCGTGGTCGTCACCATCTTGCGACACCATTGCCCAGTTTCCATCACCATCTTGGTCAACATCACTATCGTTGTCATCACCATCTTGTGAAACACTTGCCCAGTTTCCATCACCATCTTGGTCAATATCACTTTCGTTTTCATCACCAGCTTGCATTACATACGCTTCGTTTTCATCACCTTCTTGATCAATTTCACTTAAATGATCACCTGATAAAAATCCGCCTGTTTGTGTTACTGAAGCTATGTTAGAATCTCCGTCTTGTGAAATGTAACTTTCACTTGAAAAATTTGCTTGAGATGTAGTAGCCATGTTTGAGGTACCCATTTGTTCTACTTCTGAAGTATTAGATAAACCTGCTTGGGTTACAGTGTTTGTATTGAAGCTACCTGTTTGGGTAGTAGTTGAAGAATGAAGAAACCCTGTTTGTGAAGTGGTATCTACATTTGATTGAGCCGATGCTGCCGCTGTCATAAAGAAAGCAATTGCAGCTGTTAGTACTAATTTTTTCATGATGTTAAATAATTAAATGTTTGTATTTCAAAGGTAGATTGTAAATAAACACCAATCAATCGCTGCTTTCGGCTATATTTTTCAAATACTCATAAACCGCTATATGTATATGCTTTTAGAAATATTACAATTGTTAAAATGCTTGTTATAGAATAAATTCTACACAAACTGATTTAATTGTACTACTTACTTTTGAGTAGAAACGCTGTAATTTTGAAGTATCAATAAAGTCAATTAGACCAACAGTTTGGGCAAATGCTGTTGTAAACTTAAAAGATTTTAAAAAAAATGTTAGGGAATTGAAAAAGAAAGAATAATTATTGTTTGTAGTTATTGCGAGGAATCTTCGGGTTTCTCGCTTTTTCTTTTTATAAGGTTGCTTTAAGTGAATTTACTTTTAATACATAATATATTTATGAAATACATTTTATTGGTTTTTAGCTTTTTAGTTTTTAATTGTAGTTTTTCGCAAATTACAAATACCGTAGTTAATAAAGAGAATTTTCAGAATTCAGGATTTTTGTTCAAAGGAAGCCGCGTTTTACAAGTAGAAAATATTTCAACACCAACCGAAGAAAACTACTTTGTTTTTTCTAAAAATGATAGAAATAGCGAACAAGATGAATTGTACATTCAACAATTTAAACAAATAAATGGCGATTGGGTAGTGGTTGCCGAAGATATTGTAGCCGAACCTGGTATTATTACATCGGTTTGGAATGCGCGAAAAGCTTTTTTTGATGCTGATAAAGATGGTTCTGCCGATGTGTTATTTGTTTATTCAAAGCATCCTAAAGAAAATATAGACGTACAGAATGGCGTAGTTTTACTATTAATTTACAAAAATAAATTTTATAGAATTGAAAATTATGCCGAAACCAACTACGAATCTATGTACGATTTATACGATTTTAACCCTGAAGATTTACCAGTTGTTGTTTTTGATAAGTTTAAAAATTTTTGGCAGAATCTAGATAAAGAGTAGTTTATAAAAAAACGCACAAATTATAAATTTGTGCGTTTTTTTAATTTTAAACATATTTGTAAAGTTGCGTAAAAACAGCTTTTAAATAGTTTTTGTTTTCATTTGTAAAACTTACGGTTGCTTGGTTTATAAGTTGCTCTACCGTTAGGTTTTTTACTTTATCAATATCAATTTCGGTACAAGTAGCATCAGGGTATTGCTCCGTTAAAAGTTTGTTTAATTCGTGTAAAGCCTTGGTGTGTATGCGCTTGTTGTTATTATACTCAAATAATAAACTACTGTATATAAAGTCGTAATCAATAAACTCTTGTTTTATGTTTTGCAAGTTTAAAGGTACCAATAGCTCATCATCGTCAAAAGTTTGTCGTGTTGCAACATTTACATTCTTAATGTTTTTTAGTTGTACCTGGTGGGCGTTGTATAAACTTTGTAAGGCGTTGTTGTATTCCTTTTGGGTTAGCTCTTTATTTTTTAATTTTTGTTTGTATTGATTTACACTATCTGTAAACCCAAGTTTAATTAAATTTTTTTCTAACGTACTTTTAAAAAATAAAAACATAATAATAGGGTTTTTAAAAACAATAAATTATTTTTTTTGCGAATGAAAGCCGCGAATTTCCTTTAAAAGTTCCGATGAATACACAAAATCTACAATATCTTCGTTATCGGTTTGCATAATTTCTTTACTATTTCCTTCCCAAACTAACTTTCCGTTTTTTAAGAAAACAATGTGTTCGCCAATTTGTAAAACCGAGTTCATATCGTGGGTGTTAATTACCGTTGTAATGTTGTATTCGTGGGTAATTTCTTGTATTAATTCATCAATAACAATAGATGTTTTAGGATCTAAACCCGAATTAGGTTCATCGCAAAACAAATATTTAGGGTTGTTAACAATTGCGCGTGCAATAGCTACCCTTTTTTGCATACCACCTGAAATTTCCGAGGGCATTTTTTTGTTCGCATCAATTAGTTTAACACGTTCAATAACTTCTTGTACACGATCGCGAATTTCTCCATTGGTTTTATTGGTAAACATTTTTAAAGGAAAGCCAATGTTTTCTTCAACATTCATAGAATCAAACAATGCACTGCCCTGAAAAACCATTCCCATTTCGGTTCTTAAATTTCTTTTTTCGTTAGGATCTAATGTTGCAAAATCTCTTCCATCAAACAAAATTTGTCCACTATCTGGTAAATGTACCCCTAATAATGTTTTAAGCATTACGGTTTTTCCCGAGCCTGATTGACCTATAATTAAATTGGTTTTTCCTGGTTCATACGTACTAGTAATTCCTTTTAAAACCTCTTTACCGTCAAAAGATTTTCTTAAATTTTTAACTTCTATCATTAGGTTAATAACATTTGGGTTAACAAATAGTTGCAAATAATAATGGCGATTGATGTCCAAACAAATGATTTTGTTGATGCTTTACCAACTTCTAAAGCGCCGCCTTCCATGTAATATCCGTAAAACGATGGTACCGTTGCTAGTATAAAACCAAATACGGTTGTTTTAATAAACGCATATACAATATGAAAAGGTATAAAATCGTCTTGTAAGCCTTTAATAAATTCTTCGGGTGCTAAATAACCACCTAACGAACCCGCAAAATAACCACCAAAAACCCCAATAAACATACTTAACGCAATTACAAATGGGTACATTATTGATGCGATTAATTTAGGGAAAACCAAGTAGTTTAACGAGTTTATACCCATTACTTCAAGGGCATCAATTTGTTCGGTAACACGCATGGTTCCTATACTTGATGTAATGTATGAACCCATTCGTCCAGCCATAATGATTGATATAAAAGTGGGTGAAAACTCTAAAATGATTGATTGCCTTGCTGTAAAACCAATTAAATATTTTGGAATAATGGGGTTGTTAAGGTTTAACGCCGTTTGTATGGTTACAACCGCACCAATGAAAAACGATAAAAATGCAACAATTCCCAACGAACCTATAATAAGTTCATCAATCTCTTTAAAGATTAAATTTCGCATAATACGCCATTTTGTTGGTCTGCGAAAAATTTCGCCCAACATAATAAAGTATTTTCCAATATTGCTTAGCATTTTAATCATCTTTGCCTTTTTAAGGGGCTAAATTACCAAATTAAATTTTATTTTACTTAGCCAAATTTAAAAGTTATACATTAAAAAATGTATTTTTGAATTTGCTTTGAAAAAAGGACTTATGAAAGAAATTGCAATTATTGTTCCTGTTTATAACGAAGAATTAAGTATTCCGGTGTTTTTTAATGAATTTGTAAAATTTTCAAACAAATTACAAAACGTACATTACAAGGCAAATGTTTTGTTTGTGAACGATGGAAGCACCGATAGAACTGCTGAAGTTTTAACAGAATTTATTAACCAAACCCCTAACAGCAGCGCATTGTTTTTATCGCGTAATTTTGGTAAAGAGGCCGCTTTATTTGCTGGTTTAGAACATGCACAAAGCGATTTAATAATACCAATGGATGTTGATTTACAAGACCCCTTTGAGCTGATTTTTGAAATGATAAAAGCTTATGAACAAGGCGCCGATGTGGTTTTAGCACAACGAAGTAATCGTGCTTCGGATACTTTTTTAAAACGTTTATCGGCTCAGTGGTTTTACAAGTTAAACAATAAAATGTCTGCCCTGAAACTTCAGGAAAACGTAGGCGATTTTAGATTAATGACCAAGCAAGTAGTTGATGAAATTGTGCAACTGCAAGAAAACCAATTGTTTATGAAAGGTTTGATGAGTTGGGTTGGGTTTAAAACTACACAAATAACTTATACACGCCCAGCGCGTTTAAACGGTAAAACTAAATTTAATTATTTAAAATTGTGGAACTTAGCTGTTGAAGGTATTACATCGTTTTCAACATTACCATTAAAAGTTTGGACGTATTTTGGAACTTTCGTTGCCTTTGTTTCGTTTTTGTACGGTTTAAAAATTATTATAGAAAAACTGTTTTTCGGAATTGCAGCATCGGGATACGCATCGCTAATGGTTGCTATTTTGTTTTTTGGTGGGGTGCAATTAATTGGTATTGGCGTTTTAGGCGAATATTTAGGTAGAACGTATCTTGAAACCAAACGCCGCCCACGATATATTATTAAAAATCAAATTCAAAATAAAGAGAATAATGTTTAAAAATACTCTCATTCTAAAAAAAGTAAATCAATTTATAAACACCATTAAAAGCAATAAAACCTTTATTTTTTTAGTTGCGGCGGTTTGCTTGCTTTATTTGTTGCCTATTATTTTAGCAAATACTTTATATGTTGATGATTTAAACCGTATGGTTGAAGGCTATAACTGGGAGCACGACGGCCGTTTTGGCAGTTCGTTTGTAATGCATTTGCTAAGTTTTCAGCGCGAAATTGTTTTTAGTTTGTATCCGTTTTCAAACATTGTTAGCACTTTTATTTTAGCGTTATCGGGTTTTTTGTTCAGTTATGCTATTGGTGTACGCAATAAAACCCAGTTATTTGTTGGTAGTTTGCTTTTAACTACTTGTCCGTTTGTTTTAGAAATTTTAATTTATAGGTTCGATTGCATTCCAATTAGCTTGTCTTTTCTATGTGTTGTAGTGCCATTTTTGTTTTATCAACATAAAAAAACATTCTTCATTACATCTGTTTTTGCATTGCTTTTAAGTTTGAGTTTTTATCAAACCACAGCACTATCGTATTGTATTATTTTATGCTTTTTTTTAATTAAAGATGTTTGGACAAATCAGTTCAAGTCGTTTTTTTATAAAGGTATTTTAGCTTTTATTGCCTTTGTTTTAGGCTTTTTAGGATACCAATTTATAGTGAAACTTTTAAAAATGGAATTGTTGAAAGATGGCAGGGGAAGTTTTGTTTTTAAAGATGAAAATTTGCGAATGGTTTTTGAAGATCGCTTTAACGGTTTAAAAGAATTAGTAGGTGCTTTAATAAACACAAGTTATCAATATACCTTGTATTTTTTGCTGCTTTTTGCTGTAATTGCCTTGTTTTTTTATGCTAAAACAAATTATAAAAAGCACTTAAACCGCATGTTGCCAGTAAAAATTTTAATTACAACGGCACTTTTAGGTAGTATTTTACTATTTGTTGCGGGTATAAATATGGTAGTTTACGAACCGCGATGGGTACCACGTGGTATGATTGGGTGGGCATTTGCCATGTATGCTTTTTATTTTTTAATTGTAATAAATAAAGCATCGGTTTTAAAAAACATTTGGTTGGTAACTGCTTTTACACCTTTAATTTATTATTCGTTTTTGATATCATCGCAATTAGGTATGTATATTAAAAACCAAGACGATTTTTCTGATTTTATTATCAATATGGTGTCGCCTAAATTAATTGCGTACGAAAATGTAAAAGTAACCGAACACAAACGCATTAAATTAGTAATAAAAGGCACCATAAAAAAGGCACACCGAAACAATACGGTTAATAACAATACAATGCCTATTGTTAATAAATTAGCACCTGTTTACGAAAATAAAGATTGGGGTTGGGGTATTATTAGAATGAATAAATTTAACAACATTGCCAGCGAATATATTGGCGGTGCTAAACGCGAAGAAATTATTGCAAATAGGAACAGTTACCCAATTATCGACAGAAATATTTATTATACCCTTCGCCTTAAAAACGATGTAGCTATTATTGATTTTGATAATGAAGATTAACACTTTTTTTTGATTGTGTTAAAAAGTTTGTTATATTTAAAAGATAATTTATTAAATAAACTGATTGATAATGAAAAAAATAATCGTAATTATGATGCTTATGGTGGGGGCCGTAAGTATGGCGCAAGAAAAAAGTAATTCATCTTTTGAAAACTCTAAAGATTACCAAGAGTTGTTAAGTTTTTACAAAAAAACAATGGAATCGGGCAAACAATTGGAAATTGATTTATTACAAAAAGAATATCTAAACAAATTCGGTCAAAACAATTTTAAAGAAATGAATGATTCTGGTTTGTCAATGGGTGAATGGTTGGAAATAAATCTAAAAAAAACAAATTTTAAATCGATTGAAGAAGCAAGCTCTTTTATTGAAAAAATTGCTAATTTAGATGCAGAACTTAAAGAACAACGAAGTTATATTTTACCCATTTTTTCAAGATTAAGTAAAGAAGTTGGAACTGCTAAATTATTTAAAAAAATTAGTGAAGATTTAAAAACCGAAATTGAACTATAAACAAAATAGGCTGTCCGAAAAGACAGCCTATTTGTCATTTCGCACTTGATGCGAAATCGCATACTTTTGATTTATAAAGTATTATGAGAAGCTGAATCAAGTTCAGCTTGACAAGCAGACCTTTTTCTGACAGCCTCTTTTTTTTATGAATTAAAACAGTTGTTTAAAACAATTTTTCTTTTATTTTTTTCCAACGGTATTTACGTATAAATTGTGCTTGTTCGGGTGTTACTAATAAAGTAGTTTTGCTTTGTTTTGCTTTAAAATAACCTACTAAATAATCAATAAAAAGCAATGGTTTTTGCTTGCGTAAAGCTAATTTTAAGCTTGCAACAGCAGTAATTAAAAAACCGTAACCTAATCTGTAAAATGCTTGGCCTTGTTTATAACGCGCAGCTTTGTTGTAAGTTGCACCGGTTGGTTTTAAATGTTTTACTTTTAAATCGGGTAGCGTAATTATTTGCCATTGGTAGTATTTACACAATAATTCGTCAACCGTATCCCAACCCATAGCTTTTTTTAAGCCACCAATTTGTTTAAAACACGCTTTGCGGTAAGCTTTAAAAGCCCCGCGAATATGGTCTTTATCGGTTAAATTTTCTAAAATCCACTCGCCATTTTGTTCAATATACGCAAAACCACCCACCATACCAATTTGGACGTTTTGGTTAAAAGTTTCAATAATTCGTTCAAAATAATTGGTAGGTAAAATTAAATCGGCGTCTAATTTTACTATAATATCGTAATTATCGTCAATTGTTTCAAATCCTCTATAAAAAGCGTTAATAACTTTGCTTCCGGGTAAATGTTTGTTTTCAGATTTATTAAAAACTTGTGTAATAAAAGGGTGTTTTTCTTCAAAAACACTTACAATTTCAGCAGTTTTATCGGTAGAATTATCATTAACTACCACAATTTTATTAGGTACAACGGTTTGTTGCACCAATGATTGTAAAGTTTGTGCAATAAAAGCTTCTTCGTTATAAGTGGGTATAATGCAATAAACGTTCATGTTATATTTTTTCGGCTAAAATCATGTAATAGCGCGGGGTGAATTTGCGCAAAAATGGTCTAATACCAATTTTGTTTACTGTATGTGCCCATTTTTTACGTGCTGTAATTTTATAACCGCATTTTTCAATCAGCCAATCTAATTGCCAATCTTCAAATTCGTGGTAATGTCTATCGCGCATATCAGTTTTACTGCGATAAGCAGTAGAAAACCATAAACGCAACGGTACCGAAATTACAATTTTATTTGCTTTACAATTCTTTAGTACGGTGTAAGGATTTAGCAAATGTTCAAAAATTTCGAATGCGGTTAATACATTGTAATTGTTATTTATTAGTGCCGTTTGGTCGTTGTCTAAATCTTCGCCATTGGTGTTTTGTACGTTAAAACCTTCGTTTTTCATTAAAGTACTCAAAGGGTTTTGTTCGCCTAAATCTAAAATGGTATCATTTGTAGAAAGATGTTCTTTTAAAAAATCTATTGTAATTTTAAAACGCTTTTTTGGATAGGTTTTTTCGTACATAACTAAAAATTTAGATTGGTAAAAGTAATTAAAATCAATTTAAAGATTAACGATTATATTTGTAAAAAATCTACAATGAACAACCGTTTTTCTAGCAAACAGGCTTTATGGTTTACGCTAATAAATTATTTTGGCGTGCTAATTGGCACGGTTTCTACATTGTTTATTTACCCCAATAATAAAGATTTACTAGGAATTATTGGTTATATTGATGCTTTTGCACAAATTGTATATCCAATTATGGTGTTGGGTGCATCAACAGCTTTGTTAAACTTTCAACCTAAATTAAATAGCTTTTTACAACGAAAATTGTTTACTTACAGCATTTTTTCGGTGTTTTTTATGATTGGTGTTTGTGCTATGGGTGTGTTTTTACTTTATTATTTTAGTGCATTAACCAACAAACAATACTTTATTTACGGCTTTTTTATTGCTATTTGCTTGGCTTTTATAGATTTGTTTAAAAGGCAAGCTACTAATTTACAAAAGCTTTCGGTTCCTACTTTTTTCGAAAAAATTATACCTAAAATTAGTTTGCCATTCATGTTTGTGCTGGTTTTGTATTTTGGTGTTTCTCCTACAAACGGCTATGTTTTTTATACGCTTAGCTTTTTTGCCATTTTATTGGCAGTTTGTATGTATTTGTTTAGATATTTTAAACCGATTTACACATTGCAATTTGTCGATTTATTTCAAGAAATCTCTAAAAAAAGTTATTATCAATACAGTTTATACGCATTTACAGCAAGTTTAGGATCGTTTTTTGCGTTTAGGATTGATGCTTTTATGATTCCCGAATTCATTTCAAATGCTGCTAACGGCGATTTTAAACTAGGTGTAAATTTGGCAAATGCGTTAATGATTCCTGCTACCGGAGTTTTTGCGTTATACAGTCCGTTTATTTCGCAATCGTTAAAAAATAACGATTTTACAGTTTTAAAAGTTAAATATATAAACGTTGCCAAAAACCTTTTTTTTATAGGTATTTTAATGTACGGATGTGTGCTTTTAGGTATGCACGACTTTTTTAATTTATTGCCAACGGGTCAAAAATTACTACCTGTTTTACCTATTTTATATATTTTAGGTGGTAATGTGGTTTTAAATATGGCAACTAGTTTTAATACCGAAATTATTGCGTATTCTGTTTTTTACCGTTTTAATTTAATTGCCATTTTAAGTTTAGCACTAATTAATATAGGTTTAAATTATTATGTTTTAACACAAACAAGTTATGGAGTGGTAGGTGTTGCATGGGCATCTTTTTTTGCAATGTTTGTGTTTAATTTAGTGAAGTTAATTTTTATCTATTTAAAATTTAATATGTTGCCAATAGATAAAGTTTATATAAAAACGGTGCTAACTAGCCTTGTTTTTTTGTTGATTGCGTATTTTGTGCCCAATCATTTTTTAGGCGCCTATACTTTTGTACTTAAATGCAGTTTTTTTGTACTTGCCTTTTCAGCATTTATTTATGTAAAAGGATGGGTGCCCGAATTGAATAACATGCTTTTAAAAGTTAGAAAATTATTTTAAATATTATTCATTTTCATTTACTTACGTTTGATATGTTTATAATATTGGCAAATTAAAATAGGATTTTTAAACTAATTATAGTTTATTTGATGTTTAAATTGAAAATTACAATGAAAACATACACTATTTTTGAAATTAACGATATTTTAAAGGGAACCATTATAGGTACAACTTCAAACAATATTACTTCAACCGAAGAACTTACTCGAGCTAAATCGTCGGATATTTCGTTTATAGGTAATAAAAAATACGAAAAATTATGGGCAACTTCACAGGCAAGTGTTGCAGTTGTAAATAAAGATATTTCAATTGAACCTGGTGAAAACCGCGCTTTTATTAAAGTTGATAATGCCGATTTAGCCATGAGTCAAGTTTTAGAACTTTTTGCATCACCAATGCCCGAATTTGCTGTAGATATTCACCCAACCGCTGTGATTGATGCTTCTGCAAAAATTGGTAACGGAGTTAAAATTGGGGCAGGTTGCTACGTTGGTCCACGTACCGAAATTGGCGATGCTACTATTTTATATCCTAATGTAACTGTTTTAGACGATTGTATAATTGGTAAGCAAACCGTACTTTGGAGTGGCGTTGTAGTACGCGAACGCAGTAAAATTGGGCATCAATGTATAGTACATCCCAATGCAACTATTGGTGCCGATGGTTTTGGATTTCGCCCTTGCGCAGAACGCGGCCTAGTTAAAATACCTCAAATTGGCGATGTAGTTATAGGCAATCAAGTTGAAATTGGTGCAAATGCGTGTGTAGATCGTGGTAAATTTAGTTCAACCATAATTGGCGACGGCTGTAAAATTGATAATTTGGTTCAGATTGGGCATAACAGTGAATTAGGAATGTTTTGTATTATGGCCGGAAACAGCGGTTTGGCCGGATCGGTTAAATTGGGTAATGGCGTAATGATTGGTGGAAGTGCATCAATTAAAGACCATACTACTATTGGCGACCGCGCAGTTATTGGCGCAGGCTCTGGGGTTACAGGCGATGTTGAAGCTGGTAAAACTATGTTGGGTTATCCAGCGTTAGAAGCACGCGATACTTTAAAACAGTGGGCTATTATGAAACGTTTGCTTAACGAAAGTAAAAAATAGTAAAACGTTTAAAGTAAATAAAAAAAGCCGTTATCAACTTCGATAACGGCTTTTGGTTATAAGAAAACTATTTATAGTTTAATAAAAATTCATGTAAAGCGCGAACTCCAGTTCCGGTACCGCCATTGCCTTTATAGTTTTCTGGGGCACTTGTAAAAGCAGGCCCGGCAATATCAATGTGTACAAACGGTGCTTTTGCAAAATGTTCTAAAAATTTACCAGCTGTAATGGTTCCGGCGGTGCTTCCACCAATATTTTTTAAATCGGCACAAGTCGATTTTAATTGTTCTTTATAATCGTCCCACAAAGGTAATTGCACCATACGTTCGTAAACTTTTTCGCCCGCATTTAATAAAGCAGTGTTTACGTTGTTAGAAGCATTACTCATTAAACAAGCGGCACGTGTACCAACTGCAACCAAAGCTGCACCTGTTAATGTAGCTGCGTTAATAATTAATTCGGGGTTGTATTTAGTAGCGTAGCTAATTGCATCGGCTAAAATCATACGGCCTTCAGCATCGGTGTTTAATACTTCAACTGTTGTTCCATCCATCATAGTAATAATGTCACCAGGAGCGTACGCATCGCCACCCGGACGGTTATCAGTTGCAGGAATCAATCCAATAACATGAATGTTTAATTTGTTTAATGCAACCGCATAAACGGTAGCTGCCATCATTGCCGCGCCACCCATGTCTGATTTCATTAAATCCATTGAGTTTGGTGTAGGTTTTAACGATAAACCACCGGTATCATACACAACACCTTTACCTACTAAAACAATGGGTTTTTCGTTAATTGGGTTTGCGGGTTTGTATTCCATAACCGTAAAGGTTGGTGGCTGTATAGACCCTTTGTTAACGGCAAGTAAACCACCCATTTTTAAGGCTTCAATTTCGGGTTTACGGAAAACTTCTACATGAAAATGTGCTTCGTCGCCAATTTCTTGAATTTCTTTAGCTAATTGGTTGGCTGTTAGGTACGAATTAGGTTCGTTTACCATATCGCGTGCCCAAAATACAGCTTTAATTACGTTGTTCATTTTGTTGATTTCTTCGCTAGAAATCTCACCCAACATAAAAATAGCTTCTAAGATATATTCACGTTCATCGGCATCTTTAAAATATTTTAAAAATTGATAGTTTGATAAAGCCAAACCTTCGGCCAAAGCCAAAGTAGTTTCGCCATTACCTACAATTGTAATTTCGGTTGCTTTTTTATCTAATTTTTGACGGATATTAAACCCTGCCACACGCATTTTTTCTAAGTTGGTTTCTTCTTTTACAAAAAAGTAAAATTGATTGCCGACTTTTATAAAATCTTCTTTGGTTTCTGCTAATTGAAAGGTTTTAAAAGCCTGGCTAACGTAATCAGGTGTTTGATTATTTAAAGTGGTTTGCCCGTTTACTATAAAAACAAAGGCGTTTCCTTTTAATTCGTGGGTTAATTGTAACATTGTTTGTTTTTTTATTGAAGTTCAAAAGTACGAAATAGCTTTTTCTTTTTTTAACGATTAATATTTTTTTCAAATAAAATAAACAGTAATGTGATTTTTGAATAATTTTAAAAACGAATTATTCAACCAAAAATAAACTTCTATCTTTGAAATATTCTAAAAAAGTACATTATGCAAAAGCAATTTAAATTTATAACTTTTTTTATAGTACTTGTGGTTGGGTTACAAATTGTAACTGCACAAAAACACGACAAGCTTTTTAAAATTAACGAAAAAGTTTTACAAGATATTTTTAACCAAAACAAACATTTTGCTACACAAGGAAAAGTTGCCGACTATATTCCCGAATTAGGTAAAATGAATGCCGATGCGATTGCTTTTTCTGTGGTTGATACTAACGGAAAAGTTTTTAGCGTAGGCGATACCAACAAGAAATTTACCATGCAAAGTATTTCTAAAATTATTGCTTTAATGGTAGCAGTTCAGGAAAACGGTGAAGAGGCTGTTTTTAAAAATATGGGGTATTTTGGATCAGACAAACCGTTTAATCATTTTGGAAATTTAGAAATAACGGGTAAACCATTAAACCCAATGATGAATGCCGGAGCTATTTTAACGGTTTCTATGATTAAAGGCGATGGCGAAATGGCTTTTCAAAAGGTTTTAAAAATGGTTCAGTTTATTACCAAAAACAACAACATTAACTATAACAATGCTGTTTATTTGTCTGAAAAAGAAACCGGACATCGCAACCGAGGCATGTTTTACATTATGAAAAACAGCGGATTGATTACGGGCGAAGAAAATCAGTTAGACAATTATTTTAAACAATGTTCTATTGAAGTTACTGCCGAAGATTTGGCTAAAATTGGTTACTTTTTTGCGAATGAATGTGTGCGATTTGATGGCGATACCACTTTTAAAAATTCCGATTTATCAAAATTGATACAATCGCAAATGTTGGTTGCTGGTATGTATGAATTTAGTGGCGAATATGCACGCACAATAGGTTTACCTAGTAAATCGGGCGTTGGTGGCGGAATTACCGTAAGTGTTCCTGGCAAAATGGGAATTGGTGTTTTTAGTGCACCTTTAGATAGTCACGGAAATTCGGTTGCGGGTTACCAAATGATTTTAGATTTTTCGAAAAGATTTCATTTGAATATTTTTCAACCTTAAACATAAATTTACCACAAATGCACGGATGTTTTTTCAAACCACTTGGAAACATAGATTTTAAAAGTCTTGAATTAAATATTTCTAATAAATCTGCATTTTGGATAAGAAGTGCAACCAAGAAAAAATCCAAATTTTCCTTTTCGTTTGATCAAATCACTACCACAACTTGGGCATTTATTATTTGCAATAGTGTTTTCACGATGATTAATCCTTTGTTTAATTGATTTTATGTGTTGACTTTTGTCATATGAGTCAATTATATTAGATGAGTTGATTTTTTGCGAAATTTTTTCTTTCTCTGTTTCTGTAAGATTTACTTCGGAATATTTTTTTATTGTTCTTAAGAGTTGACTTGAATTAATTACATCTTGAGAAGTATTTAATTTAATGTCAGCGTTGTTTGAAAAAACAATTATTGAATAGTACTTTAAATGTGGATAATCAACAAGACATTCTTTTAACGCTTTTATATGACCGAAATTTTGTAGCAAAGGATTGTAAAACTTCTTTCTATACTTGAATATTATTTGAGTCCAAAATTCTGATTTTTCACTACCTACAATCCATCCTTTAAAATTCTTTGTTTCAATAACGAAAATTCCGAAGTTGGAAATTACAACATGATCAATTTGTGATGTTACTTTATCATTTTTGATGACAACATTGTTAATTACTTTATACTTTGTGCTATCTAAAAAATATAATATTGAAGATACAGTCTTTTCTCCAATTGCTCCCTTGATCCTTGCTTTGTAAAATACCCAGAAGAATGCCGATAAAATAATTAATACTAGAATAAAAAGTTCCATTATTACTCTGTATAAAATTCAATATTAAAACTTCATCTGTCTAAAAGTCAAACTAATTCTTGGTTCGGTTACTTTTTTTGTGGGAGCAATTCGGTGCAGCCAATTTTTTTGTGTTTCGCCTTTCATTTCAATTACCGAACCACTTGGTAAATTAAAGTGTTTTTTTTCGGCAGTTTGTTTGTGTTTAAAATCAAAACGGCGTTGCGCACCCAAACTTAAACAAGCAATTGAACCATTTTCTACCAAATCTTTTTCGCCATCGCTGTGCCAAGCCATGCCTTCTTCGCCGCTGTGGTACAAATTCAATAAGCAAGAATTGTACATGCTATCTGTGTATAATTCAATTAACTGTTTCAGTGCCAACAATTCTTCAATCCAAGGTGTTGCAATGCGGGTAACGCCTGAATAGGTATAAGAAAAATCTTTAGATCCGTACCAAGCCACTTTGCGTTTAGTTGTAATTTCTTTTCCGTATATGATTGATTTGTCGTTGTACCATTCAATTTTCTGCATCATTGCATCAAAAAAATGAGAGCTTTCATTGGTATCTAACAAAACACCGTGATAAATAAGTTCACCACCGTAAGGCAATAAATTATCATCAACAATTATATCGTTGGTAAATAAATCCATAAACATGTTTTTACAAAGATACTTGTTTTGTACATTTATAGTAATTAAATAAAATAACATGAAAAGTTTATTTTTAGCAAGTGCGATATGTGTTTTATCGGCTTGTTCATCAGATGATAAATTTGAAAAACCTGCTATTTTAGGCGAATGGCAAATGACTGCTTTTTTGGCATTTATACCAGAATTGCCCGAAATTGAAAAAGGTTCGGTTGTTTGGAAAGTTAATACCAATACAATTGAAATGACGAATAACAGTTCGCATGCATTTGTTAGCAATGTGGGTACATTTAATTACCAATGGGTAACTTCAAAAATTATTAAAGTTAATTATACCCAAACTTATATTTATTATAAAGTTGAATTAAAGGAAGGTGCTTTATTTTTAACCCAAACTGTTGAACCAGGAAATGTAGAAATTTCTGATCCTATTATTTTAAAGTTTGAAAGGTAAAACGACAATCAACGTCATTTTAAAGTTGCATTTTTGAATAAAAATAAATGATTATGATTACTTATTTAAGACACAAAGCCGAGTTGTTACGTTTAGAAAGCGAATTAGTTGAATGTAAGATTCAAAAAAGTATTTGGATGGAAATAAACGATACCGAAACGCAATTTTTTTATCAAACCAAAATAAATGAATGTGCTTTTAAAAAAGAAAATTACCTAAATAATTTGTTGGTTTTATTAACAAAAACCGAAATTACCCAACAAAACATACAAGAAATTAAATGTTGTTACCAATTAATAGAACAACATAGTAAAAGCCATTACAGCTTGCTTTTTAAAGCGCATTTAAATAAAACAATTGAAAATTATCAAAAAAAATACGGCGATTTATTGCTGAAAAATCAGTTTAAAAAAGCTGTAGAAATTGAAAAAATTATTTCAAATTTAGAAAGTGCGGCTTAGGTTAATTTAGTTGTACATTGCTTAGTTTGTTCCATTTTATGTTGTTAAATGCACCTGTTATTTTCTTGATTTTGTTAAGATGATGTGTTTTGGTGCCGTCTTTTACTACAATGCCTTTTTCTGAAACAATATAAGTTGTGTTACCGTTTTTAAACGATACGGTTTGGTTGGTTTTATTGTAGGTAAAATCAGCATCTATAAACAATTCTACCACATTTTTGGCGTTGGTAAAAACATAGCCTAAATGTTCGTTACCATAAATTGACATAAGGTGCATTTTTTTACCGTTTTCAAAAATAATGGTAAATTCTGGTTTGTTTTCTGTGGGAAATTCTTTGTAAGTGCTTTCTGTCATTTTGCCATTTACACGTTTTTTAATAGAATAATCAACAAAAACACCCGAGTAACTTTCTTCTATTATTTCAATAGGAATAACCTGATTTTTTTCTACCACATAAGTTGAATATTGGTGCCAACAACAACCGCTTTTTGTCATGGTGCTTAATTGTTTCTTTTCGGTATCAACTGTGAACATTCCGCAGTAATTTGAACCTAATTCGGTAAAACTTTCGTTGTAAACAAAACTGTTTTTAGTTGCCAAATAAATTGCGAACGATGGGCCACCGTAGCAACTGTAATATCCCGTACGCAAAGCAATATCTTTTGTTCCATCAAAATTAAAATCTTCAAAAATTAAAATGCTTTGTTCGCCATAAGGTATTTGTTTTATGTTCGATTTAATTTTTGAACCTTCTAAATCGGCATCTGAATAAAACGCAGGTGCAGAAAAAATTAACTTGTTATTGTTTTTTAGATAGATTTTAAGCAAACAATTGGTTTCTACTTCAGAATTTTCGTTAGTAGTATCAATAATTTTAGCAAAGTAGCTGTCAGAGAAATTGGTTAACTCATACGATGTTTGAGCGTTAATAAAAAGAGGAAATAACAGTAAAACGAGTATAATTTTTTTCATTTTTTTCTAAAAATAATTGAATAAAACAATTAACAAAAACCATAAAACAGGCACACTTTCTACCCAAAAAAGTGTATAGTATTTTGATCTGTTAGGATGTGCAAAATAAGTAAATCCACCCATTACAAAAATCAAAATTAAATTTATAAACCACTGGTTGCCATAGTAATTTACTTTTAAAAATTCTAAAAAGTAAAAAGGTATAAACAACAAGGCTATAAAATATTTGGTTTTTAAAACACCAATGGTTTGCGGAACTGTTTTAAGGCGAATATCGTCGTATTTTAAATCGTTAATTTCAAAAATTAAAATAAGAATCAACGTTAAAATAAAACGCTGTAAAAATTTAAAAACTACATCGTTTTCAATACTTAAATTAGCATTTACAATTGGCAATAATGTGGTTACACCTGCCCAACATAACGATACAATGTAAATTTTAATACCTGCAAGATTGCGTAAATTAGTTTTAGCTTTTGCAATAGGAAAAACATATAATACACACAAAAAACCAAAAAATAGTGTGAGTAATTGCGCTTTGATACTTAAAAATAAAAAGCTAATACCAGCAATTATAAGGCTAATAAAACTTACCCAAACAATGCTTTTTAAAAATAAAGTTAGCTTTTTTTTACTTGAAATAAGTGGTGCATATTTAATAAAATTATAACTAAATACAGTACCAAAAAAAACCATAAAAGTTACCGGAGTGTTAAAAGGTAAATAACAAAAATAAAAAGTCATTTGTACTAAAGCGGTAGTGGCTAAAGCAACATGTAAACTAGCTTGTAAGTACCAGTTAAAAAGGTTAATAACAGTTTTGGAGTGAAGCTGTTGCATAACTTATTACGTGTCAAAAACTTTATTTGTGTAAGCCGTAAAATTAATCAAATATTAGTTGTATTTTTGCATACTTTAAACACAACTAATAATTTTATTACTAGCAGATGAAGACAAATGCTTTTGCTTTGAGACACATTGGCCCCAGAGCAACCGACTTACAACACATGTTTAACACCGTGGGTGTAAAAGATATGGATCAATTGTTATATGAAACATTTCCAGACAAAATTCGTTTAGAAAAAGATATCGTTTTAGATCCAGCTATGACAGAATACGATTATTTAGCACATGCAACAGCATTAGGTGCCGAAAATAAAGTATTTAAATCTATGATTGGTTTAGGATATAACGAAGCAATTGTTCCGGCTGTAATTCAAAGAAATATTTTCGAAAATCCAGGCTGGTACACAGCTTATACTCCTTATCAGGCAGAAATTGCACAAGGTCGTTTAGAAGCTTTATTAAACTTTCAAACTACGGTAATTGAATTATCGGGTATGGAAATTGCTAACGCTTCGTTGTTAGACGAGTCTACAGCTGCTGCCGAAGCAATGGCTTTATTGTTCGATGTTCGTACAAGAGATCAAAAAAAGAACAATGCCAATAAATTATTTGTTTCTGAAGAAATTTTACCTCAAACACTTTCGGTTTTATTAACACGATCTACTCCAATTGGTATTGAAGTTGTTGTTGGTAACCACGAAACATTTGGTTTTTCTGATGATTTCTTCGCTGCTATTTTACAATATCCAGGTAAATATGGGCAAGTTCATAACTACGAAGATTTTATTAACCAAGCACACTCAAAAGATATTAAAGTTGCAGTAGCTGCCGATATTTTATCGTTAGCTCGTTTAAAATCACCGGGCGAAATGGGTGCCGATGTTGTAGTTGGTAGCACACAACGTTTTGGTATTCCGTTAGGTTTTGGTGGTCCACACGCTGGTTTCTTCGCAACTAAAGAAGAATATAAACGTTCTATGCCAGGGCGTATCATTGGTGTTTCACAAGATACAAACGGCAACCGTGCGTTGCGTATGGCTTTACAAACACGTGAGCAACATATTAAACGCGAAAAAGCAACTTCAAACATTTGTACAGCGCAAGTTTTATTAGCAGTTATGGCTGGTATGTATGCTGTTTATCACGGTCCGCAAGGTTTACGTCGTATTGCAAACGAAACGCACGCTAAAGCAGTTACTATTGAAAACGAATTAACAAAATTAGGTTTTGAGCAAGTAAATAATGCTTATTTTGATACCATTTTGGTTAAAGCCGACGCTGCTAAAGTAAAAGCTGTTGCCGAAGCTAAAGAATTTAACTTTTATTACGTTGATGCAAATACAGTATCAATTTCTGTAAACGAAACAATTTCTTTTAACGATATCAATACAGTAGTTGGTATTTTTGCTGAGGTTGCAGGTAAATCTTTTGAAACAGTAACCGAATTATCGCAAGAAGCATTAGTTCCTGTAAGTTTAGAACGTACATCTACCTTTTTAGAACATGATGTTTTCAATACGTATCATTCAGAATCGCAATTAATGCGTTACATTAAAAAGTTAGAGCGTAAAGATTTAGCTTTAAACCACTCTATGATTTCGTTAGGTTCTTGTACCATGAAATTAAACGCAGCAGCAGAAATGTTGCCGTTAAGTAACCCTAATTGGAATAATATTCACCCATTTGCACCAGCAGAACAAACCCAAGGGTATTTAAAAATGTTGCATAAGTTAGAGCAGCAATTAAATGTAATTACAGGTTTTGCAGGTACTACCTTACAACCAAACTCGGGCGCGCAAGGTGAATATGCTGGTTTAATGGTTATACGTGCGTATCATGAATCACGTGGCGAAGGTCATAGAAATATTGCTTTAATTCCTGCATCGGCACACGGTACAAATCCTGCATCGGCTGCAATGGCTGGTATGAAAGTAGTTGTTACTAAAACTACCGAAGAAGGTAATATTGATGTTGAAGATTTACGTGCAAAAGCAGAATTACACAAAGATAATTTATCATGTGTAATGATTACTTACCCATCAACTCACGGGGTGTACGAATCATCTATTATCGAAATCACAAACTTAATCCACGAAAACGGTGGACAAGTATATATGGACGGTGCTAACATGAACGCACAAGTTGGTTTAACAAACCCAGCACGTATTGGTGCCGATGTTTGTCACTTAAACTTACACAAAACTTTTGCAATTCCACATGGTGGTGGTGGTCCAGGTGTTGGTCCAATTTGTGTGGCGCAACATTTAGTAGAATTTTTACCAACAAACCCTGTAATTAAAGTAGGTGGAGATAACGCTATTACAGCTATTTCGGCAGCACCTTATGGTTCGGCATTGGTTTGTTTAATTTCGTACGGATACATTTGTATGTTGGGTGCCGATGGTTTAAAACAATCTACCATGACAGCTATTTTAAACGCAAACTATATGAAAGCGCGTTTACAAGAAGGGTATGAAGTGTTATACTCTGGTGAATGTGGTCGTGCAGCACACGAAATGATTATTGATTGCCGTATGTTTAAAGCAAAAGGTATTGAAGTTACCGATATTGCAAAACGTTTAATGGACTACGGTTTCCATGCACCTACGGTATCGTTCCCAGTTGCAGGTACGTTAATGATTGAACCAACCGAAAGTGAAGATTTAGCAGAATTAGATCGTTTTTGCGATGCAATGCTATCAATTCGTAAAGAAATTGAAGCTGTTACTGCTGAAGATTCGAACAATGTGCTTAAAAATGCACCACATACTTTGGCTATGTTAACTGCACAAACTTGGGAATTACCTTATTCTCGTGAAAAAGCAGCTTATCCGTTAGAGTATGTTGCAGAAAACAAATTCTGGCCAAGTGTACGTCGTGTTGATGATGCATATGGTGATAGAAACCTTGTTTGTTCTTGTGCACCTATTGAAGCGTATATGGAAGCATAATTGCTTTTTATTCATAATCTAAAAACTCCCGAAGAATTTCGGGAGTTTTTTTGTTTTGTATGTGGCTTCGAGTACCTCAGGGAACTCGTGTTACAGGTGGCTGAGGTTCTCTAAGCCACCTATTTAAAATTATAAATAAGAATACCTAAACCATTGCTACTAATTTATTAAGCGTATTTAAATTACGACCTGTAGCTGTGGTGTGTAGTTTGCGTTCAAAAAAGTTGTTGTTAAGTTTAGATTGCCCCATACCTTCAACCAAATAAAAATACAAAACGTTGTTAATAATAACTACTTTATCGTTGCTCCAATTTGTTTGTTCAATTTGTAAAAGGGCATCGGTGGTAAGGGTATCTTTTAAAAAAGTAATAAATACTTTGTTGCCAGGTGCACTTTCGGGGAATGGGTTGTTTTGCAATGCTTGTTTAATTTGGGCAGTAGTTAAACAAAAAATAGCAATTTGTAATTGAAATTCGGTATAGATTAATTGGTTTATAGTTTCTTGAATTTGTGGGGCAGTTAAATTACTTTGCAAAACAATATTGCCGCTTTGTATGTAAGTAGTTACGTTTGTAAAACCTGTTTTGGTTAAGGCATCTTTTAACAAAGCCATTTTAATAATGTTTTTGCCCGATACATTTACGCCTTTTAAAAGTACAATATATTGTTCCATAAACACTTATATTTTTTTAACAACCGCTTGGCTTTCGTTTCCTAATCGGTCAATTGCTTTTAAAACCAAAGTAGTACAGTTTTCGTTGTTTTTTATGAGCGGTACTGTTGCGTTTGTTTGTTGTTTAGGATAAATATCGTAATGCCACGTATTACCATATTTGCTGTACAACACCCATTGAAAAACATTGTTGCTGTTTGTAGTGCTCCATTGAGCTACAACATTGTTGCTTATATGTTGCAGTTGTAAATTTGGGGTATTTAAAGGTGTACTTTTTAACCACGGACACATTGGTATGATGGCTTTTTGTTTGTATGGTCCGTTTTTTAGGGCAGTAGTCATTTCGCTATTATTTGTAAGCCCAGCTACACTGTAATGTATAGCGCCTAAGTTGTTTTTATTTAAAACGTTTTGAGCAATTTTAAGTTGATTTACAATTTCGGTAGCTTTATTAGGTACATTCACTTCAACAGTGTTTAAACCTGGCCATAAATGTCGGTTTAATGTATTTTCGCTTTGCCACCATTCTAATAAATCCTGAAAATTTTGTCTTTTTGAATTGATAGGCCAATACAATTGAGGAGAAAAATAATCAATCCAGCCTTTGTTAAGCCACAATTTAGCATCGGCAAATAACTCATCAAATTGAGATGAACCAACCACACCAGCAGGGTAGCCCGATTTCCAAATACCAAACGGACTTATACCGAATTTTACATAAGGTTTTGTTTGTTTGATTTCTTTATTGATGCGCTCAATAAATTTATTAACGTGATCTCTGCGCCAATCGGCTTTAGAAAGCGTTCCGTTGTTGTTTTTGTAATTGTTCCACGATTCGTAATCGGGAAAATCGGCACCACCGTTGTACGATGGATAAGGGTAAAAATAATCATCAAAATGCACGCCGTCAATATCGTAACGCGAAACAATATCTTTAACAACATCTGAAACATGGTTTTGAGTTTTACTACTAGCAGGATCAAACCAATACATTCCGTTTTTAAGTTTTACAATGTTGCTTGGCGATTTGCGCACCATAGATTCGCTATTAACGCTGCCCGCGCTTAAATGATGTGCTCTGTAAGGATTTAACCAAACATGCAATTCCATACCGCGTTTGTGTGCCTCATCTATCCAAAACTCTAAAGGGTCGTAAAAAGGCACGGGGCATTTGCCAGTTTCGCCCGTTAAATAGCATGACCAAGGTTCTAAACTACTTTTATAAAGCGCATCGGCAGACGGACGCACTTGGAAAATTACCGCGTTAAAGTTAGCGTTGTGTAATAAATCTAAAATTTTAAGTGCTTCTTGTTTTTGGTCTTCGGTGGAAAGGTTTTTTCTGCTGGGCCAATTAATATTAGCAACAGTTGCTACCCAAGCCGCACGAAATTCGCGGTTTATTTCGGGTAGATTTAAATTTAGATTGTTTGTATTTGTTTGGTTGCTGCTTGGTTGTGAAGGAAACGGAGTTGAATTGCTCTCGGATTTTTTTACTACCGTTACTTTTGCAGGTTTGTGGTATTGTTGCCCTACGCATGATACAAGCGAAAAAGAAAAAAATACCGCAAAAACCAAATATTTATAATTGTTTAATTTCATATTGCTTTACTAATGCTACAAAATTAAAAAGTTATAAGTGTTTGTGTGTGTTTTTTACATTATTTTATAATTTTAACTAATAAAAAAGCCTGTAATTTTTAATTTACAGACTTTTGTTTGGTAACAAGTTTATTGTTTTTCTAAAACTTCTTTAAGGTTTGCGGTTCCTTTTTCAAAGTCTTTATTCATATTGTAAAACAAATTCATAATGTTAAAAGGGTAGGGCATTTCGCCATCAACCACCCAAGTAACTTTTGTTTGGTTATCAGAAATTGCTTCGGTTGTAAAAAACGATTTAGCTGGTTCTGCATTATCCATTAAAAACAAATCAATAGCAACACGGCTGCCTTCGGTAATTTTAGTAATAACTTGGGCACCGTTGCCTACTTCTTCGCTTGTCCAACTGTATTTAAAACCTTCGGTACCGTCAACGCCTTCAGAAGTAGATTTTATATTTGGATCCATATCAAACCACACCCCAAAATTTTCTTGGTTTTTAATTAGTTTTACGTAGTTAAAAACATCTTGGTTGGGTTTGTTTATTACAGCCGAACCTTCGGCATGAAACGTTTTTGGTAAAAAGGCTGCAACTGCTAGTGCCAAGGCAACAATACCTAAAACACTAAAAAATAAGTATTTTAAAAATTTCATAGTATCAATTATTTAGTAAATAAATTAGCTTACTCGCAAGTGCCGTTAAAATTTAAATAAGCATGTATTTTCGCCATTATTTGTATTTTTAATGTTAATGCTTTAAATATAGTTAATTTTTTAAATTAGTTATATGTTTTTGTGTGTATTATTACTTTTTTAAATTGCTTTGGTAAATGTTTACATATTCACTTACCGAAATTTTTTGCATAAGTTGTGCGATTAATTCAAACGGAATATCGTCTGTTTTTTTAAATCGAATGCAACTTTTACCCATATCTAATTTGCGTTTGCTGTATTTAGGATATTCACTAACAAACCAATGGTACACATTAGGCATCATGTAAATACCCATGTGATACAATGCAATATGACTTTTTTGCGATGCTAGATTTACAAAAGGTAAAGGCAATTCGGGCGTGCAATGATATCCTGCCGGGAAAATACTTTTAGGCACCACAAAACCTATGTTGTTGTAAATAAAATACTCTTGAAACTCTTTTGGAATGTTGTTTTTAACGGTTTCGTATAATTTTGTGAACGCTTCTTTTCTGTCTGGTGTTAACTGATCTAAATATTCTTGAACGGTGGTGGGTGTTGTCATAAATTCTACTTATAATGTTAATTTAAATTAATCCGGCACGTTTTAAAAGTGCATTTGGCGATGGTTCTTGTCCACGGAAATTTTTATAAAGCGTCATAGGATGATCGGTGCCACCTTGCGATAGAATATGATTTTTAAACTTAGTAGCGATTTCTTTGTTAAAAATTCCGTTTTGTTCAAAATAATCAAAAGCATCGGCATCTAAAACCTCGGCCCATTTGTATGAATAATAGCCAGCGGCGTATCCACCAGCAAAAATGTGCGAAAAAGCGGTGCTCATGGCATTTTCTGCAACATCGGGATACAGTTTTGTGCTTTCAAATTCTTGATTTTCAAATTCTTTTAAACTGTCTATGCTTTCAGGGTTTTTTGTATGCCAAGCCATGTCTAACAAACCAAAACTTAATTGACGTAACGTAGCCATTCCTTCTAAAAAGTTAGCACTTTCTTTAATTTTATCAATATAAACTTGTGGAATGGTTTCGCCTGTTTCATAATGTTTGGCGAACAAAGCCAATGTTTCAGGTTGATACACCCAGTTTTCCATTATTTGACTAGGAAGTTCTACAAAATCCCAGTAAACCGATGTGCCCGATAACGATGGGTAAGTTGTATTTGCCAACATGCCGTGTAACGCATGACCAAATTCGTGAAACAACGTTGTTACTTCGTTAAATGTTAGTAACGATGGTTTTGATGAAGTAGGAGGGGTGAAGTTACAAACTATTGAAACATGTGGGCGTTCGTTAACTCCGTTTTTAATCCATTGCGATTTAAAAGATGTCATCCATGCGCCATTGCGTTTTCCCTTTCGTGGAAAGAAATCGGTATAAAAAAGGGCAATTTTTTCGCCACTTTCATTCTTAACTTCAAAAGTTTGCACATCGTTGTGGTAGGTATCTACTGTAAAAACTTCGTTAAAATGCAAACCAAACAATTTTTCTGCAACGGTAAACGCACCATTTAACACATTTTCTAGTTTAAAGTAAGGTTTTAGGGCTTCATCGTCTAAATTAAAACGTTCTTGTTTTAGTTTTTCGCTGTAATAACTACCGTCCCATTTTTCTAAACTGTCAATTCCATCTAATTTTTGTGCGTAAACTGTCAATTCATCAAACTCATTTTGTGCAGCAGGTTTGGCTTTTATCAATAAATCGTTTAAAAAAGTCAATACTTTTTCTGGATTTTGCGCCATACGTTCTTCTAACACAAAAGCAGCGTGGTTTTTATAACCCAATAATTGTGCACGTTGGTTGCGTAGTGTTACAATTTTTAAAACAATAGCTTCGTTATTAAAATTGTTTTTTTGAAACCCTTTTTTACCATTAGCAATAGTAATTTCTTTTCGTAATTCTCGGTTTTTAGCGTAGGTAACAAATGGTAAATAACTTGGATAATCTAAAGTGAAAATCCAGCCTTGTTTTTCTTGTTGCTCTGCTAAGTTTTTGGCAGCTTCAACAACACCTTCGGGTAATCCGGCTAAATCTTCTTCGTTGGTTATGTGCAGTTGATATGCGTTGGTTTCGGCTAAAATATTTTCATTAAATTGTAATGAAAGTACCGATAATTGCGCATCAATTTGGCGTAAATTTTCTTTTTGCTCATCATTTAACAATGCACCATTGCGTGCAAAACCTTTGTACGTTTTATTTAACAACGTGTTTTGTTCGGTAGTTAAGGTTGATTTGTCTGCTGTATCAAACACTTGTTTAACACGTTTAAATAAATCAGGATTTAGCGAAATATCGTTACCAAAAGCCGATAGTTTTGGAGCAACAACTTGGGCTATTTTTTGTAATTCTTCGTTGGTTTCGGCCGAATTTAAGTTAAAAAAGATGTTCGAAATACGGTCTAATTGCATACCCGAAAAAGCCATGGCTTCAATTGTATTTTCAAAAGTAGGAGTGTTACTATTTGTAATAATTTGTTGAATTTCTGCTTTTGCTTGTTTAATAGCTTCATCAAAAGCAGGTTCGTAATTATCGGTTTTTATTTGTGAAAACGGAGCTGTATCGAAATTTGTTAATAAAATATTTTCCATTGAATCGTTTAAAATTAAACCTTAAAAGTAAGGATAATATCGTTAAAGAAGTATTAAAGCAAATTGAAAATTTAGTATATTAGATTGGTAAAAAGATATCTATGGAAGTTAATGTACAAGAAATATCAAAAAAATATAATATTTCAGAAGAAGATTCGATATTAAAAATTAACACAATGTTAAATTCGTCAAGTTTTGAAAGTAATAAACAAAAGTTAAAGTGTATTAATGATTTACTTTTAAAAATACGATTGTTAGATGAGTTGAATAATAGACATACTCATTCGAAATATTTTGTAGATAAAGTTTTTATAAATATAAGAAGCTTAATTACTCTTTTAGATAATACTAATGATAGAATTTACGACTTTAATACTATCGTAAGTATTATTAGAAATATTCTAGAATCAATTGTTTATTTTGATAATATTTTTACAGAAAGTAGTTCTGAAGAGGAAGCTGATTTTAATTACATTATATTTGAATATCAGTACTTTAAAGATCAAAAAATGAAATTTAAAAAAGAGAGTGAATTTTATTTAGAATATAAAGAGAAAGAAGATGAATATATGATGAAGATGAGAATGCATGTTTTACAGAACATCCCTTTGCAAGCCATTGATAAAAAAAATTTATGTTTAGTTAAAAATGGGAGTATAATAAGTAAAACAATGACGGACTATATAATAGATTTTGTTCGTAAAGGGAATAGATTTAGATTAAGTGAAGGATTTTTTATAAATCTCTATAAACATTTGAGTGGTGAAGCTCATAACTCAAAAAATGTAATTGATTATTTTCGATATAGCATACCAGAAGAAAGAGAAATACAAATAGCTAATCAACTTGAAATTCTATTAAATATATTAGATTGTTTTACTTTGTCAATTTTTAAATATTACAAGATTAATTTATCATCTGAGAAAAATCAGGATGTATATCTTTATGTAAATTTTCTTAAAGATGTTAATAATCTTAAATTAAAAAACAACAAAGTTTTTTGAAACCTTGCAGCAATAAAAAGAGCAACTTTTCAGTCGCTCTTTTTATTATTTTAAACCTTCGGCTGCTTTTAAAACCGCTTCTTTCAAACCTAATTTATAATCAATCATTTTTTGAAGTAAATCTACATTTTGACTTGCTAAAATTTGTACAGCCAACAATCCTGCGTTTTTAGCTCCGTTTAAAGCAACCGTTGCTACAGGAACACCGCCTGGCATTTGCAGTATTGATAAAACCGAATCCCAACCGTCAATAGAATTACTCGACTTTACTGGAACACCAATTACAGGTAATGGACTCATACTTGCTACCATTCCTGGTAAATGTGCCGCACCACCAGCACCTGCAATAATTACATTGATGCCGTTTTTATGTGCGCTGTTAGAAAAATCGACTAATTTTTCTGGTGTTCTGTGTGCCGATACAATATCAACATGTGTTTCTACTCCAAATTCGTTTAATATATCTATGGCTTGTTGCATTACCGGCATATCCGAAATGCTGCCCATTACTACTGCTACTTTCATTTTTTGTTTATATATTTTTAGTATTTATGAGATGTAATCAAATTCAGTTTCTTTTTCATCTCTTCTTGTATCCCAAACAGATAAAATTATTAGTTCGGTTGTCGTAAATTCGTAAAAAATCAAATAATCTCGTACAATGGTTATCCTTATGGAACTATCTTTCGAAGCTCTTCCTATTTCATGATGTGTACAGAGTAGTTTTATCGTTTCGGAAAATAATTTATTAAGCTTTTTTGAATATGTTTTTGACTTGGTTTTATTATACCAATAAGTCAGTATTTCTATTCTTTCTAAATGAGCAGTTTTTGTCCAAACTATTCTTCTTTTAGCCATTGGTCAATTTCTTTATCAGCTTCTTCATTAGTAATATAATCACCTTTTTTATATTCCTTTCTTGCTTCTGCAACTCGATTTTTTTGCTCAGAAGATAACTCATACAAGTTCTCTTCTAGTTCAAAATCTAAAAGTTTTTTAATTTCCTTAATTACACGAATTTCTTTTAATTCGGTAATTCTGTTGATTATATCTAGCTTTAGTTGTAATTCTGAAGTGCTCATTTTAAAGAAATTTACATTAAAGTTAATAAAAAAATCTAATAAAAATAATACTACTTCGAAATCACTCTAATGGTTTCTTTAACTTGTTGAGCTACTTTACGCGCTTCGGTCATGTTTTCGTTTACAATAGTAACATGTCCCATTTTGCGGAACGGACGTGTTTCGCGTTTTCCGTAAATATGCGGAGTAACACCATCAATCGCCATGATTTTTTCGATATTTTCATAAACTACTTGCCCCGAAAATCCTTCTTCGCCTACTAAATTCACCATAATTCCGGCAACCTTACTGTCGGTATTTCCTAAAGGTAAATCTAAAACAGCGCGAATGTGTTGTTCAAATTGTGAGGTGTAACTCGCTTCGATAGAATAATGACCCGAATTGTGCGGACGTGGAGCAACTTCGTTCACTAAAATTTTATCATCTTCGGTTTGAAACATTTCTACAGCCAACAAACCCACGTGATTAAAACTTTCTGAAACTTTTAAGGCAATTTCACGCGCGTTGTTTGCAACATTATCATCGATACGAGCCGGACAAATTACATATTCAACCTGATTGGCTTCTGGGTGAAACTCCATTTCTACCACAGGATAGGTTTTGATTTCGCCCGATGCCGAACGTGCTACAATTACCGCTAATTCATTTTTAAATGGAATCATTGTTTCTGCAATACATTCGGTTTCTGGTAACAAATCAAAATCGGTTACTTTACGAACCACTTTAACACCGTTCCCATCGTAACCACCTTCGGTTGCTTTCCAAACAAAAGGCAATTCAACAACACCGTTTTCAACATCGCTTTTTAAGTTTTGCAATAAACTATAGCGTTTGTAGGGTGCTGTAGGAATATTATTTTGGGTATAAAAGTCTTTTTGGTTGCCTTTATTTTTAATTAAGCGTAAGGTTTTTGGCGAAGGATATACTTTTTTACCTTGATTTTCTAAGGTTTCTAAAGCTTCTAAATTTACATTTTCAATTTCAATAGTTAAAACATCTACCTGATTTCCTAAATTAATCACGGTTTCGTAATCGGTTAACGAACCTTGAAAAAATTTAGTAGCACCAAATTGGCAAGGCGCTTCGGCACTTGGGTCTACTACATACGTTTGAATATCAAACTTTCGGGTTTCGGTTAGCATCATTTTGCCTAATTGTCCGCCACCTAAAATGCCTAATTTAAAATCAGAAGAAAAATAGTTCATTGTATTGTTGTTTTTATGGCTGCAAAGATACTGTTTCATACAACATTAAAAAAATGTAAAATCATGATTTTTGTTTGTGAAGCAGTTTTAAAATTTTTCTACCACGACTTAAAAACGATGGTTCTTGTAAAAGCAAGTTTTGTTCAATAAGTGCAATTAAATGGTCTTTAATCCAGATTTCTTCATCTACCAAAAAATAAAGTATATTTATTGCATTTACACGTGTTGCAACTGCCGAAGGCAATATAATCCAATCGAACATTGTTTGTATAATTTGCTTTTTTTGTGACTTATCATATATGTTTTTGTTGTTTTTTAGTTGGTGGAAAAGCGTACGCGATACACACCTTTTATTAGATTCATGTGTTTCATTTAAAGCTTTTTGTAAATACAAATCTAAAGCGGTATTTAAATAATCAATATGGCGTTCTACCAACATGTCTAAGGCATGATACAATACAATTTTTTGTTTAGCATCTACACTGTAAATTACTTCTAAAAAATCTTTAGCGGTAATATGTTCATTCAAAACATAATTCATAGCCAGCGTTCTGCTGTTGATACTTAAATTATGCTTATTGTTTGAAAAATAGGTAATTACATTCATATAAAATTATTAAAATGGTAATTTATGCTAAAAATAAAAATATATTTGGCAAAATTGCGAATAAACTTTAATTAAAGTAGCTGTATTTGTATATTTGCACCGTTAAAAATAAATATGGAACTTAAAATTTTAGATAAAACGTTTGTACCTTATATTTCTGCACAAGAAATAAATAAAGAAATACAACGTATAGCAACCAATTTGCACGAAAATCTAAAGGATGAAATTCCTGTTTTTTTAGTGGTTTTAAATGGCGCGTTTATGTTTGCTGCCGATTTACTTAAATACTACACAGCACCTGCGGAAGTATCGTTTGTAAAATTAGCATCGTACCAAGGCACCACCACAACTGGTAATGTAACCCAATTATTAGGGTTAGATGTAGATTTAACCAATAAACACGTTGTAATTGTAGAAGATATTGTTGATACAGGTACAACCATTACCGCTTTACAACAACTAATAAACACACATAAGGTAAAAAGTTTGCAGGTTGCAACTTTGTTTTTTAAACCCGAAGCTTATAAGCAAAATGTAACAATTAACCATATTGGCTTTAGCATTCCCAACAAGTTTATTGTAGGGTACGGTTTAGATTACAACAAGCAAGGCAGAAATTTACCCGAAGTTTATCAAATAAAATAACATAAAAATGATTGCAATAGTTTTATTCGGAAAGCCCGGTGCTGGTAAAGGTACACAGGCAGAATTTTTAAAAGAAAAATACAACCTTACG
This sequence comes from Myroides sp. JBRI-B21084, assembly GCF_030545015.1. GTDB lineage: Bacteria > Bacteroidota > Bacteroidia > Flavobacteriales > Flavobacteriaceae > Flavobacterium. The sequence continues at coordinate 2,409,005 of NZ_CP120653.1, forward strand.
CACATTTCTACGGGCGATGTTTTTAGATACAATATTAAAAACGAAACCGAATTAGGTAAAAAAGCAAAGGAGTTTATGGACCACGGCGAATTGGTGCCCGATTCTATTACTATTGATATGTTGAAAAACGAAGTAACAAAAAATATGGATAAAGCTGGTTTTTTGTTTGATGGTTTTCCAAGAACCATTGCGCAAGCCGAAGCTTTAGACGCTTTTTTACAATCAATTAATTTAAGCGTAACTGCAACTGTTGCTTTAGAAGCCGATGACGATATTTTAGTGCAACGTATTTTAGAACGCGGAAAAACATCGGGAAGACCAGACGATCAAGACGAAGCAAAAATTAGAACACGTTACGATGAATATAACGAAAAAACAGCTCCGTTGATTGATTTTTACCAAAAACAAAATAAATACCACGCCGTAAACGGTATAGGAACTATAGCAGAAATTACCCAAAGGTTAAGCACTGTTATTGACCAATTTTAATAATAAAAAAAATAGTTTAAATAATCTTACTCTTTTTTGTAATTTAGAGTAAGATTATTTGCATTTAATAAAACACACATTGGAAATTTTAATAATTTTTGTTTTAATACTTTTAAACGGCGTTTTTTCAATGTCGGAAATGGCATTAGTTTCCTCCCGAAAAAATAGGTTAGAACTTGCTGCAAAAAAGGGTAGTAGCAGTGCAAAAGCTGCATTAAAATTGGTCGATGAACCTAATAATTTTCTGTCAACCGTACAAATAGGTATTACCCTAATAGGTATTTTAACAGGTATTTATTCGGGCGATAAAATCACAACCGATTTACAAGCTACAATAGCAAAAATACCAACGTTACAACCTTATGCAGCATCGTTAAGTGTTGGTGTAGTTTTGGTGTTATTAACATTTTTCACCTTAATTTTAGGAGAATTAGTACCCAAACGCTTAGGATTAAATTATCCGGAAACTATATCAAAAATGGTAGCAATACCAATGACTTTTATATCAAAAATTGCAGCTCCGTTTGTTTGGTTGCTTACAAAATCGTCTGATTTACTTCTAAAAATTCTGAATATAAAACCCACTGCCGACGGTAAAGTTACCGAAGAAGAAATTAGGTCGATTATTAAAGAAAGCACAGAAGTAGGCGAAGTACAAGAAATAGAACAAGACATTGTAGAACGTGTTTTTAATATTGGCGATTTAAAAGTAAATGCGTTAATGACCCACAGAAAATCGGTAGTTTATTTAAATTGTGAAGACACTTTACAAGAATTAAAAGATAAAGTAATTGATGAATTGCATTCTTTTTACCCCGTTTGCGAAGGTGGTTTAGACGAAGTTATTGGGGTTGTATCGTTAAAAGATTTGTTCTTGTTGTTCGAAAAAAATAATGTTGATTTAAAATCAATACTTAAAGAACCAACTTTTTTTATAGAACATACTTCGGCCTATAAAGCCTTAGAACAATTTAAAGCTTCAAAAAATCATTACGCATTAGTTTCCGATGAATACGGCGTAATTCAAGGTGTAATTACGTTGAATGATATTTTAGAATCGTTAGTAGGCGATGCTTCTGAATTTTACGACGAAGAATTTAAGTTAGAAGAAATTGAAGAAGGTAAATGGATTGTTGATGGATTTTATCCATTACACGATTTGCTATCGTATTTTGAATTAGACGAATTAATGCCCGATTACGATGTAACAACTGTTAGCGGTTTGGTAATGAAAGAATTATCGTACATACCAAAAACGGGCGAAAAATTAATATGGAATAAAATGGAGTTTGAAGTATTAGCTTCAACCGGAGTAAAAATTGATAAAATAGGTATTACCCTATTAAAAGATTAAAATAATGACAGAGGGAAATTTTGTAGATTACGTAAAAATATATGTAGCATCTGGTAAAGGTGGTAAAGGATCATCACATTTACACCGCGAAAAATTTATTGAAAAAGGTGGACCCGATGGAGGTGATGGTGGTCGTGGTGGTCACGTAATTATTCGTGGAAATGAAAGTTTATGGACCTTGCACCATTTGCGTTTTCAACGCCATATAAAAGCCGGTCATGGTGGCGATGGTGGTAGCAGCCGCAGTACGGGTGCCGATGGTGAAGATAAGTACATTGATGTGCCTTTAGGAACCGTTGTAAAAGATAAAGAAACAGGCGAATTTTTATTTGAAATTACCGAAAACGGTGAAGAAAAAATATTGGCAAAAGGGGGAAAAGGTGGTTTAGGAAACTGGCACTTTCGCTCGTCAACAAACCAAACACCACGATATGCACAACCAGGTATCCCTGGTGAAGAGCTTGATATTATTTTAGAATTAAAAGTTTTAGCCGATGTTGGTTTGGTGGGCTTTCCAAATGCTGGTAAATCAACTTTATTGTCGGTACTTACCTCAGCAAAACCAAAAATTGGCGACTACCCGTTTACTACCCTAAAACCAAACTTAGGAATTGTTGAATACCGTGAATTTAAATCGTTTGTAATTGCCGATATTCCTGGTATTATTGAAGGTGCAGCAGAAGGTAAAGGCTTAGGTCATTATTTTTTACGCCATATTGAACGAAATTCTACGTTGCTGTTTTTAATACCTGCGGATGCCGACGATATTAAAAAAGAATACGATATTTTGTTAGATGAGCTACGCCGTTATAACCCAGAAATGTTAGATAAAGATCGTTTAATTGCCATTTCAAAATGTGATATGTTGGACGACGAATTAAAGGCAGAATTAAAAGAACAACTTGATAAAGAATTTAATGGATTGCCTTATTTGTTTATTTCATCTGTTGCCCAACAAGGGTTAGTTGAATTAAAAGATAAATTATGGCAAATGCTTAATTAAAAATAAAAAAATCATCTTCGGATGATTTTTTTATTTATATTCGTTGCAAAACATAAATTGTAAAAAAAATACTGCTTATCCTGCTGTTTTCGTGTGGCTTACAAGCGCAAGAAACGTTCCCTAAAAACCGTTTAACGGTTGGCTTAATCAATCAAATAGCAATAGCACCAAGGTACAATATAGGCTATTTTCGCGATATTACCGAAAAAATTTCTGCTGGTGTAACTTTTGGTTATGGTAATTATAATATAATGTATGTACAACCAGCTGAGAATACAGAAAATTACAAGTTGTTTGAAATACGCCCCGAAATTATGTTCTTTCATAGAACTACAAAAAAATCGCCGCATTATGTTTCTGCCGAGTTTTTTTACATCAATCATACCGACCGTTTTTCTAAAAGTTATTATTATAAAAACAATAAAGATGTGTTTTTTGATCAAGCCAATTACCAACGCACAAAAATGGGTTTAAATATTAATTACGGCATTGTAGTTTCGTTTAACAAAAATAAACGTTTTGGTATGATACCAGAAATGGGACTTGGTTATAAAATTCGAAATGTAAAATTTTCAAATATTATAAATGAAAAAGTAAGCGAAAGTGAAAGCGAAGGTTGTTTTCCATATTCAAACGAAAGTATGTATCATGAATTGGGAACAATAAAAAATATTCATTTTAATTTTAATTGGCGTTTATACTACAAATTTTAATAAATCATCTTCTGATGATTTTTTTATTTATTATAATTTTCAGGTTATTTTATTATCTTCGCATTCAGATAATAAATCAACAAAATAATGAAAAAATTAAGCTTATTTCTTTCTTTGTTTATGCTTGCTATGCCTTTGGGTATGTTTGCAAACGAAGGAATGTGGTTTTTAATGTTCATTGAGCGTTTAAACTATCGCGATATGCAAAAAATGGGGTTACAGTTAACTCCTGAAGAAATCTACAGCATCAATAACCATTCGTTAAAAGATGCTATTGTACAGTTTGATGGTGGATGTACAGCCGAAATTATTTCTGATCAAGGTTTAGTATTAACAAATCACCACTGTGGGTACGATAAAATTGCAGAACTTTCAACTCCGCAAGACGATATCTTAACCAACGGTTTTTGGGCTAGAACTAAAGCCGAAGAGCGTAAACCAAAAGATATTTCGGTGCGTTTCTTTGTTCGTATGGACGATGTTTCAAAACGAATTTTAGGTGTTGTGAACAAAAACATGACCGAAGCTGAACGCGAAAAGGCAATCAATAAAGAAATTGCAAAAATTGAAAAAGAAAACAGTGAAGGTGGAAAATACACCGTATCAGTTCGTTCGTTCTTTCAAGGAAACGAATATTACTACTTTGTTTATCAAGATTATACCGATGTGCGTTTAGTAGGTACACCACCTGCAGCAATTGGTAAATTTGGTGGCGATACAGATAACTGGGAATGGCCACGCCACACAGCTGATTTTTCAATGTTTCGTGTTTATGGCGATGCTAACGGAAATCCAGCAGAGTATTCGCCAAACAACGTGCCTTTAAAGCCTAAACACTTTTTACCTATCAATATTCAAGGGTTAAAAGAAGGTGATTTTTCAATGATTTTGGGTTACCCTGGTAGAACAAATCGTTGGATGCCAGCTGAAGGAATTCAACAAAATGTATCATACTCTTACCCAGCATGGGTAGAAGGTTCGCGTTTAGGTTTAGACGTTATGAAAAAATACATGGATAAAAGCGATGAGGTTCGTTTAGCTTATGCAGGTAAATACGCTGGTGTTGCAAATTATTGGAAAAATCGTCAAGGAATGATTGATGCTTTAACTGCACAAAAAACAGCACAAACAAAGCGTAAAAACGAAGCGAAATTTAATAAATGGGCTAATAAAAAAGTAAATAAAGAAGAGTACGGAAATGTAATTGCAGATATTAACGCTTATTATGCAGCTACAAACGAAAAATCGCGTCACGATAATTATTTAATTTCAATTTTACGTACATCAAATTTAGCGGCTATGCCCTATAGTTTTGGTGCGGCTTTAATACAATACGCAAACGCAAACGAAGCAAAACGTGCTGAAATGCGTCCAAGATTAGAAGAAGCAATTAACGATGCATATAAAGAATTTCATGGACCGCTAGAAGCTGAAATGTTAGCAAGTCAATTACACTTATACGCAACAAAATCACAAGGCTATGCAATTGCACCTTATGTTAAAGAATTAGGCGAAAAAACAAATTACGACTACACTAAATTAGTAAACAAAGCATTTGCAGGAAGTGTGTTTTCATCGAAAGATTTAATGATGAAGTTTTTAAATCACCCAGAAAAAGAAATGATTGAAAACGATGAATTGTTTAAAATTTCGGCTGATTTATTAGGAAAATACCGCGAACAACCAGCTAATTTAGCTCCGTTAAAAGAAAAATACGATGTAGCTTTCCGCAAGTTAGTAGCAGGTTTACGCCAAGCAAATCCTAAGACAAAATATTATCCAGATGCAAACTCAACTTTGCGTTTAACGTACGGAAAAGTAATCGATTTACCTCGTCGCGCAGACCGCCCTAACGATGCAACTAAAAACTGGTACACAACTTTAAAAGGTACTATTGCAAAGCATAAAGAAGGTGATGAAGAGTTTGATAACCCACAACGTTTAATTGATTTATACAACGCAAAAGATTACGGACATTATGCCGATAAAGACGGATCGTTACACGTAAACTTTTTAACCGATCACGATATTACAGGTGGTAATTCAGGTTCGCCAGTATTAAACGGCAAAGGAGAATTAATTGGTTTAGCTTTTGACGGAAATATTGAAGCAATGGCTGGTGATGTAATTTTTGATCCTAAATTACAACGTACCATTAATGTTGATGCCCGTTATATTTTGTTTATTATTGATAAATATGCAGGTGCAACTAACTTAATCAACGAAATGAAGATTATTAAATAATAAATAATCTTTTAAATGTTTTAAGGAAAAAAGCTTCTCATATGAGAAGCTTTTTTTATGTTTGTAAAAACTTTAAAATATGAAAAAAATTATAACTGTCTTTGTATCAATCATTACATTAGTTTCTTGTAACAGCAATGATGATCAAGTTAACCCTATTGATAATGTTTCTAAGAAATTAAAAAGCATAAAAACATCTACCTCAGGTAGGACATATGAGTACGGAGAAAATAATTTTATTAATAGAGAAAATTTTTATTATGGAAATGATGGTATTGTAGGTACATTAGACTATGTGTATAATTCTAAAAACCAAATAACAGAAGTAAATCAACAAAATAAAAACAAACAAGTTGATGGAACATTTAGAAATTTTGTTAGAACTGTGACTTATAAATATGATAATAATGGTTTAATTAGTTCATCATCTCAATATTACAAATACCAGGATGAAACTGATTGTACAAGAATAGAAACAGCTTATGAATATAGTAATAGTACTTTAGTAAAAAAGCTAGAAGAAACTACTGATGTTTATGATAATGTTTCTATGGTTCATACTTTTTATACCTATGAAAACAATAGATTAGAGTCAACTGAGACTAAAATTTTTGAGAACGGTGCATATATTCCAGGTTCGGTAATTGTAAATTTAAAGTATGACTCTAGTATAAATCCAGAATATAAACTGTTTCCTGAAAATTTCTTAAAGATAAATCCTTTAATTAATGCAAACAACATTATTTCATATTTAGATAACAATAACCCTAATGCAAGTTATGATGCTATAATTACTTATGATAAAGATAATTTTCCTGAAAAAATATTGAGAAACTATGGAAGTGGATCTAAATTTGAATATTTATATGAATATGAGTAATCTGATTTTCATAACAATAAAAAATCCAAGAGCAATTGTTCTTGGACTTTTTTTTAGCCGAACGTGATTCAATTTTTCATTAAAAAGTTAATACAAGTAAGCATACTCCAATCTAAATTCTTTCGCTAAAAAAATAATTAAGTGTATAACATTCTACATTAAAAATCAGTACTTTTATTTCAATATATAATCAAAAAATAATGAAAAAAAATTGGTGGGTTTTATTTGTAATTTTAATGGTTTCGTGTACAACTAAAACAGAACCACTTAATACAACGTTTTACTTTTGGCGCACAAATTTTAAACTTTCAGCTACCGAAAAAGACTATTTAACTCATTTAAAAGTTCGTAAATTATACGTGCGTTATTTTGACATTGGCTTACAAAACGGACAAGCAATTCCTGTGGCGCCAATTGTTTTTAACGATTCGCCAAAAAAGTATAATATTGTACCGGTAATTTACATTAAAAACGAAGTTTTTTTACAACCGAATCAAACCGATAGTTTGCCTAACAAAGTATATAAATACATTCAGCAAATCAATCAATCGGCAGCTATAAACGTTGAAGAAATTCAGTTTGATTGCGATTGGAGTTTGCAATCAAAACAAAACTATTTTAAGTTTCTAGAAGATTTTAAAAAATTACACAGCAATTTATCGGCAACCATTCGTTTGCATCAAGTAAAATATCCCCAAAAAACAGGTATTCCACCAGTAAACAAAGGCGTGTTAATGTATTATAATATGGGCGTTATTGGTGCCGATGATGAAAACTCTATCTACAACAAAAAAATCGCCGAAAAGTACATAGCATCTTTACAAAATTATTCGTTACCTTTAAATATAGCTTTGCCAATTTTTAGTTGGGGGGTGCATGTGCGTAATAATCAGGTAGCCAATTTAATAGGTGGTTTAAAAGAGACCGATTTTAAAGGATACCCACTTAAAAAAATTAAAGAAAATAGATTTATTGTTACAAGTGATGTGGTTTTTAATGACAGATATTTAGCAAAAAACGATGAAATTAAATTAGAGTTTGTTACCAAAAAACAGCTTGGTGAAATGATGCGCGATTTAAAAAAATACAGCAAACAAAAACCCAACGAAATTATATATTACGATTTAAACGAAAAAAATTTAAAAACTTATGAAAAGCAAAATTTTAAAGCTATTAGCAGCTGGTAGTATGGCCGCTGTATTTGGCTACGGCGTTTACGTTTATGCGTGTGCTGGAGGTGAGTGGGGATCTAGCTTTGCTTCTTTATTTTCGCCCGAAATCACGGTGAATAATAAAGAATATGAACCGTTTTTTTACGATGATTATACCATTTTTTACAACGGATACAGTATTCAAAACTCAACCGAATTGTTTAAACAAGAAAATATAACTGCTTGGACAAGCTATTTGCGCAAATACACACCTGAAACTGTTGAATATTTTTTATACGATGATAAAATTAACGATGCCTTAAAAAGTATTAGTAAAGCAAAAAATCCTGAAGCTGAGTTTAAAAAATATCCTTTTAAATTTAGTTTAGATACAAACGATGAAAAAACTGCAAAATTTGTTTTATTCATTTTAATGGCTCGTGGTATTGAAACATATTCTAACCAAACGTACGACTATTGGGATTACGATAATAGAAAACAGCTAAATACCGATACTGATTTGTTGTCGAAAATCGAAAATATTTATAAAAAGGATATTGTTCAAAACGATGAATTTCTAAAAAATCGTATTTGGTTTCAACTTATTCGTTCAAAATTTTATTCAAACGATCGCAGTTCTGTAATTGCTTATTTCAACACAACAAATCAAAATCAACCTAAAAACAACTTGTATTACCAAGCATTAAATTATGTAGGTGGTGCATATAAAAGTTTAAAAAACTACGAAAAAGCTAACGCTACTTTTGCACAGGTTTTTAGCCAATGCAAACCTTTAATGGCATCGGCTTTGTTTGATTATAAACCTTTAGATGCTGCTGCTTTTAAAGCATTGCTGCAACAAACAACTACTCAAAATACCAAAGAAGTTTTGTATGCGTTGCAAGGTTATTACACCAATCAATTCAGTGCTATGCAAGAGTTGTATAAATTAAATCCAAACTCGCCACATATTGATTTTTTACTATCGCGCTGGGTTAATATCAACGAGCAATCAATTAATACTTATAATGCATACGAGCAATTAGATATCGATGTAAAAAAAATTAAAAAAGAATTAAAAGATAAAATAAACGCATCGGAATTAAAATGGATAAACGATGTTGCTAACGATACAAAAGTGCACAACCCGTACATTTGGAAAGCAACCGCAGCATATTTTAATACATTAGTTGGCGATTATAATAAGGCAAATGATTTTTTAAAAAATGCACATGAACTGGCGGTAAATAGCAATCAAAAAAATCAGGCGCGCGCATTGCGTTTGTTCAATAACTTGTTAAGTGTAAACGAAATGAATGCAGCGACCGAAGGCAAACTAATTCAAGATGTAAACTGGTTGTTTTATGATGAACCGTTTCCTACGAAAGATTACGTACGCGAAGGTCGAATTGACTATTTACAGAATTTTACAAAAAAATACATTAGCGCGTTGTATAAAAACCAGGGCAATGATTTAATGGCCGAATTAACCTATTCTTTAAAAGGTTTTTACAAAAATCAGCAACAAAGTATTGCCATGGAAAAATTACTTTTAAGTAATAAACGTACCGCTTGGCAAGATCTTTTTGTTGGAATTTATCCGTATAAATTAGCTGATATATATGAAAGTAGAGGGATTTATTTGTTTTATCAAGATAAAATAGATGAAGCTATTACCGAGTTTGAAAAGATTACTCCGTTTGAAAGCAAAACTTACAATTGGGAAAAAGAACGCTACGAAACCGAAATGGTTGATTATAAAATGATAGAATTGCCAGGTAATCCGTTCAACGGAAAAATTAAAGATTGCAATGATTGTGACCACGCAGCAAAACAATCGGTAAAATATTCACAGCTTAATTTTCTTTTAAAAATTAAAGAAATGAAAGCAAAAATTGCTACAGGTGAAGATGTTTACAACAATGCACTTTTAGTAGGGAATGCTTTTTATAACGCATCATATTATGGTAATGCACGCGCATTTTACTACAACAATATTATAAACGAGTACGGCAACAGTATTAGCAATGAACACAGTAAAATGTTGTACAGTATGGAAAACGCAAGAAAATACTACAATTTAGCTAAAAATGCTGCCGAAAATAACGAGCAAAAAGCCAAATTAAGTTATTTGTTAGCTAAAACGCAACGTAACGATTTTTATTACACCAAATATTTTTCAACTACAACCTATTGGGGCTATCCCGAAGGGCCTGTAATTCAAAAATGGCAAGGTTTTATCGATTTAAAAAATAATTACAGCGATACTAAATATTACCAAGATGTTATTGCAGAATGTGGGTATTTTCGTAAATATTTAGGTTTGCAATAGTTTTAGAAAATATAGAATAGATAAAAGAGTAAAGACGGAGTGTTTTTTATTCTTTTGTTTTTTTAATAAAAATAAAAAATTATATTTGTTAAAGATGAGTTAATTAAATCTCACAAAAAAAACAAACTTATAAATTTTAAAACAATTAAATGTATGATTGAATGGTACAAAAAAGTAGTTTTTGAAAACTACGCAAATTTTAACGGAAGAGCACGTAGAGCTGAATATTGGAATTTTGTTTTATGTAATTTTTTAATAGCAATGGTATTTTATTTACCTATAATTTTTTCAATATTAACTATTAGTCAAGGTGAGTTAAGTCCCCTATTTTATATTTTTTATGGCTTATTTATAGTTTATAATTTAGTTGTTTTAATTCCAACATTAGCAGTAGCCGTGCGTAGGTTACATGATATTGGTAAAAGCGGTTGGTTTTACTTTGTAGGGTTAATACCAATTGTAGGTTCAATTATATTATTAGTATGGTTGTTTACCGATGGGGAAAGAGGAAGTAATCTATACGGAGATGACCCTAAACAAATAAATTAAAAAAATTAAAGTCGGTTTTTAAAGCCGACTTTTTTTATTCCCCTAAAAAAGTGTAGTTTTGGGTATAAAAAAATAAAAAACAATGCGTGTACATTTTATAGCAATTGGTGGCAGCGCCATGCACAATTTAGCATTAGCTTTAAACGATAAAGGCGATGTAGTTACAGGTAGCGATGATGCTATTTTTGAACCATCAAAATCGCGTTTGCAAGCAAAAGGCTTACTGCCTGAACAAATGGGTTGGTTTGCCGAAAAGATTACCAACGATATTGACGCAGTTATTTTAGGTATGCACGCAAAAGCCGATAATCCTGAATTATTAAAAGCGCAAGAATTAGGCTTAAAAATTTATTCGTATCCCGAATTTATTTTTGAACACGCAAAAAATAAAACCCGTGTTGTTATTGGTGGTTCACATGGTAAAACTACCATTACGTCAATGATTTTACACGTTATGAATTACCACAACGTAGCGGTAGATTACTTAGTTGGTGCTCAGTTAGAAGGGTTTAACAACATGGTTCATCTTACGCAAGAAAATGATTTTATGGTTATAGAAGGCGATGAATACCTATCATCACCTACAGATTTGCGTCCTAAATTTCATTTATACCAACCAAATATTGCATTAATTAGTGGCATTGCTTGGGATCATATCAATGTTTTTCCAACTTTTGATAACTATGTAGATCAGTTTAAAATTTTTATAGACAAAATTACAAACGGTGGTATTTTAGTGTATAACGAAAACGATGCTGTAGTAAAACAAATTGCCGAAGAAGCTGAAAAACCTATACGTAAAATGCCGTATTCATTACCAGAATATACCATTGAAAACGGAGTGACATATTTAGAAACATTAGACGGAGCAATGCCTATCGAGGTTTTTGGCGAACACAATTTAAGCAACTTAGCAGGTGCTAAATGGATTTGCCAAAATATGGGAATTGATGAAGCCGAGTTTTACGAAGCCATTGCATCGTTTAAAGGCGCAAGTAAACGTTTAGAGAAAATTGCCCAAACCCCAACCAGCGTGGCTTATAAAGATTTTGCCCATTCGCCAAGTAAAGTTTCTGCAACTACACAAGCAGTTAAAAAGCAATATCCTAATAAAAAATTAGTAGCTTGTTTAGAATTACATACTTACAGTAGTTTAAACGCCCAATTTTTAACCGAATATCAAGGTGCGTTAAATGCTGCTGATGTAGCCGTGGTTTTTTACAGCCCAGATGCTGTTGCTATTAAAAAATTAACCGAAGTTAGTAAAGAGCAAATTGAACAAGCTTTTAAGCGCGATGATTTAATTGTGTACACAAATCCCGATGAATTTAAATCGTTTTTAGTAGTGCAAGATTTTACCGATTCGGTTTTATTGTTAATGAGCTCTGGTAATTACGGCGGACTGAATTTTGATGAAGTACAAAGTATTATAGAATAAAAAAACGGCTTTAAAGCCGTTTTTTTATTGTTGACTAGCAATTCCAAAGATAGCTAACCCAAAAATAGGCAGTATAATAAGTAGCGTAAAACCAAGCATTATTGCGGCTAAAAGTAAATTAGCTTTTGCCCAATTTTTACGTGTAAGATTTCCATCATTACCAAATGCCCAAACAAATAAAAGCACTATACCAACTAAAGGAATAGCAACTAGAACCAAATTAATTAACCAATCGGTAACACTCATTGTTTGAGTTTGTGGAGTATTTTGTTGTTCCATAAAAATGTTTTTATTTTTACTAAAATAAAAAAAAATATTTAATAATTTTAAATAAAGGTTAGAAAAAAGTATTGTTTTACAATGCTTTACTGTTGTTTTTCATAAACAAAATGCCCTACAATGGTATGTTTAAACAAGCAATCTTCTAAAACTTGTCCGCCGCCAACATTATGTACAATTAGTCTGCGTTTACGGTCATTTGAAAGCTTGTTAGTAACAATCCAATATGCGGTAATTTATCGTTAATCATCCAAGTAACAATAGCACCCGTTTTATAATCGTTGGCATTTTGGGTAATAGGTAATTCTTTGCCTTTTCTTTTAAAAAAAGTTTCAAGGTTTGGCACGCGACGGTGATCAATATTAGTGTCGGTTTTGGCAGCTCCCCATTTATTTGGATAAAGGTTAAAATTTGCAAGTATATCTTCATGTACTTCTTTTTGTAGGTCGATGCCTAATTTTCGGTACGATCTAATCACTACATCGGTACAAACTCCCATTTTTGCAGGTACATCTCCGTTTGGGTATTCAATAGCAATATAATCAGGTGTGTACTTAACCGAAGCATCAATAATAGATAGTGCTTTTTTAGACAAATTTTTTCTGAAAGCTGAAACCGTATCGTTAACTGTATCGTTTTTAACAGATTTTTCCTCATCCGAAAGCAACCCAAATTTAGAATGACCATTGCTTTTTAAAGTACAAGCACTAAAAAAGATTAATAGCATAAAATTTAAAAATACTTTCATATATTTATAAGGTTAATTAGTTGTTTATGAGTGTTGAAGATAAGCATTTTTCTATAAAAAATTGGGCAGAAGATGATCAACCAAGAGAAAAGTTATTGTATAAGGGTAAAAATGCGCTTAGCGATGCCGAGTTGATTGCTATTTTAATTGGATCGGGCAGCAGAAACGAAAGCGCAGTAGATTTGTGTAAACGTATTTTACAACAAAACAACAATCAATTACATCAACTACAAAAACAAAGTATTCAGCAGTTAATGCAGTTTAAAGGCATTGGCGAAGCCAAAGCAATAACCATAGTTGCGGCATTAGAGCTGGCAAAGCGTTTACAACTTTCTGAAACCAAAGAACTAACTAAAATTGCTAGCGCAGCCGATGTTTGTAAACTTATGCAGCCAATAATAGGCGATTTGCCACACGAAGAATTTTGGGTGTTATTGTTAAACAATAGCAACAAAGTAATTTATAAGTTACAACTAAGCAAAGGCGGACTTACACAAACAGTAGTAGATATACGCTTAATTTTTAAAACTGCTTTAGAACATTTGGCTACAGCTATTATAATTGTGCACAACCATCCTTCGGGGCAATTAACACCAAGTACAGCCGATAAAGACATAACACAAAAAATTAAAATAGCAGGCAAAAGTTTAGATATTTCATTGTTAGATCATTTAATAATTACAAAGAATAATTATTACAGCTTTGCCGATGAGGGCGATTTGTAACGCTATTGTTTTTATTAAAAAAATGTTAAACCAATACAATAGTCTTTTAGCTGTGCTAAACCGTAATTAAATCCATAGAAAAATCACTATCTTGCATACCGTTTAAGATTTAAATAAATGATTACAACGCATAATCTAACATTTTCCTATTCAGATACACAAAAGTTTGCATTTCCTGATATCGATTGCCAAAATGGACAAACTTTATTAGTTACAGGAAATTCGGGAACAGGGAAAACAACTTTGTTACACTTGTTAGGTGGTTTATTAAAGCCATCGGCAGGTTCCATTCAAATAAACCAACAAGATATATTACAATTATCTGTATCTAAATTAGATGCATTTAGAGGACAATCGATTGGAATGATTCTGCAAAAATCGTTTTTTATCGAAGCACTAACCGTTTTAGATAATGTAATTTTGGCTTCGTGGATTGCTCAAAAATCAAAAGCTAAAGAAAAAGCGTTACGAATTTTAAGCGATTTGGGCTTACAAGAACATGCACATAAATTACCAAGTCAATTAAGTATTGGCCAACAGCAACGCGTAAATATTGCAAGGGCGTTAATAAATAATCCATCGGTTATTTTGGCCGATGAACCTACTTCAAGTCTAGACGATGAAAACGCATTAATTGTAGCAAAATTGTTAAGTAATTTAGCTAAAGAATATCAAACATCGTTAGTAATTGTAACCCACGATCAACGATTAAAAGCATTGTTTAACCATCAAATAAATTTATTATGATTAGTAAAATTGCATGGAAAAACACTTGGTTTAAACCATTAAACACCTTTTTAAGCATTGTGCTTTTAACCGCATCGGTTTCTATTATATCAATTTTAATTTTGTTGCAGAAACAATTTGAAGAGAAATTTTCATCATCAATGGATCAAATCGATTTGGTTTTAGGTGCGAAAGGTAGTCCGCTACAGTTGATACTTTCGTCGGTTTACCAAATGGATGCACCACCGGGAAATATTTCGTACACCGAAGCCGAAGCATGGATGAATAAACCAATGGTAGAAAGCGCGGTTCCGTTAGCTTATGGCGATAACTATTTAGGATATAAAATTGTCGGAACCACAGATAATTATACTAAACACTTTAGTTTAAAACTGCAACAAGGCAAGTTGTTTACAAATAATTTTGAAGTTGTATTAGGCGCAACCATTGCAGCTAAAACCAATTTAAAAATAGGCAGCACATTTTTTGGAACACATGGCGATGCACAGGAAGGCGAAGTGCACGACCATTATGCATATAAAGTTGTAGGTATTTTAGCACCATCGGGTAAAGTGGCAGATAATTTAATTCTTTCAAATATAGAATCGGTATGGGGAATGCATGACCACGACCACGCTGTTGAAGAACATGATCACCACGAAGGCGAAGTACAACAACACGAAGAAATCAATCCGCACGAAGGCAAAGAAATTACAGCCGTATTGCTTAAAATGCGTAACAATATGGCAAAAATGACTTGGCCTAGAATCATACCTCAAAATACCGAAATGCAAGCAGCATCGCCTGTATTAGAAGTGAATAGGCTTTTTGCTTTATTTGGCGTAGGTATTACCGCTTTAACTTATTTGGCATACGGTATTATGTTAATTTCGGGCATAAGTATTTTTGTTGCTTTGTACAATACTTTAAAAGAGCGTAAATATGAATTTGCTTTACTGCGTATTACTGGTGCTAGTAAATTGCAATTGTTGTGGTTGGTTTTGTTAGAAAGTATTTTTTTATGTACCATAGGGTTTATTCTTGGTATTGTTTTTGGTAGAATTGGTTTGTATTTTCTATCAATTTCTTCGCAAGAAGAATTTAAAATGGCCTTTAATCCATTAGAATTTTTATGGAAAGAGGAAGGAATGCTTTTTGTAGCAACTTTAAGTGTTGGTATTATTGCCGCAATTATACCTGCATTAAAAGCATATTCAGTAAATATATCTAAAACATTAGCTAATGCTTAAAAAAATTATTGTTGGTATTTATTGTTTAGTTGCTTTGGTATTAATGAGTTTTTCATCAACCAACCAAATAGCTTTATCTAAAAATGCTGTTCAAAATGAGCCTATAGCTTTAACGTGGCAATTATTAGCTAATTTAAGTAATAGTTTGCGAGTTATGGCTAATTACAACCAAGTAATAAAAGAATCGTTCCAAGGTAAAAAAGTACAAATTAGTGGTTATATTATTCCTGTTGATAGTAAATCGTACGTTTTAAGTAAAAATATGTATTCACATTGTTTTTTTTGTAGTACAAGTGCAGGTATCGAAACCATTTTAGGGATTCAATTTAAAGGAAAGACACCACGACTAAAAACCGATACATACGTAACTTTAACGGGTACTTTTTTTTATAACGATAAAAATAAAGACGATTGGACTTTTAGCGTGCACAACGCAACATTTACAACAAAAAAATAGTAATTTGATTTTAATAAATAATCTAAAATGATAAAAAATATAGTAATTGGTGTTTATTGTAGTTTAGCTGTACTGTTAATGAGTTTTTCAACAAATTCTACATCAAAAACAACAATTTACAGCAAACAAAAGCCAACAGAAGTTACTTGGAAACTTTTAGGGCAAATTGATTTTGTAAAGCGTAAAAATCCGCATTATGGCGAAGTAATGTATCCTATGGTTAACGGAACATTAAAAGCACTACAAGGCAAAAAAATTAAGGCTTCGGGTTTTATAGTTCCTATCGATAGTAAATCGTATGCTTTAAGTAAAAATGTATTTGCACAATGTTTTTTTTGTGGAAATGCCGGGCCAGAAACCATAATGGGTATTAAATTTAAAGGAAATACGCCGCGTTTAAAAACCGATACCTATGTTACAATGGAAGGCACTTTTAGATACAATGCCGATGATATTGATGATTGGATTTATCATATTGAAAACGCAGTAATTACACATCAAAAATAATGGTTGTAAAAGAACATATTTCGCATTTGTTTTTTGATTTAGATCATACCATTTATGATTTTGATAAAAACGCTTCACTCACTTTTCAAGCTATTTTTAACGATATGCAATTGAATGGGGTAGGTGATTTTATGACTCATTTTAAACCAATAAACGATTATTATTGGGAGAAATATGCCAATACCGAAATTACCCATGATGAATTGCGCTACGGTAGATTAAAAGATACATTTACTGCAATTGATGTACAGGTAAACGATGAAGCTATTTATCACATTGCCGATCAATTTATACAGCAATTACCTAATCACAATCATGTTTTTGATGGAGCGCATGATACATTAAACGCTTTAAAAAATAACTATTCGTTACATATTATTACCAACGGACCAAATTTGGTACAAGAGCGTAAATTAAAAAATGCAGGCCTAACTAGTTATTTTTCAAGCATAACCAATTCTGAAATGGCAGGTGTAAAAAAACCACATCTGGCTATTTTTGAATACGCATTGCAAGCTGCAAATGCAACACCAAAGCAAAGTGTAATGATTGGCGATAGCATACATGCCGATATTAACGGCGCGTTAAATGCTGGTATGCAGGTAGTTTGGTTTAACGAATTTAAAAATATAAATACATTAGGAGTTCCCGAAGTGAATCATTTAAAACAACTTTTAGATATTTTATAAAATGAAAAATTTTTTATTTGTACTGTTATTAACTTTTTGTGGTTTAGCCTCTCAAGCGCAAAGTTTAGCTAACACAAAAAACATACGTTTAAAAGGTATGTACGATTTTCAAACAGAGTTTAATGAATTTAGAGTAAATTCATTTTTAAAACACCGCTTTGAAGAGCACGGCTATACCGTTATTTACGATATGGAAGAAAAAAAGAAATGGCAAGTTGAAACAGCACCTTCTTGTGACGAATTGATTTGCGTTGTAACTCGCGATAAAGCAATGTTAGCTACAAAATTAGAAGTAGTTTTATTAAATTGTAAAGGCGATGTAGTGTTTAAAGCAAATGGCGAAAGTAGATTAAAAATACGTTCTAAATCGCATGTTGATGCTTTAAAGAACGCACTTGAACTTACAGTATTTAAAGCTAAAATTAATTAAACAAGCACTTCAACAGAAGTGCTTGTTTAATTTTAATATCCATATTTACCTTGCCAACGTTGGTGTAAAAAATCTTTGGTTTGTTTTTCGCGTGTATTGTCACCTGGTTCATAAAAAGATGTGTTTACTAAATCGTCGGGTAAATATTCTTGGTATGCAAAATTTCCAGGAAAATCGTGACTGTATTTATAATCTTCGCCATAACCTAATTCTTTCATTAATTTGGTTGGTGCGTTGCGCAAATGAATAGGAATCGATAAATCGCCAGTTTGTTTTACTACCGCTTGTGCATTGCCTATAGCCATATAACTGGCGTTGCTTTTTGGCGATGTTGCCAAATAAATAGCACATTGGCTTAGTAAAATTCTACTTTCGGGGTAACCAATAACCGATACTGCCTGAAAAATATTGTTTGCCATTATTATTGCGGTGGGGTTTGCTAACCCAATGTCTTCAGATGCCGAGATTAATAATCTGCGAGCAATAAATTTTAAATCTTCGCCACCTTCAATCATTCGGGCTAACCAATAAACGGCACCGTTTGGATCGCTTCCGCGTATCGATTTTATAAAGGCCGAAATAATATCGTAATGTTGTTCACCAGTTTTGTCATATAAAACAGTTTTTTTTTGAACAATTTGCATTACTTTTTCATTGGTAATTTCAATAGTATCACCATCTAAAGTACTTACAATTAATTCAAAAGTATTTAACAATTTTCTACCATCACCTCCCGAAACCCTGAATAAAGCTTCGTTTTCAGTAATAGTAATATTTTTATCTTTTAAATCCTCATCAACTAACAAAGCTCGGTTTAATAACGCTTCTAAATCGGCTTTAGTAAAAGCATTTAAAGTATAAACTTGGCAACGCGATAACAAAGCAGGAATTACTTCAAAACTAGGATTTTCGGTCGTTGCACCAATTAAAGTAACCCAACCTTTTTCAACGGCTGCCAAAAGCGAATCTTGCTGTGATTTACTAAATCTATGAATTTCATCAATAAACAAAATGGGATTTTTAGGTGTAAACAAGCCGCCACTTCCTTTGGCTTTTTCAATAACTTCGCGTACATCTTTTACACCTGCGTTAATTGCACTTAAAACATAAAAAGGTCTGTTGCTTTCTTGTGCAATAATTTCGGCTAAAGTAGTTTTACCTGTGCCGGGTGGCCCCCAAAATATCATCGACGGGATAACGCCGCGTTTTATACTTTGCGTTAAAATACCTTGTGTACCAACCAAATGCGATTGACTGATGTAATCTTCTAATTTTTTAGGACGTATGCGTTCTGCTAACGGTGCTTTCATATTGTAAAAGTATAAAATAGATTTGGCGTTGCAAAAAAAGAGGTATATTAGTAAGGATAAAAATCTATTAGAAAAATTACTATAATAAATCAATAAACTGCCATAACGGCAGTTTTTTTTATTTGGGTATATTTTTGATTTACATTTTACATGGAAACAGATCAACTAAAATACCGCCCAGCCGTTTTTTGGGTGCCTTTTATATTTATACTTACGCTTTGGGTTATTTATTATTTAGATTGGCGTTACTTTTTTGAATGGAACAATTACGGAATTGTACCACACACATTTAAAGGATTACGAGGCGTTATTTTTTCACCATTTTTACATGGTTCGGTACAACATTTATGGAACAACACTATAGCACTTGCCGTTTTATTACCTTTAATTTGTTACTATTATTACCAAAATTGGCAAACATTGGTTTTTGGTGGTATTTTACTTTCGGGGTTAGGTACATGGCTTATTGCTACAAGTGGTAGACACATTGGTGCCAGCGGACTTATATATGTTTTAACCGCCTATATGTTTTTTACAGGTATACGCAGTAAGCAATACCGTTTAATGGCAATATCGTTTTTAATGATTATTTTATACGGAAGTTCGGTTTGGTACATGCTGCCCGATGTTGAAAAAGGCATTTCGTGGCAAGGTCATTTAGCTGGTTTTATTTCAGGTTTTATTCTTTCGTACATCCTTAAAAAACCGCAACTAGAACCGCAATACAAATACAATTGGCAACATCCTGATTTTGATGAAAGCAAAGACGATTTTATAAAACAGTTCGATGCAAAAGGTAATTTTAAACCCTTGCCGTTATTGCATACCGATGATCAAGGATATACTTATAACGATACTTTTTACCGACAAACACCTAAACTTACTCAGCAAATTTTATATAAAAATTGGCTTACTATTACGGTTTTTGTAACTAATTAATTTTAGGGCACATGCTGCGCACCGGGCTATACGCCTTTAGTCCTCGCGTGTTGCACTGCGGGCTATCAGCTGCTATCCCTTGTGCAAGTGAAAAGTGAAATTTAGCTTAAAAAAAAATTAGCAAATCACGAAAAAATAAATTACATTCGGTACTACAAAATATTTAGATAAAAATGAAATTAGGCGCTTTTTCTATTAGCTTAACCGTAAAGGATATTCACCAATCAAAAGCTTTTTATGAAAAATTAGGTTTTGAATATAAAGGTGGCGACATCACCCAAAATTGGATTGTTCTTAAAAACGGTACTACCGTTATTGGTCTTTTTCAAGACATGTTTCCAAAAAACATTATTACGTTTAATCCAGGTTGGGACCAAAACGCACAACATTTACCAGAATTTAACGATGTACGCATCATTCAAGAACAATTAAAACAAGCAGGTATTCAGCTTACAAAAGAAGCCGATGAAAGTACATCAGGTCCAGAATACATTACTTTAGAAGATCCCGACGGAAATCAAATTCTTATAGATCAACACAGATAATTCATATTAAAATAATTTTTTAAACATAATAAAATGGCAACAGTAAACACTTATTTAAACTTTAGCGGAAATTGCGAAGAAGCATTTAATTTTTATAAATCGGTTTTTGGTACCGAGTTTAGTTATATTGGCCGATTTGGTGAAATGCCTCCACAAGAAGACTGCGAACCAATGAATGAAGAGTTTGCTAACAAAATTATGCACGTAAGTTTACCAATTGGTAATACCATTTTAATGGGTAGCGATACAGGTGGCGAATGGGCACCAAATTTTGTACAAGGTAATAATTTTGCAATTTCAATTAATACCGATAGTAAAGAAGAAGCCGATGTGCTTTTTAATGGACTTTCAGCTGGTGGTATGGTTACTATGCCAATGGCCGATACTTTTTGGGGTGCGTACTTTGGTATGTTTACAGATAAATTTGGAATTAATTGGATGGTGAATTACGATGTACCACAACCAGAATAATTGTAATAAAAAACAAAACGGTTTCAATATTTTGAAACCGTTTTTTAATAATATTGTAATAAAATTATAAACGCTGTCTAACGGCTTCGTATAAAAATGCACCGCAAGCAACAGATACATTTAACGATGAAATTGTACCAAACATAGGTAATTTTGCTTTTTCGTCGATGATTTTTAAAACCGATGGATTTACTCCTTTATCTTCAGAACCCATTTTAATTGCAATTCTTTTGTTAAGAAAAGATGCGCAAGGGTATCTTTATAATAACACCTTTAATCGTAAGAACAATACCCAGCATCATTCGTACATTTTAAAAGAAAATACGTAGCAGAGATCGTATCAGCAGTTAAAAAAATCTATAGTTTAATAGATTTTTAATATCGTTTCAAAGTGTAATTGCTTATTTTATTAGTAATTTTATAAAACAACTATAAACAACTATAATCAATGGAAAACGCAGGAAACGATATTAGCAAATGCCCGTTTCACAACGGAACTATAACAAAAGCAGTTGCTGGCAACGGAACAACTAACAACGATTGGTGGCCAAACCGATTAAGACTTGATATTTTACGTCAACATTCATCAAAGTCTGATCCTATGGGCGATGATTTTAATTATTCAGACGAATTTAAAAAACTTGATTTAGAAGCTTTAAAAGCAGCTTTAAAAGCTTTAATGACCGACTCACAAGATTGGTGGCCTGCTGATTTTGGACATTACGGACCACTCTTTGTTCGTATGGCTTGGCATAGTGCAGGTACTTATCGTGTGCAAGATGGTAGGGGTGGTGCAGGGGCTGGTCAACAACGATTTGCACCATTAAACTCTTGGCCCGATAATGTTTCGTTAGATAAAGCGCGAAGATTGTTATGGCCAATTAAACAAAAATACGGACGCAAAATTTCATGGGCAGATTTAATGATTCTTACAGGAAATATGGCTTTGGAATCTATGGGTTTCAAAACATTGGGATTTGCTGGTGGACGTGCCGATGTTTGGGAATCCGATATGGATGTATACTGGGGAAGTGAAAAAACGTGGTTGGGTGGCGATGTTCGATACTCACAAGGATCCGAAGGTGTTGCAGAAAATCACGGAGTTATTTCATCAGAAGATAATGCCAATGGAAAACAACACACACGCGATTTGGAAAATCCGTTAGCAGCGGTTCAAATGGGATTGATTTATGTGAATCCTGAAGGACCAGATGGAAACCCCGATCCAATTGCGGCAGCAAATGACATACGCGATACGTTTTCACGTATGGCAATGAACGATGAAGAAACCGTTGCTTTAATAGCAGGCGGTCACACATTTGGCAAAGCTCATGGCGCAGCGTCGGCAGATCATTTAGGTAAAGAACCAGAAGCAGAAGGTTTAGAACAACAAGGTTTTGGTTGGGAAAATAAGTTTGGTACTGGTAAAGGGGCTGACACTATAACTTCTGGATTAGAAGTAACTTGGACACAAAAACCTACTGAATGGACCAATCTTTTCTTTGAAAATTTATTTGAATATGAATGGGAATTAACCAAAAGTCCGGCGGGTGCACACCAATGGGAAGCTGTTAATGCAATTGATTCTGTTCCTTTGGCACATGATAGCTCGAAAAAGCAAAAACCACGAATGCTTACAACCGATTTGTCGTTACGATTTGATCCTGAATACGGAAAAATATCGCGCCGTTTTTACGAAAATCCTGATGAATTTGCAGATGCCTTCGCAAAAGCATGGTTTAAATTAACACATAGAGATATGGGGCCGCGCGAACGTTATTTGGGTGCCGATGTTCCACAGCAAGTTTTTAAATGGCAAGATCCAGTTCCGGCGGTTGATCACGAGTTAATTAATGAGGAAGATATAGCACAGTTGAAAGTACAATTAAATGCTTTAGATTTATCGGCTTCAGAATTAGTAGGTACGGCTTGGGCTTCGGCTTCAACTTTCCGTGGTTCAGATAAACGTGGCGGAGCAAACGGCGCGCGTATTCGTTTAGAGCCTATGAAAAACTGGGAAGTAAACAATCCTATTCAGTTAAATAAAGTGTTAACGGCTTTAGAAAAAGTTCAGTCGCAATTCAATGCATCAGGAAAAAAAATTTCATTGGCAGATTTAATTGTTTTGGCAGGAAATGTCGGAATTGAAAAAGCAGCTAAAAATACTGGATTTAATGTTCAAGTTCCTTTTGCTCCAGGAAGAACAGATGCTTTTCAAGAACAAACCGATGTGGAATCGGTAGCATTTTTAGAACCAATTGCAGACGGATTTAGAAATTATCGTAAAAACATCAGAAGTTCGGTATCAACCGAAGAATTATTGATTGATAAAGCACAATTATTAACCTTAACAGCTCCGGAATTGACGGTTTTATTGGGTGGATTACGTTCGATCAATATTAATTTTGATGGATCTAAAAACGGTGTGCTAACAGATCGTCTCGGACAGTTGACAAACGATTTCTTTGTGAATTTGCTGGATATGAACACGCAATGGAAAGCTATGGGAACCGATAAAGAAATTTATTTGGGAACCGATCGTAAAAACGGAACTCCAAAATGGACGGGTACGCGTGCTGATTTGGTTTTTGGATCAAACTCTGAATTAAGAGCTATTGCGGAAGTTTACGCAAGTACCGATGCTAATGAAAAATTTATTAATGATTTTGTTTCAGCTTGGACAAAAGTAATGAACGCAGATCGCTTTGATTTAAAATAAAAAAAAGAATAATAAAAAAGGCTCACTTTAAGAATTTAAAGTGAGCCTTTTACTTTTTATATGAAATTCACAAACGCTGTCTAACGGCTTCGTATAAAAAAGCACCACAAGCAACAGATACATTTAACGATGAAATTGTACCAAACATAGGTAATTTTGCTTTTTCGTCGATGATTTTTAAAACCGAAGGGTTTACCCCTTTATCTTCAGAACCCATAATAATAGCAATTCCTTTGTTAAAATCAATATCATAAATATTGTTTTCGGTTTTTTCGGTAGCAGCAACAGTTGTAATTCCTGAACCTTGTAAGTAAAACACAGCGTCTTTAATATGATCTACTTTACAAATAGGAATGTTAAAAACCGCGCCAGCCGAAGTTTTAACCGTATCGCCGTTTACAGGTGCAGATCCTTGTTTTTGTATAATAATACCATCAACACCCGTACATTCTGCGGTACGAATAATTGCACCAAAATTACGTGCATCGCTCAATTGATCTAAAATTAAAAACAAAGGTTTTTCCTTTTGTTCCAAAACACCTTCAACCAAAGTTTCTATCGATACAAATTTAATAGGCGCAATAGATGCTACTGCACCTTGATGGTTATTAAATTTGCTTAGTTTGTTCAATTTTTCAACCGGAACGTACGAAAAATTTACGTTGTTTTTCTTTAACGTTTTCATTAGCTCTTGCATTAAATCGCCTTGAGCTTCTTTTTGTATAAATACTTTATCTATTTCTTTTCCTGCGTTTATCGCTTCGATAACTGCACGAATTCCAAATATTTGATGTTCATTTTGCATGCTACAAAGATATTACTATATTTAATAAAAAATTAATTATGAAAAAAATACTGTTGTTATTTACGTTTTTAGTTGTGAATTTTTCTTTTGGGCAGGAAATTATTTCGCAAGAATTGTATGAAGGTGTGATTTCTAACGATTTAAAAGTTTCGTTCTATTTAAAAATGGAAGAAGACGGCTGCCCAAGAACTTTTGTTTCGGCAATTTATAAATACGATTCTAATAAAGAAAATAATTGGATACTTTTAGATACTACTTTTTCTGAAGAAAAACAGCAATTTACTTTTGTGGAACATTACAATACGGGTTTGTTACTTTTAAAAAGAAGTACAGGGCAATTAAACGGAGTTTGGATTTCGTCCGATGGTAAAAAGCAATTACCTGTAAAGCTTTCTAAAGTAAAAGTTAGCAAAGAAAAAGTTGAAAAGCTAGAAAATACTTTAGAAGAAGAGCTAATGAGTGCGTATGATTGTTGAAAAAATAAACTATGAAAACAGGTGTTTTATTATTTTTTGTATTGATGGTTTGTGTATCGTGCAAATCAAAAATTAACTATAACGAAAAAGTGTATACTGACATTATGAAACATTCGGTTGTCTTATTTGCAAAAGAAGACAAAGGGAAAGTGTACCCAGGTAGTGTTTTAAATAAAGTTGTTTGCGATACTCTTGTTATGAAAAATATATTGCTTAAAAGTATTCCTTTACAAGCATCTGAATCGCCAAGTAAAAAAACAATGGGCGTTGTAAAAGATACCGTAATTTATATAAAAGAGTAAGTGTAAGTTTACTCTTTTTTTAAAACTGCGTTTTATAGCTTAAATGAAAAATAGCATTGCGCATTTTAAAATCGGTATTTGGTTGCACGCCGTTTGCGTAAATAATGTTGAATAAACCGCCGCCGGTTTGTATGCCAAATCCTAATCCAAATGAGTATAAAAAATCTTTTATATTTTCACCTTCGTAATAAGCAAAATCGGTAATACTGTGCAAATACATGTTTGGCGCTAGTAAATACCTAACTTCGTTGTAAATACCCAATTGTTTGTTGGTTAATAAAGAATTTTCCTGAAAACCCCGAATAGAGTTAATTCCTCCAAAACGATAATATTCATTATATAATAAAGGAATTTTACTTTGTAACAACGCGCCTTCTAAATGTTGGTTAATGTACCATCTGTTTTTTAATTGCCATAAATATTGGGCACTAAAGTTTATAAATTGTTGTGATCCTTTACGGTTGTTTAGTTCTTCGGTTTTTGAACCTAAACCTACCAATCCAGTTACGTAGTATTTTTGACGGAATAGGGGATGCGTTTGGTATTTATTTAATAAATAATTAAGTGTAACAAACGTATTACTGTAATTGGCCGCCTGATAAAAATTATCTGTACCAGCAACCGATGAAGTAGATTGATAACCTACACCAACTCTATGGTTAAAATTCAGATAATACAAAACCGCAGCATTAAACTTGGTGTTTAACATGGTACTGTCTTGTTTAAATAATTCTAACGAAGCTTTAAGTCCAAAAGGGGTGTTAAACAAATAAGGTACTTCGCCTGTTAGGTTAAATTGTGTTTGCTGGTTTCCGTCGTTTTTCCAATACAATTTTAATTGTTCGCCTTTATTTAAAACATTCATTAAATGTAAATCGGCATAACCGTTAAATTGTACTTTTCCGTTATCATCATTTGTAAAACCAATTAATCCGTCAAACTGACTTATGTTTTGGCGTTCCATATACATATATAAAGCAGTGTTGCTTTCGGTAAAAAGTACTTCGGGCTGCTTGGTAGTTTTAATAAACGGAAATTGCGCCATTTCTTTTTGTAGATCATTGGTAATGTCTTCGGTAAATGGTTTTTTCTCGTACTTTTTAATTAAACGCTTTTTAATACCGTTCGGAAAATTGCCGTAAGGTGTAAAAACCAATTGGTCAATTTTTCGTTGTTCATCAATCTTTAAATTTAAATCGGCAATTAATAAATGTTTTTTTAAAGTATGATTTGTAAGTTGAATGGTGCTAATAGCATATCCCTTTTTAGCTAATTGTTCAACAATATTTGTAAGATACTTTTCTGTATTTTCAATTGCAATGGTTTTGCTTAATCCATTTATTTGTAAAATTTCTTTTAATTGGTTTTGATGTTTGTTGAAGTTTATCTTTAAGCTATCGGTTTTTGTGCCTAAATCAAAATTCACAAAATACAGACTGTCTTTTTTTTCTGTAGATGTTACTTGGTAGTACAAGTATCCATTTGTTTTTATAAAAGTTTGTAGGTTTTTAAGTTGTGTTTCTAAATCCTGACCATTTGTAAAAATACTATCAGTAATTTGTTTTTTTAAATATGTAGATTCAATGTTATTTTTACCCTTAATTTTTAAATAAATTTGTTGCCCAAAAAGCGCGTAGTTGCTAAATATGCAAACTATCAAGCAAATGGTTTTAATAACTAAAGGGGTGTTTTTAAACAACATGAAACAAGTAAGGTTAATAGCGTAAATTTAGAAATATTTTGAAAATAAATGAAATACGTTTGTTTTGAATATAATAATTTATATATTTGCATCCCCGAAAATACACGGGAAATAAATTTGAATGTAGAAATTTTTTAATAAACATTATGCCAACAATTCAACAATTAGTAAGAAAAGGGAGAACCCAATTGACTAAGAAGAGTAAATCGGTTGCTTTGGATTCATGTCCTCAAAGAAGAGGGGTTTGTACGCGTGTTTATACTACTACACCTAAAAAGCCAAACTCTGCAATGCGTAAAGTAGCGCGTGTACGTTTGACAAACGGTAATGAAGTAAACGCTTACATCCCAGGAGAAGGACACAATTTACAAGAGCACTCGATAGTATTAGTTAGAGGTGGAAGGGTAAAAGATTTACCAGGTGTTAGATACCACATTGTACGTGGTGCTTTAGATACTGCCGGTGTTAACGGTCGTACTCAAAGAAGATCTAAATATGGTGCTAAACGCCCTAAAGACGCAAAAAAGTAATTTAATTTAAGTAGAATAGTCAAAAGTTAAAAGTCGAAAGATTTTGTGTTTACACTTAAACACAGCTTTAAACTTGAAACCTTAAACTAGAAACTTTTAAAAAAGTAACAAGAAATGAGAAAAAGACAGGCAAAGAAAAGACCTCTTTTACCAGATCCAAAATTTAACGATCAGTTAGTAACACGTTTCGTAAATAACTTAATGTGGGATGGTAAAAAATCTACTGCTTTCAAAGTATTCTACGATGCGTTAGAAATCGTTGAAACTAAAAAGCAAGATGAAGAAAAAACATCTTTGGAAGTATGGAAAGATGCATTAACAAATGTTATGCCTCACGTTGAAGTACGTTCACGCCGTGTAGGTGGTGCTTCATTCCAAATTCCAATGCCAATTCGTCCAGATAGAAAAATTTCTATGGCGATGAAATGGATGATTCTTTATGCAAGAAAAAGAAACGACAAATCTATGGCTTCTAAATTAGCTGCTGAAATTTTAGCTGCTGCAAAAGAAGAAGGTGCTGCTGTTAAGAAAAGAATGGATGTTCACAAAATGGCAGATGCTAATAAAGCATTCTCTCACTTTAGATTTTAATTTTTCATAAAGACTAAGAAATGGCTAGAGATTTAAAATTTACTAGAAATATTGGAATTGCTGCTCACATTGATGCTGGTAAAACAACAACAACAGAGCGTATCCTTTTTTATACAGGTAAAAACCATAAAATTGGTGAGGTTCACGATGGTGCTTCAACAATGGACTGGATGGAACAAGAAGCAGAACGTGGTATTACTATTACTTCGGCTGCAACAACTTGTACTTGGGCTTTCCCAACAGATCAAGGTAAAAAAATTGCTGAATCACAAGATTACCACTTCAATATTATCGATACTCCAGGACACGTTGACTTTACCGTTGAGGTAAACCGTTCATTACGTGTGTTAGACGGATTAGTATTCTTATTCTCTGCAGTAGACGGAGTTGAGCCGCAATCTGAAACTAACTGGCGTTTGGCTGACAACTACAAAGTTCCACGTATGGGATTTGTTAACAAGATGGACCGTCAAGGGTCTAACTTCTTAAAAGTTTGTCAACAAGTAAAAGATATGTTAAAGTCTAACGCAGTGCCAATTGTATTACCAATTGGTGAAGAAGCAGACTTTAAAGGTGTAGTAGATTTAGTAAAAAACCGTGCTATTGTATGGCATGAAGATACTCAAGGTGCTACTTTTGATATTGTAGAAATTCCTGCAGATATGATTGATGAGGTAAAACAATACCGTGGTCAATTAATCGAAGAAATTGCTGCTTACGATGAAAACTTGTTAGAAAAGTACATGGAAGACGAAAACTCTATCACTGAAGAAGAAGTACACAAAGCATTGCGTGCAGCTACTTTAGATATGAGTATCATTCCTATGACATGTGGTTCTTCATTCAAGAATAAAGGGGTTCAGTTTATGTTAGACGCTGTTTGTCGTTACTTACCATCTCCAATGGATAAAGAAGCGATTGAAGGTACTAACCCTGATACAGACGAGCCAATCACTCGTAAACCATCGGTTACTGATCCGTTTGCTGCATTAGCATTTAAAATTGCAACCGATCCATTCGTAGGTCGTTTAGCATTCTTCCGTGCTTATTCAGGTGGATTAGATGCAGGTTCTTACGTATTAAATACACGTTCAGGTAACAAAGAACGTATCTCTCGTATCTATCAAATGCACGCTAACAAGCAAAACCCAATCGAAAGAATTGAAGCTGGAGATATTGGTGCAGCTGTTGGTTTTAAAGATATTAAAACAGGAGATACATTATGTGACGAAAAACACCCAATTGTGTTAGAGTCTATGGTATTCCCTGATCCAGTAATTGGTATCGCTATTGAACCAAAAACAAAGGCCGATGTAGATAAAATGGGTATGGCTTTAGCTAAATTAGCAGAAGAAGATCCAACATTTACAGTGCGTACTGACCAAGCTTCTGGCCAAACGATTATCTCTGGTATGGGTGAGTTACACTTAGATATCATTGTAGATCGTATGCGTCGTGAGTTTAAAGTTGAGGTGAACCAAGGTGAACCACAAGTTGAGTACAAAGAGGCTTTCACGCGTTTTGCAGATCACAGAGAAACTTACAAAAAACAATCAGGTGGACGTGGTAAATACGGTGATATCGTATTTAAAATTGGACCAGCTGATGAGGTTGATGGTAAGCCATTTGTAGGTTTACAATTCGTGAACGAAGTAAAAGGTGGTAACGTTCCTAAAGAATATATACCAGCTGTTGAAAAAG
The DNA here is from genome assembly GCF_030545015.1 of Myroides sp. JBRI-B21084. Classification (GTDB taxonomy): domain Bacteria; phylum Bacteroidota; class Bacteroidia; order Flavobacteriales; family Flavobacteriaceae; genus Flavobacterium. The sequence continues at coordinate 2,439,060 of NZ_CP120653.1, forward strand.
GTTTCCGCGAGTCTATGAAACAAGGTCCTTTGGCAGGTTTCGAAATGGATTCATTAAAAGTTACTTTAATTGACGGTTCTTACCACGCGGTAGATTCTGATGCTTTATCATTTGAATTAGCTGCTAAAATGGGTTATAAAGAATCTGCTAAAGCTGCAGGTGCTATAATCTTAGAACCAATCATGAAATTAGAAGTGTTAACACCTGAAGAAAACATGGGTGATATCGTTGGTGACTTAAACCGTCGTCGTGGTCAAATCAATTCAATGGATGATCGTAACGGAGCTAAGGTTGTAAAAGCATCAGTGCCATTATCAGAAATGTTTGGTTACGTAACAACATTACGTACATTATCTTCTGGTCGTGCAACTTCAACAATGGAGTTCTCTCACTACGAGCAAACGCCTTCTAATATTCAAGAAGAAGTAATTAAAAAAGCAAAAGGTAACGCTTAATAATTAAGAAAATGAGTCAAAAAATCAGAATAAAATTAAAATCTTACGATCACGCGTTGGTTGATAAATCAGCAGAAAAAATCGTAAAAACTGTAAAAAGTACTGGTGCAGTGGTAACAGGACCAATTCCATTACCTACTCACAAAAAAATCTTTACTGTTTTACGTTCTCCGCACGTTAACAAAAAGTCAAGAGAACAGTTCGAGTTAAGTTCGTACAAAAGATTATTAGACATCTATTCTTCATCTTCAAAAACGATTGACGCTTTAATGAAATTAGAGCTTCCTTCAGGAGTAGAAGTAGAGATAAAAGTGTGATAATAAACTTTTTTTAAAAAATACTTGTATATTTCAAGCATTGGTATTACTTTTGCCGATGCTTGAAATTTTTATATTTAATAATTATTAATTTAAATTTATGTCTGGGTTAATTGGAAAAAAAATCGGCATGACTTCAATCTTCGATGAAAAAGGAAAAAACATTCCTTGTACAGTAATCGAATTAGGTCCGTGTGTCGTTACCCAAGTCAGAACCAAAGAGGTTGACGGGTATGAAGCTTATCAACTTGGTTTCGATGACGCGAAAGAGAAAAATGCAACAAAAGCGGCTTTAGGTCACTTTAAAAAAGCAGGAACTTCTGTTAAACGCAAAGTTGTTGAAATTCAAGATTTTGAAAGCGCTTATAATTTAGGTGATGTAATCACTGTAGATTTATTTGCAGAAGGAGACTTTGTTGATGTACAAGGTACTTCAAAAGGAAAAGGATTCCAAGGTGTTGTAAAACGTCATGGATTTGGTGGTGTTGGTCAGGCTACGCACGGTCAACATAACCGTTTAAGAGCTCCAGGTTCTGTGGGTGCATCATCGTACCCTTCACGTGTATTCAAAGGAATGCGTATGGCAGGAAGAACCGGAGGAGAAAAAGTAACAGTTCAAAACCTTAGAGTTTTAAAAGTGGTAACCGATAAAAACTTATTAGTAGTTAAAGGTGCAGTACCAGGACATAAAAACTCTTACGTAATCGTACAGAAATAATGGAAGTAAAAGTTTTAGATATCAACGGAAAAGAAACTGGTAGATCAGTGCAATTAGCTGATTCAGTTTTCGCAATTGAGCCTAATAAACACGCTATCTATTTAGATGTTAAACAGTACTTAGCAAATCAACGCCAAGGTACACATAAAGCAAAAGAAAGAGCGGAAGTGGCTGGTTCTACACGCAAAATTAAAAAACAAAAAGGTACAGGTACTGCACGTGCAGGATCTGCAAAATCACCTGTTTTTAAAGGTGGTGGTACTATTTTTGGACCAAGACCGCGTAACTACTCTTTTAAATTAAACAAAGCTTTAAAACGTTTAGCACGTAAATCGGCTTTCACAATTAAAGCTCAAGAGTCGAACTTAGTAGTTATTGAAGATTTTACTTTCGATGTACCAAATACTAAAAATTTCATTAACGTATTGAAAGCTTTAGGGTTAGAAAATAAAAAATCGTTATTTGTGTTGGGTGAATCAAATAAAAACGTATATTTGTCATCACGCAATTTAAAAAGAGCTTCTGTTGTAACATCTTCAGAATTAAACACTTACGGAATTTTAAATACAAATTCATTAGTGTTAACTGAAGGTTCTGTAGAGGTAATTGTTGAAAATTTAAGTAAATAAGTAGGGAAATGAGTACAATTATTAAACCTATCATTACCGAAAAAATAACTAAAGACGGTGAATTGTTCAACCGTTTTGGTTTTGTGGTAGCAAAAAAAGCGAACAAAGTAGAAATTAAAAAAGCTGTTGAAAAAGCTTATGGCGTTTCTGTTTTAGATGTAAATACAATGATTTACAGAGCGGATAGAACTACAAAATTCACAAAAAGCGGAATGATTACTGGTAAAACATCTGCTTACAAGAAAGCAATTGTTACATTGAAAGAAGGAGATTCAATCGATTTTTATAATAATATCTAATAACAATGTCAGTTAGAAAATTAAAACCTATTACCCCAGGTCAGCGTTTTAGAGTTGTTAATAGTTTTGACGCTATTACAACTGATAAGCCGGAGCGTTCATTATTAGCACCGAAAAAAAACTCTGGAGGTAGAAATAGTCAAGGAAAAATGACCATGCGTTACATTGGTGGTGGTCATAAACAACAGTATCGTATTATTGATTTTAAAAGAACTAAAGTTGGAGTACCAGCTACAGTTAAAACAATTGAGTACGATCCAAACCGTTCAGCTTTTATTTCGTTATTAGCTTACGCAGACGGTGCAAAAACATATATTATTGCACCAGCAGGATTGCAAGTAGGTCAGAAAGTAGTTTCAGGACCAGAAGCAGCTCCAGAAGTAGGTAACGCAATGCCTTTAGCAAACATTCCTCTTGGTACAATTATATCTTGTATCGAGTTACGTCCAGGTCAAGGTGCTGTTATCGCACGTTCTGCAGGAACTTTTGCACAATTAGTTGCTCGTGATGGTAAATATGCAACAATTAAAATGCCTTCAGGTGAAATACGTTTAATCTTATTAACATGTATGGCTACAATTGGTGCAGTATCTAACTCAGATCACCAGTTAATCGTTTCAGGTAAAGCAGGTAGATCTCGTTGGTTAGGAAGAAGACCACGCACTAGACCAGTAGCAATGAACCCGGTAGATCACCCAATGGGTGGTGGTGAAGGACGCTCTTCAGGAGGTCACCCACGCTCAAGAAAAGGTTTACCAGCGAAAGGTTACAGAACACGTTCTAGTGTTAAAGCAAGTAATAAATATATTGTAGAACGTAGAAAGAAATAATTAAGTAAGTATGGCACGTTCATTAAAAAAAGGACCTTATGTTCACTTTAAACTTGAGAAAAAAGTTTTAGAGAACGCAGAAAACGGTAACAAAGCGGTTGTTAAAACATGGTCAAGAGCATCAATGATTACTCCTGATTTTGTTGGACAAACAATTGCAGTACACAACGGTCGTCAATTTGTACCTGTTTACGTAACAGAAAACATGGTAGGACATAAATTAGGAGAATTTTCACCAACACGTTCATTCCGTGGACACGCTGGTGCAAAAAATAAAGGTAAAAAATAATAAGAAGCTATGGGAGTTCGTAAAAGAGAAAGAGCCGAGCAAGTTAAAGAAGCTAACAAACAAATTGCTTTTGCTAAGCTAAACAATTGCCCAACTTCACCTCGTAAAATGCGCTTAGTTGCAGATTTAGTAAGAGGACAGAAAGTTGAGAATGCTCTTAACATATTAAAATTTAATACAAAAGAAGCTTCAGGTAGATTAGAAAAGTTATTGTTATCAGCAATCGCTAACTGGCAGGCAAAAAATGCTGATGCAAACATCGAAGAAGCAGAATTATTTGTAAAAGAAATCCGTGTAGACGGTGGTGCAATGTTAAAAAGATTACGCCCTGCACCTCAAGGTCGCGCGCACAGAATTAGAAAACGTTCTAATCACGTAACAATCGTATTAGGATCTAATAATAACACACAAAGCAATTAATAAACAGTATGGGACAAAAGACTAATCCAATCGGAAATCGCCTTGGGATCATCAGAGGATGGGACTCTAACTGGTACGGTGGAAATGACTATGGAGATAAACTTGCTGAAGATGCAAAAATCAGAAAGTACATCCATGCTCGTTTAGCAAAAGCTAGTGTATCAAAAATCATCATCGAGAGAACTTTAAAACTTGTAACCGTTACTATCACAACGGCTCGTCCAGGTATCATTATTGGTAAAGGCGGTCAAGAGGTAGACAAGTTGAAAGAAGAACTTAAGAAAATTACTAACAAAGAGGTACAAATCAACATCTTTGAAATCAAAAGACCAGAGTTAGATGCTTATTTGGCTGCAACAAGTATCGCTCGTCAAATCGAAAGCCGTATTTCTTACCGTAGAGCTATTAAAATGGCTATCGCTGCGGCAATGAGAATGAATGCTGAAGGTATGAAAGTTATGATTTCAGGTCGTTTAAACGGTGCTGAAATGGCACGTTCAGAACACTTTAAAGATGGTCGTATTCCTTTATCTACTTTCCGCGCTGATATTGACTATGCTTTAGCTGAAGCACATACTACTTACGGTAGAATGGGTATTAAAGTATGGATCATGAAAGGTGAAGTTTATGGTAAAAGAGATCTTTCTCCGTTAGCTGGTATGGACAAGCAAAAATCGTCTAAGCCTGCAGGATCTGGAAAACCAAATGGAAGACCAAACCAACGCAACAAAAGAAAGTAATTTTAAACTAAAGAAAAATGTTACAGCCTAAAAGAACGAAGTACCGTAAGGTACAGAAAGGTAAAATGAAAGGGGTTTCTCAAAGAGGAAGCGAGCTTTCTAACGGAATGTTCGGTATTAAATCTTTAGATTACTCATTCATTACTTCACGCCAAATCGAAGCTGCACGTATCGCTGCAACTCGTTTCATGAAACGTGAAGGTCAATTATGGATTAAAATCTTCCCAGATAAACCTATTACTAAAAAACCTCTTGAGGTACGTATGGGTAAAGGTAAAGGTGCAGTTGAATATTGGGCTGCAGTTGTTAAGCCAGGAAGAATTATGTTTGAAGTGGGTGGTGTGCCTTTAGCAGTAGCAAAAGAAGCATTACGTTTAGCCGCTCAAAAACTTCCAGTAAAAACTAAGTTTATCATTGCAAGAGATTTCGAAGCTTAATTTTAGATCATTATGAAGAAACAAGAAATAAATAATCTATCTTTAGCTGAGTTACAAGCTAAACTTGGTGAGTTAACAAACCAATATGCTGAGTTAAGAAACGCTCATGCTATTTCACCTATTGCTAACCCTTTGCAATTAAGAACAGTAAGAAGAGCTATCGCAAGAGTGAATACTGAGATTAGCAAAAAAGACTTACAATAATTGTATTCTGCTGAAAGATGGAAAAAAGAAATTTAAGAAAAGAAAGAATCGGTGTAGTTACAAGCAACAAAATGACTAAGTCAATTGTTGTGTCTGAAACAAAAAGAGTAAAACACCCATTATATGGTAAGTTCGTGTTAAAAACTAAAAAATACGTTGCACACGACGAATTAAACGACTGTAACATTGGTGACACAGTTAGAATTATGGAAACACGTCCATTATCTAAAAACAAATGTTGGAGATTAGTTGAAATCATTGAAAGAGCGAAATAATTATGGTACAACAGGAATCTAGATTAAAAGTAGCAGATAACACAGGAGCAAAAGAAGTTTTGACTATCCGTGTTTTAGGAGGAACGAAACGTCGTTATGCCTCTGTTGGAGATAAAATTGTAGTAGCGATTAAAGATGCAACTCCGAACGGAAACGTAAAAAAAGGAACTGTATCTACAGCTGTTGTAGTTCGTACCAAAAAAGAAGTGAGAAGAGCTGATGGATCTTACATCCGTTTTGACGATAACGCTTGTGTATTGTTAAACGCTGCAGGTGAAATGAGAGGAACACGTGTTTTTGGTCCAGTAGCAAGAGAGCTTCGTGAAAAACAATTCATGAAAATTGTATCATTGGCACCTGAAGTGCTTTAATTCGTAAAAATGATGACAAAGCTAAAAATTAAAACAGGAGATAACGTACGCGTTATTGCTGGAGATCACAAAGGATCTGAAGGAAAAGTTTTACGTGTTTTACGCGACAAAAACAAAGCAATCGTTGAAGGTGTAAACATGGTTTCTAAACACGTGAAACCAAGTGCTACAAACCCTCAAGGTGGTATTGTTAAAAAAGAAGCTGCAATTCACATCTCTAACATCGCTTTAATTGACACTAAAACAAACAGTGTTACTAAAGTAGCTTATAAAGTAGAAGGAGATAAGAAAGTGCGTGTTTCTAAAAAATCTAATCAAGCATTATAGTCATGACTTATATACCAAGACTTAAACAAGAATATAAAGACAGAGTAATCTCTGCTTTAAAAGAAGAATTCGGTTACAAGAACGTAATGCAAGTTCCAAAACTTGAGAAAATTGTTGTAAGCCGTGGAGTTGGTGCTGCAGTTTCTGATAAAAAATTAGTTGATCACGCTGTTGAAGAACTAACAAAAATTACAGGACAAAAAGCAGTAGCTACTATTTCTAAAAAAGACGTTGCTTCTTTTAAATTAAGAAAAGGGATGCCAATTGGTGCAAAAGTTACTTTACGTGGTGAAAGAATGTACGAATTCTTAGACCGTTTAGTTACATCTGCATTACCACGTGTACGTGATTTCGCTGGTGTTAAATCTAATGGATTTGACGGAAGAGGAAATTATAACTTAGGTGTAGTTGAGCAAATTATTTTCCCTGAGATTGATATTGATAAAGTAAACAAAATTGCAGGTTTCGATATTACTTTTGTAACATCTGCTAACACAGATGCTGAAGCAAAATCATTACTTGCAGAATTAGGAGTACCTTTTAAAAAGAACTAGAATGGCTAAAGAATCAATGAAAGCCCGTGAGGCGAAAAGAGAAGCATTGGTAGCTAAGTATGCTGCAAAACGTAAAGCTTTAAAAGAAGCTGGTGATTACGAAGCATTACAAAAATTACCTGCAAACGCTTCTCCTGTACGTTTACACAACCGTTGTAAATTAACAGGACGTCCAAGAGGTTATATGCGTCAGTTTGGTATTTCACGTGTAACTTTCCGTGAAATGGCTAACCAAGGTTTAATACCGGGCGTTAGAAAAGCAAGTTGGTAATAAATTTTTAACTGGTTGAAGGTTCATAAACAACAATTGAAAACCACAACCGCAAATCATACATTATGTATACAGATCCTATTGCAGATTTTTTAACAAGAATTAGAAATGCATCGCGTGCAAACCACAGAGTGGTTGAAATACCTGCATCTAACTTCAAAAAAGAAATCACAAAAATTTTATTCGAACAAGGATATATTTTAAGCTACAAATTTGATGATTCTACAGTACAAGGATCAATCAAAATAGCTTTAAAATATGATAAAGACACGAAAGAGTCTGTTATCAAAGATATCCAAAGAATTAGTAAACCAGGTTTACGTAAATATGCATCATCTGCAGATTTACCACGTATTTTAAACGGTTTAGGTATTGCTATTGTATCAACATCTAAAGGTTTAATGACAGGTAAAAAAGCTAAGCAGTTAAATGTTGGTGGTGAAGTAGTTTGTTACGTATACTAATAAAATAGACGAGCGAAATGTCAAGAATAGGTAAAAATCCAATCTCAATTCCTGCTGGCGTTACTGTTGAAGTTAAAGACGCAGTTGTTGTAGTTAAAGGAAAATTAGGAGAGCTTTCACAAACTTTTGATAAAGTAAACGTGAAAGTAGAAGACGGACAAGTAATCGTTGAGCGTTCATCAGATTTAAAAGATGAAAGAGCAAAACACGGTTTATACAGAAGTTTAATCAGCAATATGGTTGTTGGTGTATCTGAAGGTTTTACTAAACAATTAGAATTAGTGGGTGTTGGATACCGTGCATCAAATCAAGGTCAAAAACTTGATTTAGCTTTAGGTTTCTCTCACAACATAGTTTTAGAAATTGTACCAGAAGTAACAGTTGAAACAGTTTCTGAAAAAGGTAAAAACCCTATCGTTAAATTAACATCTGCAGACAAGCAACTTGTTGGTCAGGTAGCTGCAAAGATTCGTTCTTTCCGTAAGCCTGAACCATACAAAGGAAAAGGTATCAAGTTTGTTGGTGAAGAGTTAAGAAGAAAAGCAGGTAAATCAGCTTAAAAATTAAAGCCATGTCATTAAACAAATCTGAAAGAAGACAAAGAATTCAATACAGAGTTAGAAAAACAATTAGCGGTACAGCTGCTAGACCACGTTTATCTGTATTTAGAAGTAATAAAGAAATCTATGCACAAATCATAGATGATGTGAACGGTGTAACTTTAGCTGCAGCTTCTTCTCGCGAAGCAGGTGTTGCTAAAGGAACTAAAATCGAAACTGCTGCATCAGTTGGTAAACTAATTGCAGAAAAGGCTTTAAAAGCGGGTATAGATACTATTTCTTTTGATAGAGGTGGAAACTTATACCACGGTCGTGTGAAATCATTAGCTGAAGGCGCAAGAGAAGCTGGATTAAAATTCTAATTGTAATTAGTTATGTATCAAAATTATAAAAACGTAGAATATGTTAAACCAGCTGGTCTTGATTTAAAAGATCGTTTGGTTGCAGTTAATCGTGTTACCAAAGTAACTAAAGGGGGTAGAGCATTTGGCTTTTCTGCTGTAGTTGTAGTTGGTGACGAAAATGGTGTAGTTGGTCATGGTTTAGGAAAATCTAAAGATGTTTCTGAAGCTATTGCCAAAGCAGTTGAAGATGCTAAGAAAAACTTAGTTCGTATCCCATTACATGGAACAACAATTCCACATGAACAAAAAGGTAAATTTGGTGGTGCTCGTGTATTTTTAATGCCAGCATCAGTAGGTACCGGAGTTATTGCTGGAGGTAACGTACGTGCAGTATTAGAAGCTGTAGGTATTCACAATGTATTATCAAAATCTCAAGGTTCTTCTAACCCTCATAACGTAGTTAAAGCAACTTTTGATGCTTTATTAAATATGAGAAGCGCTGCTACAGTTGCAAAACAAAGAGGAATTTCTTTAGAGAAAGTATTTAAATCTTAATTTTGAGTAGTATGTCAAAAATTAAAGTAAAACAAGTTAGAAGCAAAATCAATTGTCCAGAAGATCAAAAAAGAACATTAGCAGCTTTAGGTCTTCGTAAATTAGGACAAGTTGTTGAGCATGATAATACACCAGCTATTGTAGGAATGGTAAAAAAAGTTCAACATTTAGTTTCTGTAGAAGAAATTAACTAATTTAATAGGAGTTATGAATTTAAGTAATTTACAACCGGCAAACGGTTCTGTACATAATCAAAACAAAAGAGTAGGTCGTGGAGAAGGTTCTGGTAAAGGTGGAACTGCTGCACGTGGACATAAAGGTGCTAAATCTCGTTCAGGTTATTCTAAGAAAATTGGTTTTGAAGGTGGACAGATGCCTTTACAGAGACGTGTTCCTAAATTTGGTTTTAAAAATATCAATAGAGTAGAGTATGTAGGTATTAATTTAGATACATTACAAACTTTAGTTGACAATGGAACAATAACTGACGCATTAGATTTTAATGCATTAGTTGAAAACAGAATAGTTTCAAAAAATAGCTTAGTTAAGATTTTGGGTAGAGGAGAGCTTAAAGCAAAATTAAAAGTAACTGCTCATAAATTTACTGCAACAGCAAAAGCTGCTATCGAAGCGGCTGGTGGTGAGGCAATATCTTTATAAAAAAATCACTAACAAGTTATGAAGAAGTTTTTTGAAACTTTAGCCAGTATTTGGAATATCGAAGAACTTAAGAATAAAATCTTAATAACTTTAGGTATGTTGCTTGTGTATCGTTTTGGTGCACAAGTAACCTTACCAGGTATTGACGCTACAAAATTACATGCTTTATCAGATCAAACTGATCAAGGGATTGGATGGTTAATAAATGTGTTTACAGGAGGTGCGTTTTCGCAAGCTTCTATTTTTGCATTGGGTATCATGCCATATATCTCTGCGTCTATTGTAGTTCAGTTAATGGGTATAGCTGTACCTTATTTACAGAAACTTCAAAACGATGGTGAAAGTGGTAGAAAGAAGATGAATCAAATTACCAGATGGTTAACTATTGGTATTACCCTAGTACAAGGGCCAGGTTACATCTATAATTTGTACAAACAATTACCACCTGATGCATTCTTATTAGGTTTTAATTCTTTTTCTTTCTTGTTCTCTTCAGTATTAATCTTAACTACAGGAACAGTGTTTGCTATGTGGTTAGGTGAAAAGATTACTGATAAAGGAATTGGAAATGGTATTTCATTACTAATTATGGTTGGTATTATTGCTAAATTACCTATGGCTTTCTTACAAGAAACGCAATCGCGTATGGTAGCAGGTAATGGTGGTCCAATGATGATAGTAATTGAGGTTATTATTTGGTTATTAATTATTATTGCATGTATATTTTTAACCATGGCAGTACGCAAAATTCCTGTACAATACGCTCGTAGAAGCGTTGCAGGTGAGTACGATGCGGCATCGGTTTCAGGAAACCGTCAATGGATTCCTTTAAAATTAAACGCATCAGGTGTAATGCCAATTATCTTTGCACAAGCAATAATGTTTATACCACCAGTAATTGCTGGGTTATCCTCTTCAGACAGTGCACAAACTGTGACCACAATGTTTAGTAATATTTTTGGTTTAGAGTATAATTTAGTTTTTGCTTTGTTAATAATAATTTTTTCGTACTTTTACACCGCAATTACGGTACCTACTAATAAAATGGCCGATGATTTAAAACGTAGCGGTGGTTTTATTCCTGGAATTAAGCCAGGACAAGAAACTGCAAGCTTTTTAGATCGTATCATGTCATTAATTACGTTTCCAGGTTCGTTATTCCTTGCTGTAATTGCAGTTTTACCTGCAATAGCAGTATCGTTATTAGGAATACAACAAGGATGGGCTATGTTTTATGGTGGAACATCATTATTAATCTTAGTAAGTGTTGTTATAGATACAATTCAGCAAATTAATGCTTATTTGTTAAACAAACAGTACGACGGTTTGATGAAAAGCGGAAAAAATAGAAAAGCAATTGCTTAATTTATGGCAAAACAATCAGCAATAGAACAAGACGGTTCAATTATAGAAGCATTATCAAATGCTATGTTCCGTGTAGAATTAGAGAACGGACATATAGTAATTGCTCATATTTCTGGTAAAATGCGTATGCATTATATCAAATTATTACCTGGTGATAAAGTGAAATTAGAAATGAGCCCTTACGATTTGTCTAAAGCAAGAATTACTTATAGATATTAAAGGCTGTTAAAATGAAAGTAAGAGCATCAGTAAAGAAAAGAAGTGCAGAATGCATTATTGTACGTAGAAAAGGAAGATTATACGTTATTAATAAAAAGAATCCTAGATTTAAACAAAGACAAGGATAATTATGGCAAGAATAGCAGGGGTAGATATACCTAAAAATAAAAGAGGAATTATTGCTTTAACTTACATTTTTGGTGTAGGTTTAAGTAGAGCAAAAGAGGTGTTGGCAACAGCTAACGTAAACGAAGATAAAAAAGTTTCTGAGTGGAACGATGATGAAATCGGTGCTATTCGTGAAGCGGTATCTCATTACAAAATTGAAGGTGAATTACGTTCAGAAGTATCTTTAAACATTAAACGTTTAATGGATATTGGTTGTCAACGTGGTATCCGTCATAGAGCTGGTCTTCCATTAAGAGGACAAAGAACTAAAAACAACTCTAGAACAAGAAAAGGTAAAAGAAAAACTGTTGCTAACAAGAAAAAAGCAACTAAATAATAAGTAGTATGGCTAAAGCAAATACAAAAAAACGTAAAGTTATAGTTGAGTCTACTGGTGAAGCTCATATCAATGCAACATTTAACAACATCATTATTTCGTTAACAAACAAAAAAGGTGAAGTTATTTCTTGGTCATCAGCTGGTAAAATGGGATTCCGTGGATCTAAAAAGAACACGCCTTATGCAGCACAAATGGCAGCAGAAGATTGCGGTAAAGTAGCTTTAGAGGCAGGACTTAAAAAAGTAAAAGTTTACGTTAAAGGACCTGGAAACGGTAGAGAATCTGCAATTCGTTCTATCCACAACAGTGGTATCGAAGTAACAGAAATCATCGACATTACTCCAATTCCTCACAACGGATGTCGTCCTCCAAAAAGAAGAAGAGTTTAATTTTATATTGTAGTATAACCTAAGGTAGGAAACGATTATCGGAGGATGAGACCTGAATTCATAATCCCTACCTTTTTTATTTTTTTAAAATGGCAAGATATACTGGTCCACAAACAAAAATCGCTCGTAAATTCGGAGAAGCAATCTTCGGAGATGATAGAGCATTCGAAAAAAGAAATTACCCTCCAGGGCAACATGGTTTAGCTAAAAAGAGAGGTAAAAAATCTGAATACGCAATTCAGTTAATGGAGAAACAAAAAGCTAAATACATCTATGGTGTTTTAGAAAAGCAATTCCGTAATATGTTTAAAAAAGCATCTGCTGCTAAAGGTGTAACAGGTGAAGTTTTAATTCAGTTATGTGAATCACGTTTAGACAATGTTGTTTACAGAATGGGTATCGCTCCTTCTCGTCGTGCAGCTCGTCAAATTGTTTCTCACAGACACGTTACCGTTAACGGTGAGTTAGTTAACATTCCTTCATATCAATTAAAAGCTGGTGATAAAGTAGCTGTTCGTGAAAAATCAAAATCTTTAGATGCAATCGAACGTTCATTATCTAATTCTAGCGCTGTTTACGAATGGATTACTTGGAATAACGAAACGAAAGAAGGTACATTTGTAAGTGTTCCTGCTAGACTTCAAGTTCCAGAAAACATTAAAGAGCAGTTAATCGTAGAGTTGTACAACAAATAATAATTGACATTCAGTCGAAATACACATGGCAATATTTAATTTTCAAAAGCCCGACAAAGTTATCATGATTGATTCAACCGATTTTAAAGGGAAATTCGAATTTCGTCCTTTAGAACCTGGTTATGGATTAACTATTGGTAATGCACTAAGAAGAGTACTTCTGTCATCATTAGAAGGATACGCAATAACTTCGGTACGTATTGAAGGTGTTGAGCATGAGTTTTCTACTATTTCTGGTGTTGTTGAGGATGTAACAGAAATTATCTTAAACTTAAAACAAGTACGTTTTAAACGTCAGATTGAAGATGTAGATAATGAATCTGTTAGCATATCATTCACAGGAAAAGATCAATTAACAGCAGGTGATTTCCAAAAATTTATCTCTGGTTTTCAAGTTCTAAATCCTGATTTAGTAATTTGTAACTTAGATAGTAAAGTAACTATTAATATGGAACTTTCTATTGAAAAAGGTAGAGGATATGTACCAGCAGAAGAGAATAGAAAGCCAAATGCACCTTTTGGAACAATTTATACAGACTCTATTTATACGCCTGTAAAAAATGTTAAATACGCAATAGAAAACTATCGTGTAGAACAAAAAACCGATTATGAAAAATTAGTTTTTGATATCGTTACCGATGGATCTATCCACCCTAAAGATGCTTTAACAGAAGCTGCTAAAACTTTGATTCATCATTTTATGTTATTCTCTGATGAAAGAATCACTTTAGAGGCCGATGAAATTGCTCAAACTGAATCATACGATGAGGAATCATTACATATGAGACAGCTTCTGAAAACAAAATTGGTAGATTTAGATCTTTCAGTAAGAGCATTAAATTGTTTAAAAGCGGCTGAAGTTGATACATTAGGCGATTTAGTTTCTTATAACAAAAACGATTTAATGAAATTTAGAAACTTCGGAAAGAAATCTTTAACTGAACTTGAAGAATTAGTACAAGTTAAAGGTTTAACTTTTGGAATGGATCTATCAAAATACAAATTAGATAAAGAATAAATTACTTCATATTTTGCGCTCCTAATTATGGATTGATGCAAGATGAAGCTAAAAAGAAGACGTCATGAGACACGGAAAAAAAGTAAATCACTTAAGCAGACAAGCTAGTCACAGAAAAGCAATGTTAGCTAATATGGCTTGTTCTTTAATTGAACATAAGCGTATTAACACTACTGTTGCTAAAGCTAAAGCTTTAAAACAATTTGTTGAGCCTTTAGTAACTAAATCTAAAACAGACGATACTCACAACCGTCGTATTGTTTTTTCTTACTTAAGAGATAAATATGCTGTAACTGAATTATTCAGAGAAGTAGCACCTAAAGTAGGAGATCGTCCGGGAGGATATACACGTATTATTAAATTAGGAAATCGTTTAGGAGATAACGCTGAAATGGCGATGATTGAATTAGTTGATTTCAACGAAATTTATAATGCAGGTAAAAAAGAAGTTAAAAAAGCTACAACTAGAAGAGGTAGAAAAAAAGCTGAACCAAAAGCTGACGCTACCCCTGCAACTGAAACTTCTACTGAAGCTAATGAAACAAATGAATAATTTATTTAACATACATTATTCTATTATATTAAAAGGACAAACTTTTAAAGTTTGTCCTTTTTTTTATGCTTTTTTTTAAACTATTTGTATTAATTTTGTACACCATAACAACATCAACAAACAATGAAATATACTTCTAAAGATAAAGCAATCGTACTTTTAAGCGATGGCACTATTTTTTATGGAAAATCTGTAGGGATTAAAGGCACAACAACTGGTGAAATTTGTTTTAATACTGGAGTAACTGGTTATCAAGAAATTTTTACCGACCCTTCTTATTTTGGACAAATTATGTTATCTACCGTAGCACATATTGGTAATTATGGCGTGCATGAAGATGAAGTAGATTCTGACGGGATCAAAATTGCTGGTTTAGTTTGTAAAAATTTTAGTTCTAATTTTTCTCGTCCAGCTGCAAATGGTTCTTTATATGACTATTTTGAAAAGAAAAATTTAGTTGCAGTATCTGATGTAGATACACGTGCGTTAGTAAGTTACATTCGCGATAATGGTGCTATGAATGCTGTAATTTCTACCGACGGTAAATCAATTGAAGAATTAAAAGAAATTTTAGCAGCTGTTCCTAACATGAATGGTTTAGAATTAGCTTCTAAAGTATCTACAAAAGAGCCTTACTTCTATGGCGATGAAAATGCAACGTACAAAGTAGCCGCTTTAGATTTTGGTATAAAGACAAATATCTTGCGTTGCCTTGCAGCACGTGATTGTTATGTAAAGGTGTATCCTTACAACGCAACCCTTGAAGATTTAAATTCTTTTAACCCTGATGGCTATTTCTTATCTAATGGTCCAGGTGATCCACAACCATTAACCGAAGTTATTAAAACGGCTAAAGATATTATTGCAACAAATAAACCCGTTTTTGGAATTTGTCTAGGTCATCAAATTATTGCTTTATCGCAAGGTGTAAATACCTATAAAATGTTTAACGGTCACCGCGGTATTAATCATCCAATAATGAACGCAATTTCAGGTAAGGGTGAAATAACGTCACAAAACCACGGTTTTGCAGTTGTGCGTGAAGAAGTGGAACAAAACCCAAATTTAGAAATTACGCATTATCATTTAAATGACAATACCGTTGCTGGTATCCGTTTAAAAGATAAACAAGTTTTTTCGGTACAATACCACCCAGAATCTTCACCAGGACCAAACGATTCAAAATATCTTTTTGATGAATTTGTTTCGTATATGAAAGAACAAAAATAAGTTATTTAATATTTTACACACAAAACCCTTTCAATTTATTTCTGAAAGGGTTTTTCTTAACTTTTTTATTTATGAATATTACAGATTTACATAAATTACCTTTTTCTCATATATTGGGATATATTGATGATTTATACAACCACACACCAACAGCTTTTAAAAACGGTGAATTACAAAATGCGGCTTCTGAAAATCAAGGTAGTGCAAAAATTTTTTATTTTGCCAAGATGAATAATTTATCTAAGAATGATACCCTTTTGTTATTTTCAGAACATTATCAAGCAGTTTTAGATGATTTAGAGGGTACATCGCATCAAAATATTCGCAATTTTATGAAATTTGGTATAGAAGGACTTGTTTTTGAAAATGCTGCTTTACATTTAAAATAACATTTCAATGATAAAAAAAGAAGGCTCGGATTTTTACATCCGAGCCTTTTTTATTGAAAAAAGAGTGATTTTATTTTTTAGTTAATTTAATTTCTAAAACTCCATCACCGTTTATTTTGTCAAATGTTATTATTGAAGTTTCAACATCAAAAACACTTAATTTTAAAGCTTCAGTTTTAGGAACTTCTTTTCCATTAATAAGTACACGTTTAATACGAGTGTTACTAATACTTTTTTTGAAATCTTGTTCCAATTTGTTTATAAAATCAGAATTGTAAGCTTCTTCCGCTTCGCGTTTAGCTTTTTCTTCGGCATCTCGTTTTGCTTTTTCTTCCGCTTCGCGTTTCGCTTTTTCTTCGGCTTCGCGTCTTGCCTTTTCCTCAGCTTCGCGTCTTGCCTTTTCCTCAGCTTCGCGTTTTGCTTTTTCTTCAGCTTCACGTTTCGCTTTTTCTTCGGCTTCACGTTTCGCTTTTTCCTCAGCTTCGCGTCTTGCTTTTTCTTCCGCTTCGCGTTTCGCTTTTTCTTCGGCTTCGCGTTTTGCTTTTTCTTCGGCTTCTCGTTTTGCTTTTTCTTCGGCTTCGCGTTTTGCTTTTTCTTCAGCTTCACGTTTCGCTTTTTCTTCGGCTTCACGTTTTGCTTTTTCTTCGGCTTCACGTTTTGCTTTTTCTTCCGCTTCACGTTTCGCTTTTTCTTCGGCTTCGCGTCTAGCTTTTTCTTCAGCTTCACGTTTCGCTTTTTCTTCGGCTTCACGTTTTGCTTTTTCTTCGGCTTCACGTTTTGCTTTCTCTTCGGCTTCGCGTCTTGCTTTTTCTTCCGCTTCACGTTTCGCTTTTTCTTCGGCTTCGCGTTTTGCTTTTTCTTCCGCTTCACGTTTCGCTTTTTCTTCGGCTTCGCGTCTTGCTTTTTCTTCGGCTTCGCGTTTTGCTTTTTCTTCGGCTTCTCGTTTTGCTTTTTCTTCAGCTTCACGTTTTGCTTTTTCTTCAGCTTCGCGTTTCGCTTTTTCCTCAGCTTCACGTTTTGCTTTTTCCTCGGCTTCGCGTTTTGCTTTTTCCTCAGCTTCACGTTTCACTTTTTCTTCCGCTTCACGTTTCGCTTTTTCTTCTACTTCGCGTTTCGCTTTTTCTTCCGCTTCACGTTTTGCTTTTTCTTCAGCTTCGCGTTTCGCTTTTTCCTCAGCTTCGCGTTTTGCTTTTTCCTCAGCTTCGCGTTTTGCTTTTTCTTCGGCTGCAATTTTTGCTTTTTCTTCAGTAAAATGTGTTACCTTATCAATAATTGTTTGATCAACTTTAGTACTTTCAGATGCGAAATATTTGTTGCTATCGAATAATTTAATAATTATTGCCCCGTTACTTCCGATATCACCAAAAAATTCAACCGCTTCTTTAGGTTCTAATTGAACAATACTTTCGATATACTCTGGTTTGATTTTCGCATAATCAACATACCTGATTTTGTAACCATTTACAATTACTAAAGGGTTTTTTGGGATAACTTTGTGTGTGTTAATTGTTACTGATGCTGCTTGTAGATTTAAAGCAGCTATAGCACAACTGATAGATAGTACAATTTTTTTCATTTTAAATTTTTGAAATAATAGAAGCAAATTGCTCCATAGAATATAAACGTTTTTCCATTGAAAATATTGGACAAGACATCATAATTTCATCAATTTCATAACGATTAATGAAATCTATCAAATTTCGAGCCACAGTTTCTTTATTGCCAATAAAACTTTGAGCTGTCATATGATTGATTTGAACTTCTTCAATAATTGTCCAATTGTCATAAAAATGTAAACTTGGCGGTTGTAATTTTGTTTTTACATTTCTTACTAATCCTAAAAACATATTGTATAAAGAGGAAGCTTGTAATTTAGCATCTTCTTCATTTTCGCCAATAATAATATTTACACATGCAATTTTATAAGGTTTCTTTAATGATCCTTTTGCTTTAAAATTGCTAGTATATAATTCAAAAGCATCTTTTAATAAATGTGGTGCAAAATGTGCAGCAAAAGTGTAAGGTAAGCCTTCGTTTGCAGCTAAAAGGGCACTATCGGTACTTGAGCCTAATAAATAAATGGGTATTTCGGTTCCTTCGGCTACATATGCACGTATATTTTCTTCTGAACTTGTAGACGAAAAATATTTTTGAAGTTTAGCAACGTTAACAGGAAATTCGTGTACACCTTTTAAAAATGTTTCGTTTAATTCTTTTGCAGTATTCGGGTCGGTTCCTGGTGCGCGTCCTAAACCTAAATCAATTCTATTTGGATATAGTTGCGCCAAAGTACCCAGTTGTTCTGCAACGATTAAAGGGGAGTGATTAGGAAGCATAATTCCGCCAGATCCAACGCGAATGTTAGAAGTTTGTGAAGCAACATATCCCATTAAAACAGAGGTAGCATTACTAGCAACACCTTCCATATTATGGTGTTCAGCAAGCCAAAATCTATTAAAACCTAAATTATCAGCTTGTTGGGCTGTTTTTTTAAGTTCAGCAAATGCATCTTGTACGGTGTTTTTTTCTTTAACGTAAACTAAATCAAGGTAGGAATAGTTCATAATTTTTTTTCAAAATTACTACTTTTATTTCAACTATAATTTGATTTTATTTTTTAGCTTTAAGAAAATCTTTCTACCTTATCATATGGATCTTTTTTTAATCACATTTGCTGCACTTTTTTCGGTTATTAATCCGTTAGGAACTGTGCCTATCTTCTTAGGTTTAACGCAAGAAGATACCAAAGAAGTTAAAAATAAAACGGCTTTATGGGCATCTATCAATGTATTTATTATTCTAGTAATCTCTTTTTTTATTGGAAAAATTATTCTTAATTTTTTTGGAATTAGTATTGATGTGCTACGTATAGCTGGTGGTGTAGTTATTTGTTCGTCGGGTTTTGGTTTACTTTCAGGTAGTTTTAGTAAGCGAAGAGGGGTGAATAAAAAGGTAACTAACGATGCCCAGCACCGAAATGACATAGCTTTAACTCCACTTGCCATTCCTATGATGGCAGGGCCTGGATCTATGTCGTTACTTATTGCTATGGAACAAGATAACCCCGAATTAATTAATAAACTTTTAATTGTTGCAGCTATTTTTATGGTTGCAATTAGCGTTTTTTTGATTTTAAGGAGTGCCAATTATATCTCTAAATTATTAGGAGCTGCAGGTATTGTTGCAATTTCTAGAATTATTGGCTTTTTAGTTTTAGCTATTGGTATTCAATATATCATTAATTCTATACTTGTAATTTTTAAAATGCAATAAAGGTGTCTAATATAGAACACCTTTATTAAAACTAAACAACAATTAACATACTAATATAAAATTACTTCAGTTTTTACTTAAGTAAAGATACTGTTTGTTTTTATTTAGAACTAATAAAAATAAACTTTATTTAATTTTTTAATGAAAGAACTATTTAAAACGTACAGAATTGAAATTTTAGCTGGTTTAACGGTTGCAATGACTATGATACCAGAGTCGTTATCGTTTGGCTATTGTAGCAGGGTTACCACCATTAACAGGCTTATACGGCGCATTTATAATGGGAATAATCACAGCTTTTTTAGGAGGTAGACCAGGAATGATATCGGGTGGAGCCGGAGCAACGGTTATTGTTATGATTGCTTTAATTGCTCAGTATGGAATTGAATATTTTTTTGCAGCGGTAATTTTAGCTGGGTTAATACAAGTTTGTGTAGGGCTTTTTAAATTAGGAAAATTTGTGCGCTTGGTTCCACAGCCTGTAATGTACGGTTTTTTAAATGGTTTAGCTGTTGTGATTTTTATGTCGCAAATAGATCAATTTAAAACTAAAAAAGGGCTTCATTTTGAATGGTTACAAGGTGAATCGTTAGTTGTAATGGCCGGTTTAGTTTTGGTAACCATTGCATTAATATATGTAATTCCAAAAATATCAAAAGCATTACCTACAACTTTAATTGCCATTGTAGTAGTTTTTGTTTTGGTACATCTTTTACAAATTGATACTAAAATGGTTGCAGATATTGCGGCTATTAGTGGTAGTTTACCGCCATTACATATACCAAATATTCCTTTTAATATTCAAACGTTACAAATTATATTTCCGTATGCGTTAATAATGGCTGGTGTTGGTTTATTAGAAAGTTTACTTACACTAACTCTTGTTGATGAAATAACAGAAACTCGTGGAAATGCTAATAAAGAATCGGTGGCACAAGGAATAGCTAATATAACCAACGGTTTTTTTACAGGTATGGGTGGCTGTGCTATGATTGCGCAAACATTTGTTAACTTAAATGCTGGTGCACGCAAACGCATTTCGGCTATTGTAAGTGCTTTGGCAATTCTTTTAATAATTTTAGTTGGTGCTCCGGTTATAGAAATGATTCCTATGGCTGCCTTAGTAGGCGTTATGATGATGGTTGCAATTACTACATTTAGTTGGGGATTTTTAAAAAAAATGACTAAAATGCCCAAAAGCGATATACTTGTAACCATTATTGTAGCTGGTATCACCATTATTTTTCACAATTTAGCCGTTGCTGTTTTAATTGGAATTATTATTTCGGCATTGGTTTTTGCATGGGAAAGTGCCAAACGTATACGTGCAAGAAAATTTATTGACGAAAACGGCATGAAGCATTATGAAATTTACGGACCATTGTTTTTTGGATCGGTAGCTAATTTTAACGAAAAGTTTGATGTAACAAACGATCCAGACACCGTGATGATATCGTTTAAAGAAAGTAGAATTGCCGATATGAGTGGAATTGAAGCCTTAGACTTATTAACTAAAAAATACAACGATCGCAATAAAAAAGTAATTCTTACCCATTTAAGTTCTGATTGCCGTAGATTGTTAGAAAACGCTTCGGCAGTTATACAAGTGAATATTGCTGAAGATCCTCTTTATAAAATACCGAGCGATTTGTTGTAGATTAATGAAAAACAATATGAGACTATCACAATTACAAATATTATTAATCACAGTAAGTGGTTTTCTAATTAGTTGTAAAAAAGAAAATTTGAATTCTGTTAAAGCAGAGGAATCAACTAAATATCTTTTAGAGTCTCAATACAACTCAGCTTTTTTTGAAAAAACAACCTTTCAAATAGAAGAAGATAGTAGTTATATTTTTACTAAAGAAATTGATTTAGATCACGATAATAGTTCTATAATTTCAAAGGGAAAAGTACGTATTCAAAATGACACCATCATTTTCAGATATCATGAATTTCCAATAAATCAAGCAAAGAAAGCAGTATTAAAAAATAATTTAATCATTTTTTTAAATGCTGAAAATCCATATCGCCTTCCAATTTCTAAAACTAAATTAGTTGTAAGGAATTATTATGATTTAGATAAATTCAAAAATTATAGCACTTTTACATCAGAGGAATTTTTCTTGAAGTATTATTCTACGAAGGATTTTATTAATTATGAATTACGAAATAGTGATATGATACAATTAGATAAAATTCTAAAGAAAATACTACAAGACAACAATGATAAATTGAGGAATTTTGGACAATATGTATTTCAATGTTGTGCTATTAAAAATGATAAAGAGGAAATTGAAGTTTTTATTAAAATTAATTGCGGTGATGAGACTACTGATGGAAGTTTTAAAATAGGTAAATTTTCAATGCTTGATGGCGGAAACTGTAATGTAAGTCTAAAAATTAACCTAACAAAAAACACCTATTCGGATTTATCGATAGCTGAGGCTGTATGAAATGAAAATATACAAAAAACGCATTGATTTTCAATGCGTTTTTTTAGTTTTATTATTCTTGTGGTAAAAACACTTCCGCCAGCATACAACGGGCACTTCCGCCACCGCATGCTTCAATAGTGTAAAGCGGTGCGTGAAGAATAGCACAATGTTTTTCTATAGCTTTAATCTGCACATCGGTTAAGCTTTCGTACGCCTGTGTGCTCATTACCATATACAATTGTCCATTTGCTCCTTCAACTTGCAACATATTTCCAGCAAAATGGTTTACCTGATCTTCGGTGATATAAATAATTTCTTTACCATCTTCTTTCAGGCTGTTTACAACCAATTTGCGCTCTTGTTTATCATCAATACTATCGCCGCAAATAACAGCAAATGTTTCGGCAATACTCATCATTACATTGGTGTGGTAAATAGGTAAACGTTTGCCATCTACGGTTTGATAAGCTTCAAAAATTACTGGGTGCATATCGTTGTCTTCACAAAACTCTATTATCAGTTCTTCATCTGCACGAGGTGATAAAGCTGCATAAACCTTAGCGTTTTCACGATCTATGATCATACTTCCGGTTCCTTCTAAAAAAATATTGTCTTCTTCGGCCGATGTATAATCGTTGATTTCGTTAATTATAAACCCTTTTTCTTCTAAAATATCTAAAATATCTTCACGGCGCTCTAATCTGCGGTTTTCTGCAAACATTGGGTACAAAACTACTTCGGCGTTATCGTGAAATGAAATCCAGTTATTTGGAAAGATACTGTCTGGCGTGTCGCTTTCTTTAGTATCATCAACCACTACCACGTTTACACCAACCGATTGTAAACGTTCTACAAAACCATCAAATTCATCTTGCGCTTTTTGGTTTACGTTTGCAGGGGTTAATCCTTCTAATTTTTTTTGATAATAATTATTTACAGCCGTTTGTTCGTTCATACGAAATTGTACAGGACGAATCATTAATACGGTATTTGCAGCTTGTTGGCTCATATTTTTTTGTTTAAAGTTTAAAGTTCAAGGTTTAAAACGTTACATAACTTTAAACCTGAAAACTAAATCAATTTATTTTTCTCTAATCAAAGGTAAGGTTGAACATCGTAAAAGACCTTCTTGTTTTGAAATTTCGGCATACGGAATTTCTTCAACAATAAAACCGTTTTCACGTAACCAATTGTTTAAACGCGTAAAGTTACGTTCAGATACCACCACATTTGTATCAATAGAAAAAACGTTTGAATTCATGTGGTACATTTCTTCGCGTTCGATATGAAACAGATTTTCTTTTCCGAATAAATTTACCAAATACATATAGTCTGCTTCTTCACGAAAGCCACTTTTGTAAATAATGCCTTTGTTTTTTCCAACCGGTTGAAAACAGCAATCTAAATGCAAGGCGTTATCGCGTGGTTCAATTTTTGATTTTACTAAATCAAATTCTTTTACAATTTTGTTCGGGAAAAGCTCTTTTATGTATTGCACACCTGCCATATTGGTACGCGCTGTAATAAAATCTTTGTAATCGCTTCCTTTGTAAGTACCTATAAAAATATGGTCGTTGTGTAGCATTACATCACCTCCTTCAATATGCACCTCTTCAGGCGGACGCACTACTTTTTTAGGATCTATTTTATCAATAACGTATTGAATAGCATCTAGTTCACGTTCTCGATCGGGTAAAATATTTGCTTTAATAAAAATATCATCAATTACAAAACCAATATCTCTACTAAAAATTTGGTTATAATTTTCTATAATTTCAGGTCTGTAAACCGTAACGTTGTATTTTTTAAAAACTTCGTTAAAAGCTTCCATTTCGGCAATCATATCTTTTTCTAGGGGATAAGTACCTGCTTTAATATGTTCTAACGATTTTGGATCGTAAGCTTCGTCAATTGTTGGTGTTGGGCCATTGCTTTGGGCAGTTCCAAGAATTACAGCTTTTAGTTTTGAAGTTTCGTTTGTTACATGTAAATTCATATAAATGTATTTTGATACACAGCAAATATAAGAAGTAATTTGCTGTTATGCTATTAAAAACAACAAAGCCAAATCTGTTATTGATTTGGCTTTGTTTATAATTTAGAACTAAAAATTATCTTTGGTTCATATCTTTAAAAGGGCGTAATTGTTCACCAACGTAAACTTGACGAGGACGACCAATTGGTTCTTTATTTTCACGCATTTCTTTCCATTGTGCTACCCATCCTGGTAAACGACCAATTGCAAACATTACCGTAAACATTTCGGTAGGAATACCTAACGCACGGTAAATAATACCTGAATAGAAATCTACGTTTGGATACAAGTTACGTGATACAAAATATTCGTCTTTCAACGCCATTTCCTCTAAATCTTTAGCGATTTTTAAGATTGGGTCGTTTACACCTAATTCTGCCAATACTTCATCAGCAGCTTTTTTAATGATACGTGCACGTGGGTCGAAATTTTTGTACACACGGTGCCCGAAGCCCATTAAACGGAACGGATCGTTTTTATCTTTTGCTTTAGCAAGGTATTTTTCAGCATCGCCACCGTCTTTTTGAATTTCTTCTAACATTTCTAACACTGCTTGGTTAGCACCACCGTGAAGTGGACCCCAAAGAGCAGAAACACCAGCAGATATTGAAGCAAATAAGCCTGCGTGTGATGAACCTACCATACGCACTGTTGATGTTGAACAGTTTTGTTCGTGATCGGCGTGTAAAATAAATAACTTATCAATTGCATTTAAAACTACTGGGTTTACTTTGTAAGGCCCTGTAGGTAATTTAAACATTAATTGTAAAAAGTTTTCAACGTATGGTAATGTGTTATCGTAATAATTTAATGGATAACCGTTAATTTTTCTGTAAGTCCAAGTTGCAACAACTAAAAATTTACCCATAATTTTACAAACAGCTTCGTACATTTCGTTAGCGTTGTCTGTATTTACAACTTTAGGGTTAAAAGCAGTTAAAGCACAAGTTAACGACGCTAAAATGCCCATTGGGTGTGCATGTTTAGGGAAGCCATCAATAATGCCTTTCATTTCTTCGTTAACTAAAGTGTATTTACGAATATCGTTTTCAAATTTTTCAATTTGTTGTGCAGTTGGTAATTCGCCAAAAATAACTAAATACGCTACTTCTAAAAAGTTCGATTTTTCTGCTAAATCTTCAATAGAATAGCCACGGTATCTTAAAATTCCTTCTTCGCCGTCTAAAAACGTAATAGCACTTTTACATGAACCCGAATTTTTATAACCCGGATCTAATGTAATAGCACCAGTTAAGGCTCTTAACTTTTCAATATCAATAGCTACTTCGTTTTCAGTTCCAACAATTACAGGTAATTCAAACGTTTTGTCATCTAAAGATATAGTTGCAGTATTTGACATATATTTTTTTGTTTATTTTTTATTTTGTTTCAAGCGAATTTAATAAAAATGTTTTATTTAATAAAACATAAACAGATAAATAATTCTTATGCTTTATATAAAATATTTATAATAAATTTAATTGTTGATGCTTGTAGGGTGGTTATATTTTTAAATAATTAAGATTAAATTTTGATATTCTTAATTTTTATGATTAGGATTTACGAAATTGTAAAAAAAAGGAATAAAAAACAGAAAAGACGCCATGCGTCTTTTCTGTAATATTTTAAAAAAAAATTATCTTTTTATTTTAAAAGCTTTGCTTTGCGGGTAATAAGCAACACTTCCTAATTCTTCTTCAATACGTAATAATTGGTTGTATTTACTCATACGGTCTGAACGTGAAGCAGAACCTGTTTTAATTTGTCCGCAGTTTAAAGCTACAGCTAAATCTGCAATAGTATTGTCTTCAGTTTCTCCAGAGCGGTGACTCATTACCGAAGTGTAACCTGCATTGTGTGCCATGTTTACAGCAGCAATTGTTTCGCTTAACGTACCAATTTGGTTCACTTTAATTAAAATTGAATTGGCTGTGTTTTCGTTTATACCACGTTGTAAACGAGCTACGTTTGTTACAAATAAATCATCGCCCACTAATTGAACTTTATCACCAATTTTTTGAGTTAATAAATTCCAACCAGCCCAATCGTCTTCATACATACCGTCTTCAATAGAAATAATTGGGTACTTTTCACACAATTCAGCTAAATAAGAAGCTTGTTCTTCAGATGTGCGTACTTTTCCTGATTCGCCTTCAAATTTTTTGTAGTCGTATTTTCCTTCTACATAAAATTCAGAAGCTGCACAATCTAAAGCAATCATAATGTCTTTTCCAAAAACATAACCTGCTTTTTCAACAGCTAGTTTAATTGAATCTAATGCGTCTTCAGTTCCGCCTGCTAGATTAGGTGCAAAACCACCTTCGTCGCCAACAGCTGTGCTTAAATTTCTATCGTGTAAAACTTTTTTAAGATTGTGGAAAATTTCGGTTCCCATTTGCATTGCTTCTGTAAAATTAGTAGCAGAAACGGGCATGATCATAAATTCTTGAAAAGCAATTGGAGCGTCAGAGTGTGATCCACCATTAATAATATTCATCATTGGAACTGGTAATGTGTTTGCTGAAACACCACCTACATAACGATATAAGGGCATGCCTAGTTCATTAGCAGCTGCTTTTGCTACGGCTAGCGATACACCTAAAATGGCGTTTGCACCAATGTTTGATTTGTTTGGAGTACCATCTAATTCAATCATTGCCTGATCAATTGCATTTTGTTCAAAAACACTGTAACCTACAATGTTTTCTGCAATAACTTCGTTTACGTTTTTAACAGCGTTTAAAACGCCTTTTCCCATCCAATGTTTGCCACCATCGCGTAATTCTACTGCTTCATGTTCACCTGTTGATGCACCTGATGGAACTGCAGCACGACCTAAAACACCGTTTTCAGTGATTACGTCTACTTCTACTGTTGGGTTTCCGCGAGAGTCTAATATCTGGCGTGCGTGAATTTTTACAATTGTACTCATATCTTAATTGTGTTGTATAATTTGTTGTGCAAATGTACTTATTTGATTGTTAAAAAAAAAGAAACTTATTCAGCTTCTTTTAAATTATCAAATTTAAATTTTTATAAGTTTTGCAATGCCTTTTTGCTGAATAAAACTTTGCATAATTTCTACATTTTTAGTGGTGTAAAATTCTGAGATGCCTAATTTGTTATCAGTTTTAAGTAGGTTTTGTTGTTCTAATATTTTTTTAGTGTGTTTAGCAACAGCTAAGCCGGAATCTATAATTTTTATGTTTTGTGGTAAAATTTGTTGCAATATTGGGGTTAGGTAAGGGTAGTGGGTGCAACCTAAAACCAAATGATCTATGTTTTTTTCAACCATTGGCGATAGGTAGGTTGTTAATAAATCTTTAAGTTCGGTTGAATACAATCCTCCTTCTTCAATAATTTGCACAATATTATACCCTATTTGGTTTATAAAAGTTACGTTTGGATATAAAGTTTGTGCTTCTGTATATTTTTTGCTTTGTAAAGTACCTTGAGTGGCTAGTACACCAACAACACCAGTTTGGGTGTTTAAAGCAGCAGGTTTTATAGCAGGTTCAATTCCAATTATAGGTACTTTGTAAGTGTTGCGTAATTCGGTAATGGCATTGGTTGTTGCGGTATTGCATGCAACAATTATTATTTTTGCGTTTTTATTAAGCAACCATTCAGTGTTTTTTTTAGATAAGTGTATAATTTCTTCTTTCGTTTTTTGGCCATAGGGTGCGTTTAAACTATCACCTAAAAATAGGGTGTTTTCATTAGGTAAAATATTATTTACAGCTTGCCACACGGTGGTGCCACCTATACCAGAATCAAATAAACCTATAGGACGTGTATCGTTCATAAAACAAATGTAAAAAAAAACTACCTTAAATTTTAAGGTAGTTTTTATATTATTTTGTGAAAAACGAATTAGTTCAAAATTTTTAATTCTTTTTTAACTTCAGCCATTAAATTAGGACCATCGGCTAAGATAACCCCTGAGCCAATTGTAGAATCTAATACATATTTGTAACCTTTTGCACGCGCTACTTTGTGAATTGCTTGCTGTGCTTTAGTTAAAATTGGTTCAGATAAAGCCATTTCTTTTTTAGCCATTTCTTGTTGTGCATTTTGAGCAAACATACCAATGCGTTCTTCCATTTCTTGCATTTCTTTCATACGTGTTTGGTTTAATGCATCACCAGCTGTAGCAGCTTCTGATTGGTATTTTTGACCTTTAGTTTGAAAGTCCTTTTGCATTGTTTCCAATTCTTTTTTGTATTTGTCTTGCAATTTTGTTAATTCGTCTTTAGCTGTTTTAGACTCAGGCATTAAAGGAATTAACTCTGATACGTTAATGTGTGCTACTTCTTGTGCTTGTGCAGCCACGTTAAAACCTACAACCATTAATGCTGCCAAAAACAATTTTTTTAATTTTCTCATTTTAGAATTTTAATTTAATTTAACTTATAAAACCTTTGCGAAGGTACTTATTTTTTTAAAATTTATATTTATATTTTTTTTCGATTTTCTATTTCTTTTAAACGATTTAGCTTTTCTTGTTGCATTTTTTTCTTGCGTTCTTCAATTTGTTGTTTGCGCTCTTTTAATGCTTTTTCTTTTTTTGCTAAAACCTCTTTTTTGCGTTCTTCTTGTTCCTTTTTTAGTTGTTGAACACGTTCAGAAACAGGTTTGTTTGTTGTTGTATTTGTTTGTTGCAATTTACCAGTAATCGCTTCTTCTCTTTTACGTATTGCTTCTTCCTTGGCTTTTTCGCGTGCTTGTTTTGCTTCTTCTTGTTTTTTTAGAATTTCGTTTTTACGTTTTTCTAAATCTTCAAGTTTTTTTTGTTTTATACGTTCGCGTTCAGCTTTTATTTTCTCAATTTGCTCTAGTTTTTCACGACGTAATTTTTCAGCAGGCGTTTCAGTTGGTGTGTTTAGATTTGCCTTATTTTGGTTTGCCAATTGTTGTTGTTGTTCTTTTTCTTCTTCTAACAAACGTTGGCGTTCTTCAAGTTCGTCGCGTTTTGAACGTTGACGCTCTTTAATTTCATTTTGGCGTTCTGC
Organism: Myroides sp. JBRI-B21084; assembly: GCF_030545015.1. GTDB lineage: Bacteria > Bacteroidota > Bacteroidia > Flavobacteriales > Flavobacteriaceae > Flavobacterium. The sequence goes on from NZ_CP120653.1 coordinate 2,467,903, forward strand.
AACTTCTAACTGTTCAACCTCTTTTTTGGTTAATTTGTTTTTGTTTCGCGATATTTCAAGTTTACGTAAAACTTGATCTGAAATTTCGTCTGAAGAATTGATATATAACAAAGCTGCTTCACTACTTGCTGATTTATCAATAACTGAAGAATAGCGTTTTTTCTTGGCGATTTCTTCAACTATTGTTGAAATTTGATCTTGTAAGGGTTTCGCTAAGTTTAGTTTTTGTTTGAAATAATCACCGTCTTTACCAAATTTTTCGTGTTGATATTCTAACAGTTCTTTTTCAATTATTTGTATATCTTCTTCTTTTTCCTCTATTAATTGTTGGGTTAGCAAAGGACGTTCAACATTTAAGTTTTCTTTTAAATCTGTAATTTCCTTTTTTTTGCGTTCAATTACGGCTTCCCATTCAATTGTGCGTTTTTTTAATTCTTTATTAGCTTCGTCATATTCGGGCATTTTACTCATTATAAAATCTGAATCTATATAAGCAATACGACCCTTTTGTGCAAAACCTGCCGTGCACATTGTTAGCAATAAAAAAGAAACTATTTTTTTCATACATTTAAATATTATTCAAAATGTGTGCCATTAAAATTGTTGCCCCAGCACAAAGTGTGTTTGCCATCCACCTTTTTCGTTTCGGCCAGGTATTTTATCAAATCCATAACCAAAATCAATACCTAATAAACCAAACATAGGCATGTGAACACGAACACCTGCACCTGCCGAACGTTGCAATTTAAATGGGTTGTAGTTAGCAAAACCTTCGTATGCAGCACCTGCATCAAAGAATGTTAACACATACGCACTCATTTGTCCTTTTAGTGATATAGGATAACGTAATTCTAATGAGAATTTATTGTACACGGTACCACCAATTTCTCTATTATATCCTAATTCATTGTCATATTTTGATGGGCTTAGCGAGTTGTCACTGTAACCACGTAATGCTACATTTTCACGTCCGTCTAATGCACTCATCATCATTCCACTTCCTCCTAAATAAAAACGTTCAAATGGAATAATACCACGATCATTATTGTAAGCGCCTAAAAAACCAAATTGACCTTGAGAACGAAGTACTAATTTATCAAAAATAGTAGTGTACCAATCTGCTTTAAAATTAATTTTATAATATTCTAACCAATTAAATTTCTTTTGGTTTAATTTATCTTGATCTACACGTGCATCTTGATAATTAGCAACTGGTAAGCCTTGTTCATTTAGATACGAACCTGCTGGAATATCGGCACCAGTTACTGGGTTTGTTTGTACACTTGTAGTTTTGTATTTGTATTCTTCTAAATTTTCAAGATTTTTATAATCTATATTGTTTACTAAAGAATATGGGAAAGTGAATTTACCCGATACGCTAAAAAAGGCACCTGATTGCGGATAAATAGATGGCATTAAACCTCCACGATTATCACGTGATAATTCTACCGTATATGCTAAGTTACGTGAAGAACCGTTACGAAATGCAAAAAAGTTAGAATAATAGTTATTTAGTTCATAATACTGGAAACTTAACGAATGTGATAATGTAAAAGCGTCATCTGGCACTAATAAACGTTTTGCAACACCTAAAGTTGCTGTTGTTATGTTTAATCCTTGATTACGGTCTATATCACGAGTTGTGAAGTTATATGATTTTTGACTTGTGTACGATACCGAACCGAATAACGATATTGGGCGACGACCACCAAACCATGGTTCAGAAAAACTTAAACTATACGTTTTAAAGTACGATGCAGCTTGTAAACGTAACGACATTTTTTGCGCATCGCCCATAGGGAAAGGGGTATAAGCATCTTTATTAAAAATGTTACGTGCAGAAAAGTTATTAAACGATAAAGCTAATGTACCTATAAAAGTACCACCACCGTAACCACCTTGTACTTCAACTTGCGATTGACCGTTTTCAACAACCGGAAAATCAACATCAACCGTTGCTGTTTCTGCATCGGCATTTTTAACATCAGGGTTTAAAGCCGAAGCATCGAAAATTCCCATACTACCTAAGCGGCGTACTGATTCAACCAAATCAGCTTTTGACCATTTTTGTCCTGGTAAAGTTCTTAATTCACGTAAAATAATGTAATCATGTGTTTTGTCGTTTCCTGAAACGGTAATGTTATTAAAATGCGCTACAGGACCTTCAAAAATGCGTACATCAAAATCAATCGTATCGTTGTTTGTTGCTGTTTCAATTAAATTTACTTGTGACCATAAATACCCTGCATTTTGATACACGTTTTCAATATTCATAGCATCAGGGTTTGTAGGATCTTTAACGCGTTTTTCTAATAAAACACCGTTGTAAACTTCGCCTTTTTGTAATCCTAAAATGTTTCTTAAATTCTGACTTGGGTATTCGCTATTACCAATAAAACGGATATCGCCAATGTAATATTTATTGCCTTCTTCAAGATTAATATCTATTGCAACCGTATTGTTTTTAGGGTTATATGTTGCTTTTTCAGAAATGATACGTGCATCGCGGTATCCTTTTTCCTTATAGGCATCTACAATATTTGATAAATCGTTTTTATATTCAGTTTCAATAAATTTCGACGGTTTAAAGATACGTATTGGATTTAGTGGGCTTCGCAACTTTGTTTTTTTCATTGCTTTGCGCAATTTTGCATTTGCAAGTTGCTTGTTTCCTTCAAAATCAATATCAGAAATGCGTACTTTATGGCCTTTGTTAATGTCTATAATTAAATCGGCAGTTTTGTTATCGCTGTGTAATTGTTTGGTAACGTTTACTTTAGTGTTGTAAAAACCTTCTTTGCGGTATTTGTTGGTTAAATAATTTTTTGTGTTTGCAATAAGGTTTTCGTTGATAATTTTACCTTCAACAATTTTAATTTTCTTGTCTTTAGTTGGTACTGTTGTATTTACTACCGGAGCAGATAATTGTAAATCTTTTAAAATTTCTTCTTTTTTAGATTTTTTAACGCCAGTAATTTGTACATCTTTTAAACGCGGAAGTTCGTTTAGATAAATTTCAAGGTTAATAACATCGTCTACAATCGAAGTTTGATAAACGTTAATATCGTTAAAATAACCTGTTTTCCATAATTTTTTTATAGCATCTGAAATTTCTTCGCCAGGTAAATTAATTATTTGGCCTTTTTCTAAACCTGCATAGGTAGAAATAGTTAGTTCGTTAAAATGATGGTTACCGCTAACTGTAACAGTGCCTAAACGGTATTTTTTTTGTTGAACTGGTTGATCTTCTTGGTTTTGCAAGTTTTCTTTTGCATTATTATCGGTGTTGGCTGTATTGCCTGTTTGCGCTTTTACAGTGTTGACTGTAAAGCATACTAATAATGGAAAAAAGTATTTTAATTTTATGCGATGCATTATCTATAAAAATTATTTATTTAATTGTTCACTGGTTTTACCGTATCGGCGTTCACGGTTTTGGTAAACTTGTAAAGCCTGTAAAAGATGCTCGTTAGAAAAGTCGGGCCAAAGCACGTCGCAAAAGTATAATTCGGCATAAGCAATTTGCCATAATAAAAAGTTACTAATGCGTTGTTCGCCGCTTGTACGTATCAACAAATCAACATCGGGTAAATTATTGGTGTAAAGATGCTCATTTATAATAGATTCATCAATAGCATCAATTGAAATTATATTATTTTTAACTTTGTTACATATTTCTTTTGTTGCTTCAACTAGTTCATTTCTAGACCCGTAGCTTAAAGCAAGCGAAAGTGTAAGGCGGTTATTGTTTTTTGTTTTTTCTAAAACTTCTGTTAATTCTTTACGAACAGAAGCGGGCAAAAGATTTAAATTACCAATTGCGTTTAGTTTAATATTGTTTTCGTGTAAGGTTTTTACTTCTTTTTTTAAAGCTTTTACTAAAAGTTTCATTAGCATATCAACTTCAAACTGAGGGCGGTTCCAGTTTTCGGTTGAAAAAGCATAAAGTGTTAAATATGGTATTCCTAAACGTGCACATTGCTCTACAATTCGCTTCACAGCTGTAGCTCCGTTTTCATGACCTATAGTGCGTAAAAAACCTTTTTGTTTAGCCCAACGGCCATTACCGTCCATAATTATGGCTAAATGTTTGGGTAGTTTTTCAGGAATTATTGTGTTTTCTTTCATTTTATCTTGGGGCGCAATAACATGGATTTTTACCAAAAGTGTACGATAAGCTAATACCCGAAAAAACATACCAATCGTTGCTGTTGGTGTTGCCAAAAGCTACAATTGTAGTTGATGGTTTTGCAGGATTGTTCCCGTCTAAGTTATCGGTAAAGGAATAACGTGCGCCAATTTCGGCGCTAAGCACCATTTTTTTATTAAGTAAAGCTTTTATACCAAGAGTTATTGGTACAGCTAATGCATATTCAGTTTCTTTTTCAATTTGCTTATTAAAGTTGTTAAAGTACGTTTCGCGGTACGATAAGCCTGCTAAACCTGTGTGTAAATAAGGGGTAAAAGCAAACCAACTGTTGTGTAGGTCAAATTCAAAAAAGTTAAATTCTAGCCCTAACAGCAATTCGTTAATGGTGTTTTTTGTTGATAAATTACGAGCTTTTCTAAGAGGCATGTCCGATTCGGAATCTTTTCCAGTAATAGGCATGTAAGTGTAATTTAAACGCCATGAATGTCTTGGGCTACGGTTCCATTTGTATTGAAAACCATATGCCATATCGGTTGGATTAATGTGTTTGGTTGATCCAATATCACCAATATAATTGGTTGCACCAACAGTTGGCCCAAGTTCGTGAATTTGACTTTGAGCTGTACAAGCACCTAAAATAGTTAATATGGTTAAAAGTTTTCTTTTCATTGTATGGATAATTTGCAAATATACTAATGTAAACGAATAATTTTTATATTTATGATGTATTTTACAAAAATGTGGTTAATTTCTTTTGTCTTCACCCCATAATAATTTACTTCGTAAGGTTCTTAAAAAAGTAACCGAAGGAAATTCAACCATATTTACTGTGTGGTTTGCTAAGGCAATTTCTATTTCAGAATCGGTACTCACGGTGGCCATTTCAGAATCTAACGAAAGTAAAAAATGTGCTTCGCGGCTACTAATTTTCATTCTAATTTTACTTCTGTCGTTAATTATCAATGGTCTAGTAGTTAAGTTGTGTGGTGCAATTGGGGTTATTACCAAGCAATTGCTATCGGGCGTAATTATTGGTCCGCCACAACTTAAGCTATAACCTGTACTGCCTGTTGGTGTTGAAATAATAATTCCATCGGCCCAATAAGTGGCTAAAAATTCATCGTTAATATAGGTGTCAACCGTTATCATTGATGTGGTGTTTTTTCGTGTAACAGTAATTTCGTTCAATGCAAAATTTACATTAAAACTGTTTATAGCATGGTTTGGTGCATTAAGTTGTAATAAGGTGCGACGCGATAATGTGTATTGGTTAGAAAACAAAAGCGGTATTAAAGCCGAAATAGCTTCTTGTTGTACATTTGCTAAAAAGCCTAATCTACCAGCATTTATACCAACTATTGGTATGTTTTTACTTTTAACAAAATTTGCTGCGCGCAATAAAGTTCCATCGCCACCAATGCTTATAAAAAAATTAGTATCATCGGCAATATCGTTATGCGATGAAAAAGTTTGGCAGGTAAAGTTTAGTACCTTGTTTTCGTTTAAAAGGTTGTAAAAATCGTTTTCAAAAATAATTTCGGCCTGATGTTCTTGTAAGGCAAAAACAATTTTATCTACAATGTTTTTGTATATTGGTTTGTAATTTTGAGCGTATATGGCAAATTTCATCTACTTAACTAAATGTTTAAAAATTTATCTAAATAAGCCGAACGATTTTTAAGTTCGTTTAAATAAGAATCTTCGTTGTGGTTTGATATAATTTCGTATCCAAACCTACGAAAAGTTTGAATAATTTCGTTAATGTTACCAGCCGTAGCTTTTAGGGTAATTTGTGCAAAGTGATCTTCCATTTGCGATACAAATATGCCTAAAAGTTTACAATTATTGCTTTCAACAATTTGTGCTATTTCACTAATACTGTAATCTAAATAATGTTTTTGAACAACAAGTGCCAAACCAGCATCTTTCATAAAAGGCGTTTGGTTTAAAAAAGGCAAAACATCGGTATATAAAATATAGCCCATATAAGTGTTGTTTTCGTTTAAAACAGTAAGTAAATTACAGTCAAACTGTGCGAATTTTTCTAAAATTTCAAACCAACTGGCATCTTCCCTAATAAAATGAGGTAAAAGCGTGTATCGATATTCATTAATTGTTTTTGTTTTAGATGGAATAATATCAACCGTTGCAATAGCGCCCATATAAACTCCGTTTTCAACCACCGGAAAGTGACTGAACTGGTTTTCTTCGGTAAACTGAAGCACGTCTTCAAATTTAGTATTAAAAGAAAACGGCTTAGGTTTATGTTTTATTAGGTTTTGTATCGATTTCATAACAAAAAAATTCATTGCAAAATAATTAAAATAATCGGTTTTACACCCAATTTACTTTGTATTTTTGTTGATAAATTACTTTACTAATGACAAAATTATCTGTAAATATCAATAAAATAGCTACTTTGCGTAATGCGCGTGGCGGTAATGTGCCTAATTTGTTAAAAGTAGCTGCCGATGTACAACTGTTTGGCGCACAGGGGGTAACTATTCATCCTAGACCCGATGAACGACACATTCGCTACCAAGATGCTCGTGATTTAGTTAAGGTTGTAACTACCGAATACAATATTGAGGGAAATCCAATGGACGATTTTATGAATTTGGTATTAGAATGCAAACCAACCCAAGTAACTTTAGTACCCGATGCAGTTGATGCAATCACATCAAACGCTGGTTGGGATACAGTTAAACATCAGGCTTATTTAAAAGAGGTAATTGCCGAATTTAAGCGCAATAATATTAGAACTTCTATTTTTGTAGATCCTGTTTTATCTATGATTGAAGGTGCTAAAGAAACCGGAACCGATCGCATAGAATTGTACACCGAAGAATTTGCGCACCAATACGGTTTAGGAAACTTAAAAGCAATTGAACCATACGCAAAAGCAGCAGAATTGGCAAATGCATTAAGTTTAGGTATTAACGCTGGGCACGATTTAAGTTTAGATAATATTGAATTTTTTAAACAGAATATTCCTGGTTTGTTAGAAGTTTCTATAGGGCATGCTTTAATTTCTGAAGCAATTTATTTAGGCTTAGAAAATGTAGTGTGTTTATACAATCAAAAGTTGCGCTAATGAACGATATTTTATACGCAAAAGTTGAAGGAGCTGGTAAGCCCTTACTTATTTTACATGGTTTTTTAGGAATGAGCGACAACTGGAAAACCTTAGGTACTAAATATGCCGAAAATGGTTTTGAAGTTCATATGTTAGATTTACGCAACCACGGACGTAGTTTTCATTCAGATATATTCAACTATCATGTAATGGCTGAAGATGTAGTTGCATACTGCCAAACGAATAATTTGGCTGAAATAGATGTTATCGGCCACTCAATGGGTGGAAAAGTAGCCATGTATTTAGCAGTTAATTTTCCAAATTTGGTTCGTAAATTAATAGTAGCCGATATTTCACCCAAATATTACAAACCGCACCATCAAGATGTTATGGCGGCTTTAAACGCAGTTGATTTTTCGCAAAATCCATCGCGTAATGAAGTGCAAGTAACTATTGAAAAACATGTAACAGAACCAGGTGTTGTTCAATTTTTAATGAAGAATGTTTATCGTGTTACACCCCAACAATTAGGTTTTCGCTTTAATTTAAACGCTTTTAATAACGATGATACGCTTATTGGCGAAGCGTTACCTATTGATACTGTTTTTAATAAACCAACTTTGTTTTTAAAAGGAAGTAAATCGCATTATATAACAAATGCAGATGAAGAGTTGATAAAAAAGCACTTTCCATTAGCAACAATTGAAACCATTTCAAATGCTGGGCATTGGTTGCACGCCGATAATGCTGTTGAATTCTTTGAGAAATCAATCAATTTTTTAAAATAATATGCACGCATAATAAAAAAAACAAGCTTAAAATCAACTAAACGTAATAATTTAATAATTTTTAACACCAAGTTATTAAACTTTTGCAAAATGTTTTATATTTGAAATACTAACATTAATAAACGTTTAGTTATGAAGAAAGTTTTATCTATTTCTTTATTGTCGTTAATCGCTGCAAATGCTTTCGCGGGTGGATACCGTATAAGTATGCAAGGTCAACGCCAATTAGCAATGGGGCATACAGGTGTGGCTGTGATTGGTCAAAATGCCGAAAGTTTGTTTTTTAACCCAGCCAGCGGTACTTTTTTAAAAAATAAGTGGAGTTTTTCAGCTGGTGCAACTGCATTGTTTTCCAATGTAAAATTCCAAAATTCGTTATACAATTGGTCTAACTCATCAGAAAACATGGGTACCCCTTTTTATTTGTACGGAAACTATCAAGTTTCTAACAAATTCTCAGTTGGTTTAGCGGTTTATACACCTTATGGAAGTTCTGTAGAATGGCAACAAGATTGGCCAGGTTCACATTTAGTAAATAATATAGACTTACAAGCAATTTTTGTACAGCCAACAGTATCGTATAAAATTAGCGATAACATTAGTTTAGGTGCTGGTTTAATTTATGTAAACGGTGGCGTTACTTTTAATAGAAACTTATCACGTAGCTTGGTAGATGAAAACGGAAACCGTTCTGATGTTACAATTGATGCGCAAGGTGTAAGCGCGTGGGGATACAACGTTGGTGTTACTGCACGTTTAGACGAATATGTTACTTTTGGGGCAAACTACCGTTCACAAATTGATATGAAAGTAGAAGGTGGCGATGCAAGTTTTCATGATTTGCCAAGCTTTTTACAAGGGGCATATCCTAACGGAAAATTTAATGCAACCATGCCTTTACCTGCAGAGTTAACAGTTGGTTTTTCTTACCAAATTAACAACAAATGGTTAGCTGCTGTTGATTACAACTATACTTTTTGGAAAGCTTATGATAATTTAGTTATTGAATTTGATAACCCGTCAATTGGCAAATCGGTAAACCCAAGAAACTATAAAAGCAGTGCAACAATTCGCGGTGGTTTACAATTTGCTCCAACCGAAAAATTCTCTGCTCGTGTAGGTGGTTATTACGATATTTCTCCGGTTCAAGATGGATATTTTGCTCCAGAAACACCACGTAACAACGCGTTGGCAGGTACAGTTGGTTTTACATACCAAGTGTCGCCTAAATTGGGTATCGATTTTGCAGCAACTGCATTAAACTTTAAAGAAACCAATAATTCTTACAACCACTATACAGAAGACGGTACACATGTATCTTTTGGAGGCGATTACCGTTCATCGGCATATTCATTAGGATTAGGTTTGTCGTATAACTTTTAATTTAGTAACATGAAAAAATATCAATCAATTATATTAGCAGCATGTGCAATAGGATTTGCTGCTTGTGAACCCGAATTTGAAAACGAAGTATCAAACGAAACCTATTCTAAAGGCGAAGCTGATTTTACAACTTATGTAGCATTAGGAAATTCGTTAACATCGGGTTTTATGGATGGAACAATGTATCGTTCTGGCCAACAGTATTCTTTTCCTAGTTTATTAGCAAAACAATTTGCAGTTGTTGGTGGTGGTGCTTTTACGCAACCTTCGTTTGAAGACGATACTAATGATATGGGAGGTTTGTTATTTATGGGACAAAAAATAGCTAATACGCGATTAATTTTAAACATGGCTGTTGGTGGACCAGAAAACTTAAAAGGCAGTCCAACTATAGAAGTTAGCAGCTTACAAAAAATGGCTTACAATAATATGGGTGTTCCATTAGCAAAATCATTTCATTTGTTAGCACCAGGATATGGTAATATAGCAAATTTAGCAAATGGTACAGCTAACCCTTATTTTGTACGCCATGCAACAACAGCTAATGCTACGGTTTTAGGTGATGCAATGAGTTTAAATCCTACATTTTTTACAAACTGGATTGGATCTAACGATGTATTGTCATACGCAACTTCAGGTGGTGTTGGTGTAAACCAAGAGGGTAATTTAAACCCAGCAACGTATGGTGCTAATGATATTACAGATCCGCAAGTTTTTGCTTCGGCTTACAGCACCATTGTTAATACTTTAACAAGCAAAGGGGCAAAAGGGGTAGTTGCAACAATACCATATGTAACATCAATTCCGCATTTTACAACAGTGCCTTTTAATCCTTTAACTGCTGAGGCATTAGGCGGAGCAGCAACTGTTAACCAATTAAATGCACAGTTATTAGGACCAATTAAACAAATTTTAACTGCAGTTGGGCAAGGTGATCGTATTCAGTTGTATTCTACAACAAATCCAAATCCACTTTTAATTACCGATGAAACTTTAACAGATATGTCAGCTGTTATTACAGGTGCTTTAATTGCAAATCAAATTCCTGCACAACAAGCTACAGCAATTGGGCAAGTATTTGGTAAGGCGCGCCATGCAACTAAAAACGATTTATTTGTTTTAGGAACAAGTGCAGTAATAGGAAAAACGTCGTCTATGCCAGCTCCGTTAGATAAATTAGGGGTTACTTTTCCTTTAGAAGATAAATACGCTTTAATTCCATCTGAACAAGAAAATATTAAAGAAGCTACCGATGCGTTTAATGATATTATTTGGGCTACTGCAAAATCTAAAAACTTAGCAGTTGCAGATATGAACGCTATTTTACGTTATTTAACGTCGGGTATTCGTTTAAACGATGGTCAAATTTATACAGCTAATTACTTTAATGGTAAAAACCTTAATAAAGTATTGTTTTCTTTAGATGGTGTGCATCCAAACCCACGTGGATATGCTTTTATTTCTAACGAAATTATTAAAGTAATAAACGAACATTACAAATCTAAATTACCTTTATTAGTACCAGGTAATTATCCAGGTGTTACTTTAAAAGCATCTAATTAAGTAGATAAATGAAAATAATTATAAAATTAATAGCAACGGCAATCATAGTATCCTTACTCTCGTATTTTTTACCAGGTGTAAGTGTAGATGGTTTTGGTTCATCAATTGTAGTTGTAATTGTATTGGCAATATTAAATTTTTTAGTAAAACCAATATTACAACTAATTGCAATGCCCATAAATATTTTAACCTTAGGTTTGTTTTTATTTGTAATAAACGCATTAATAATAATGTTGTGTGGCAGTATAGTAACAGGCTTTCAGGTAAATGGCTTTATTCCTGCGTTATTGTTTAGTTTAATCCTATCAATTTTACAATCGATACTAGATGGAATCATAGGTAGTGATTAATTTTTACTAATAATTAATATTCAATTATTTAAAAATTTGATTGGCTTGTAAAAATAATGTATTTTTGCAAGCCAATTTTAGTTAGAAAACAAAATTTACAATGAATATCACAAGAAATAATGTAGATGCTTTAAATGCAGTTATTACAATTGAAGTAACCAAAGATGATTACGCTACCAAAGTAGAAAATGTTCTTAAAGAATACAAAAAGAACGCTAATATACCTGGTTTTAGAAAAGGACAAGTACCTGCTTCATTAGTTAAAAAGCAATATGGTCAGGCAATTATGTTTGATGAAGTAAACAAATTGTTGCAAGAAAGTTTAAACAACTATTTAAACGAAGAAAAAATTGATATTTTAGGTAATCCACTTCCGGTTGCTAAAGATATTGATTGGGATGCAGATACATTAAGTTTTGATTTTGAATTAGGTTTAGCTCCTGAGTTTGCAGTAGATTTAGCTGCAGCTAAAAATACAACAAAATACCAAATTGTTGCCGATGAAGAAATGGTAAACGAACAGGTAGAATACATACAAAAACAATACGGAAAATTAGTTTCTAAAGAAAAAGTAGAAGAAGGTGATGATATTCGTGTGAAAGTTGCCAATACAGAAGAAGGTATTGAAAACGAAACTACATTTAACGTATCAATCATTCGTACTAAAACAAACCAAAAGAAATTTATTGGTAAAAAAGTAGGCGATGAGGTTGTAATTTCTACAAAAGGTTTATTTGAAGACGACCATAAATTAATGGACGTTTTAAAAGTTGATCACGATAAAGTACACGGTTTAGATGTTGAAGTCACTTTTACAATCGAAGAAATTTCAACTCAAGAAAAAGCAGAATTAAACCAAGAATTTTTCGATAAATTATTTGGCGAAGGAAAAGTAACTTCTGAGGACGAATTAAAAACACGTATTAAAGAAGATGCCGAAAAGCAATTTGCACAACAAGCAGATCAAAAATTCATGAACGATACAGTTGAAGCATTAATTGAAAATACAAGCTTTGAACTTCCTAAAGAATTTTTAGTAAAATGGTTACAAACTGTTGGCGAAACTACTTTAACCGAAGAACAAGCACAAGAAGAATACACAAAATCTGAAAAAGGATTGCGTTACCAATTAATTGAAGGTAAAATTATTACCGATAATGAAATGCAAATTACTTTTGATGAAATTAAAGATTATACTTCGGGCTTAATTAAAGATCAAATGGCACAATTTGGTCAGTTAGAGCCTTCTGAAGATGATGTAACTAACATTGTATCACGTGTTTTATCAAACCAAGACGAAGTAAAACGTATTTCGGAGCAGTTAATGAACGATAAAATGATGAAATTATTTGCAGATAAAGTAAATGCAAACGTTAAAGAAGTAACTTACAAAGATTTCGTTAAAGAAGTTTACGGAGAATAATTCTTAGCAAAAAAATAAGTATATTTGAGCGTCGAACGAAGAGTTTCGACGCTTATTTTTTATAACATTTTTAGAAAAAAAAATATGAATTACGGTAAAGAATTTAAAAAATATGCTACTAAGCACCACAAAGTAAACAATTTGTATTACGATAAAATGATTGCTGCAATGACACCCGCAGCAAGTATGACTCCTTATATTATTGAAGAGCGCCCAATGAACATTGCTTCGATGGATGTTTTTTCACGTTTAATGATGGATCGTATCATTTTTTTAGGCTCTGGTGTTGATGATTATGTAGCAAATATTATTCAAGCGCAATTGTTATTCTTAGAAAGTGTTGATGCTTCTAAAGATATTTCAATCTACATTAATTCACCAGGTGGTAGCGTTTATGCAGGTTTAGGTATTTACGATACCATGCAATTTGTAAAGCCCGATGTAGCAACAATTTGTACAGGAATGGCAGCATCAATGGGTGCCGTATTGTTATGTGCAGGTGCCGATGGTAAACGTTCGGCATTACCTCACTCACGCGTTATGATTCACCAACCTTCAGGTGGGGCACAAGGTGTTGCAACCGATATGGAAATCAACCTAAAAGAAATGCTAAAATTAAAAGAAGAATTATATCAAATCATTGCAAAACACGCCAAACAACCATTTGATAAAGTGTATAAAGATTCTGAACGCGATTATTGGATGCGTGCCGATGAAGCTAAAGAATATGGAATGATTGATGAAGTTTTAACCAGAGAATAATTAGAATGAAAGAAGGATATAACTGTTCATTTTGTGGGAGACCAAAACCCGAAACAAATATTTTAATTGCAGGTATCGATGCCCATATTTGCGACCATTGTGTTGAACAAGCGCACGGTATTGTACTAGAAGAATTAAAAGAACAAAACGGAACAGGATTGTCAGATGAGGTTTTGTTAAAAAAACCACATGAAATTAAAGCGTTTTTAGATCAATATGTAATAGGTCAAGATCAAACCAAAAAAGTGCTTTCGGTAGCTGTTTACAATCACTACAAACGTTTATTGCAACAAGATTTAAAAAACGATGTTGAAATTGAAAAAAGTAACATTATTGTAGTTGGTCAAACAGGTACAGGTAAAACATTGGTTGCTAAAACTATAGCACGTATGTTAAATGTGCCTTTAGCAATTGTAGATGCAACCGTTTTAACCGAAGCTGGTTATGTGGGTGAAGATGTTGAAGGGATTTTAACTAAATTATTACAAGCAGCCGATTACGATGTTGAAAAAGCGCAACGCGGTATTATTTTTATCGATGAAATTGATAAAATTGCTCGTAAAAGCGATAATCCGTCAATAACCCGCGATGTAAGTGGCGAAGGTGTACAACAAGCTTTGTTAAAACTTTTAGAAGGATCGGTTGTTAACGTACCGCCAAAAGGAGGTAGAAAACACCCTGATCAAAAATTCATCGAAGTAAACACTCAAAATATTTTGTTTATAGCAGGCGGTGCTTTTGATGGAATTGAACGCATTATTACCAAACGATTGAATTTTCATGCCGTAGGTTTTGGTTCATCAAAAGAAAACGAAAAAGCCGATAAAAACAATTTATTGCAATACATTATTCCAAAAGATTTAAAAGATTTTGGTTTAATACCCGAAATTATAGGGAGGTTACCTGTGTTAACGCACATGGATCCGTTAGATCGTGATACCTTGCGTTCTATTTTAACCGAACCTAAAAATGCATTGGTAAAACAATACCAAAAGCTTTTTGAAATGGACGATGTTACCTTAACTTTTACCGAAGATGCTTTGTGGTATATTGTTGATAAAGCTTTAGAATACAAATTAGGAGCACGTGGATTGCGATCGTTATGCGAAGCTGTTTTAACCGATCCTATGTACGATTTGCCGGGATCTAACCAAACAAGTTTTGAAATTGATAAAGATTTTGTAAAGCACGCTTTAGATAAAAACTTAATGAAGCGTTTGGCTTTAACCGTTTAATTATACAAACCCTTTCTATTTTGAAAGGGTTTTGTTTTTTTAAATTCTTTTTTTGTAGCTTTAAAACAAAAAATGAAAAAATTGTTGTTACTTACTTTTATAAGTATTTGTACTGCTTCATGCACAAAAAAAATTGAATTATCGGGCGAAATTGTTAGTCAAAAGGTACAAGTTTCAAAGTACACTGCTTTATCAAACAACACCATTGCAAATATTGAATTAGATTCAGCAGTACCGCCAAATACTATACAAATTACGGGCGATAAAGCACTTATTGAAAATTTGGGTATCACTACCCAAGGTGGTTCCTTAAACATATCAAACAAACAAGACCTATCCATTCAAAGCAATAAAGCGCCAGTTACCATTAAAATCAACAATCCGCAATTACAAAAAATAGTAATAGCTGGTACTGGCTCATTAGTTACTAATAATGTTACATTGGTGAACGATGTTGAATTTCATGTTTCGGGAACTGGTGATATTAGCGTAAAACTTTTTAACAATAGTAGCACGGTTTTTGCAACAGGTACAGGAGATGTGCGTTTGCGTGGAATAAGTACCGAATTAAAAGCACATATTTCGGGTACAGGTAGTTTATTTGCGCAAAGTTTAAATAACAAGTTAGCAAATATTGAAATTACGGGCAATGGTGATGCTAGAATGAATACAACAGACGAATTAAATATTAAGATATCGGGGGTAGGAAATGTATCTTATAAAAAGTATACCGACTTAAAAGTTTTTCAAAAAATATCGGGTATAGGTAGTGTGAATCCTTACTAAAAAAAACGGAAAAACCAATTTTCATTTCCGTAATTTTATGGATAGATTTGTTTGTATTAAAAACAAACATGGGTACATTAGTAATAAGTAAAAAAGAAAACAACAGCTATAAATATACATACAATAACCGCAAGGGAAGTGTAATTTTTACAAGTAACAGTTATCAATCTAAAGCACATTGCTTAAGCGAAATAAATATTTTAAAACGCAATTTTGCATTAATTCAATTTATAAATTACAAAACGCCGTCGGGTAAATTATTTTTTAAAGTTAGTATCAACGATCATGTAGTAGGAGTTAGCCGAAAGTTTACAACCCCACTACTTATGGAAAAAGGTTTAAACGATTTAAAAAATAATTTTTTAAAAACAGAAGTACTAGATTTTACCGAAGAAATATTCGATTTTCAAGCGGCCGAAGCAGTGTTCTAACCTAATTATAAATAAAATGAAGAAAATTTTAACAATGTTACTGGTTTCATTATTAACAATAACCAGCTATTCACAAGTTCGAAAAATAAAAGGAAACGGAATTGTTCAAGAAAAAAACCGTCGTGTAGAAAAATACAACAAAGTAGTTATTGATGGCGATGTAACCGTTGAATTGTTAAACAATCCGTTTAAAAACACAATAAAAACAGCTGGTGATGGTAATTTACACCAATTGGTAAGCATTACCGTAAACAACCAAGTGCTAACTTTAAAACGCAAGCCAGGATTTGAAATTTTAAGCGCTACACAACCTTTAGTAATTACGTTAACCACTAAAGATTTAAACGAAATAACTTTAATGGGCGATAAAGGTAGCATAACTAATTTAGCGGCTATAGAAACTGCTAGCTTAAAGTTAACCAATACTGGTTCTGGTTCAATGGATTTAAAGGTTAAAGTAGAACAATTAGAACTAAATACCGAAAACAACGCAGCTATTAAAGTAACAGGTAATGCAAATACAGTAAAAATAAAAAGCAACAGTACTGGCGATATTGACATGAAAGAACTATCGAATTTTTTTACAGAAGTTGAGGCAAACAATTCTGGAAATATTTTTACAAACACCGTAAATGGTATTGACGGCGCTTTAAACGGATCGGGAAATTTGTACTATCGTTTTACAAAAACAGTAAATGTTACCGAAAATGCAGATGGAAATGCGATAAAAGAAGAAATTTAAGTGGTTCAAAAACAGAAAGGTAAGTTTTTGTTTAAAAAAAAGTGGTTTTTTATTGCGATTTTTCTTTGCAAACATTAAAAATCTTTTTACATTTGCAACCGAAATAAGAAACCAAACGGCGAGGTAGCTCAGTTGGTTAGAGCGCAGGATTCATAACCCTGAGGTCACGGGTTCAACTCCCGTCTTCGCTACAAAAGAGAATCAATTACTATTGGTTCTCTTTTTTTATACATTACATTCAAAATTTATTTCATCTTAAATTTTGAATGTAATTTAGTCTTCATCAATTAAATTATAGCACTAATATATTTTGTAAAGTATGATTTGCATCATAACAATTAACTTTTTTTAGTACTTACTTTTGTAACAAATTAAAAGATAAAAAAGTCTTTTATAATCTTAAAAAAAATCTAAAAAATATGTTATCAAAATCACAAGCACGAGCATTTTTTTTAGGCGGAACAGTAGTTACCTTTTTAGTCTTTATAGGCTTAACCATCTATTCGTTCATGCCTAAAAATGATCAAACTTATCATGATAAGATTGATGCAAAAGTTATTAGAGGTAAAGAACTTTGGGAATCGAACAATTGCATGGGATGCCATTCCATACTTGGTGAAGGTGGTTATTACGCACCCGAACTTACTAAAGTAATTGAACGTAGGGGCGAAGTTTATGTAAAAGCGGCATTACAATCACCAGTACCTTGGGGTGCACGAGGTAGAAAAATGGTGAAATATGAAATGAACGATGCCGATGCCGAAGCAATGATTGCTTATTTTAAATGGATAGGTAATATTGATTTAAATGGCTTTGATCGTGTGGTATCGCCTTTAGTAAAAGATAAAGAATAATCCAAAAAAATAGAAATATGAAATTTAAATCACAAAAAGTAGCTTATTGGTTCTTTGGATTATGCATGTTGTTATTTGCATTACAAATTATCTATGGTTTTATCATGGGCTTTGCCCGAATTGGAATGGACGGTTTACACGACTTTATTCCTTTTAACACAGCACGTGCCGTGCACACCAATTTATTAGTAGTTTGGTTGCTAACCGGCTTTATGGGGGCTGCATATTATATTATTCCTGAAGAAGCACAACGCGAATTAATAAATGTAAAATTAGCGTACGTACAGCTTATATCGCTTGCTGTTGTTGGTGTTTTGGCAATTATTGGATATCATTTTAACATTTGGGAAGGTCGTAAATTTTTAGAAATTCCTCGTGAATTAGATTATTTAGTGGTTGTTAATGTTTTACTTTTCTTAGGTTTAATTTTAGGAACTTTATACAAAGCCAAACGCCGAACCACTACAGCATTAGTGCTTTCAATGGGCTTATTATTCGCAGCATTATTGTATTTGCCAGGTATGATTTGGTTTGATAGCCAAGTAACCGATTCATTTTTCCGTTGGTGGGTAGTGCATTTATGGGTTGAAGGTGTTTGGGAATTAATCATGGGTGGTATTTTATCGTACTTATTAATTAAATTAACCGGTGTTGATAGAGAAGTAATAGAAAAATGGTTGTATGTAATTGTTGGTTTAACTTTTTTGTCGGGAATTTTAGGAACAGGCCACCATTATTACTACATAGGTGTAAATAAAATTTGGTTAATTGTAGGAGGAATTTTCTCTGCCCTAGAACCACTTGCATTTTTAGCCATGGCATTGTTTGCAGTGTATATGTATCGTAAAGGCGAAAAAAATCACCCTAACAAAATAGCGTTGTTTTGGACCATAGGCGCATCAATTGTATCGTTTATAGGCGCAGGTTTGTTAGGTTTTGCGCATACTTTACCGCAAACAAATATTTATACGCACGGTACATTAGTTACAGCAATGCACGGGCACTATGCTTTTTGGGGTGCTTATGCTATGATAGTTTTAGCTATTATTAGTTATGCCATGCCTAATTTAACTGGCCGTAAATTGTATGATAGTACACGCGGACATTTAGCTTTTTGGTTCTCAAATGTAGGTATGTTAGGTATGACAGTAGCTTTTGGTGTTGCAGGTGTAGCCCAAGTATATATGGAACGCAAAATGAAAATGGATTTTATGGATGTGCAAAATGAAATTAAAGTTCACTTTATTGTACTTATACTTTGTGCAACTTTATTCACAGTCGGAATTATATGCTACATTTTAGAATTTATTAAATACGGTAAACCAACCGATGAAGCGTTAATAAAAGATAATAATTAACATTTTACCAACCGAAACCAACAGCTTTACATTTTTAAAGTTTTGGTTTCGGTTTTTTTTAGAAGAATTATGACACAAACAGAAACTATTTTTTACAAAGCTGTTGGCAACGAAATAGAGGTTTTTAATCACATTAATCAACTTAAATTACCATTGTTATTAAAAGGTCCTACCGGTTCAGGTAAGTCGCGTTTTGTTGAATTCATGGCAATCACCCTAAATAAAAAATTGTATACCATTAGTTGTCACGAAGAAACATCGGCAACTGATTTAATTGGTAGGTATATTATTAAAGGTGCAGAAACTATTTGGATTGATGGTCCTTTAACAACCGCAGTAAAAAACGGTTACATTTTGTATTTAGATGAGGTTGCCGAAGCGCGCCCCGATGTAATTGTTGCCATTCACTCACTTACCGATCACCGTAGAGAACTTTTTATTGATAAATTAGGTGAAACCATTAAAGCGCATCCCGATTTTATTTTGGTAGCATCATTTAATCCTGGTTATCAAAAAGGATTTAAAGAACTAAAACCTTCAACAAGGCAACGTTTTGTGGCTCTTTCATTTAATTATCCCAATCCAAAAACCGAAGCCGAAATATTAGTGAATGAAACCGGTATAGCTGCCGAAATTGCTATAAAATTGGTAACAATTGCTTCAAAAATTAGAAATTTAACCGAATTAGGTTTAACCGAAACCGTTTCAACACGTTTGTTGGTTGATGCTGCTAAGTTAATTACCAACGGTTTACCTAAGCGCTTAGCGGTTCATGTAGCGGTTATTGAGCCTTTAACCGATGAATTAGATACAATTCAGGCACTTAAAGATTTATGTGATTTAATGATTTAATAAAAAATGGGATTTGAATTAGATGAATTTCTATATAAAAAAGTACTAAAGTATTTTAAAAATAAACGAAATAATAATGCCGAACTGTTAAAAAAACAAGTTGTTTTAGCAGATATAAAACCGCGTTTAACACTTTTTGCTCGTGCTATTTGTGGCGAAGCTATTGAAATTTATCCAGCCGAAAGGGAAGGAGGGTACAAAAACAAAAACTTTTTTTTACCCATTAATTGTGCGCTTTTTGAAACGTATCAAGAAAATTTAAAATTTTATTTTTTTAGAATTTTGTATTTGCATCAACAACGCAATTTAAATTTTAATTGGCAAGCTAACAGTGCAAACACAACCCATCAACAAGCATTAGAAAAAGCATACGAAACGGCACCTATTGTTTTAGAAAATCTTTTTAAAAATTTTCCTGCAATGCAAGTTGTTTATAACGAAATGTACGCGCAATTACCTTTGCTTAAAAATACCAATACCCCCGATTTATCTTGGTTGTACGGTAAATGGATGAAGAATGCTGATGCAGAAGATGAAAAAGATTTTTTACAAAATTTTAACGATAAGGTTTACAAAAATCAACCCAATTTAACACCCGAAACTACTTTAAAAACAAAGGCGGTTGAAGAAATTGAATCGTTAATGATTGATAAAAAACAGCAAGAAGATTATGTTTTAATGCACAGTTTTGAAAAAATTGAAACGGCAGAAGAATTCAACGGCAATTGGCGCGATTTTGATGGGCGTGATGAATTAGAAGACCACCAAGAAGCTTTAGAAGAAATGAATATGCGTTTTACGGTTCGGGTTGATGATCTAACACATTCGGTATATCAAGCAGATTTTGTTGAAAACACATCGGTTGCAGAAAGTGCCGAAGCCGAAGAAACTGGTGTTTGTTATGAATACGATGAATGGGATTTTAAAAAACGCAAATATTTAACTCAGTTTTGTAAAGTTTACACTAAAAATCAAAAGCAAACCAGTCCAAATTATTACAAAAATACACTTATAAAATATAAAGCAACTTTAAGCGGTTTGCGTAAAATGTTAACAAGTGTAAATAATAAAATGCAACAACAACGCAAGCAATTACAAGGCGATTCGTTTGATTTAGATGCATTAACCGATTTGTACACCGATATTCATTCAGGAAAATCGCCCGACGAACGTGTGTATCTATCCAAACGCAAGCAAAATAAAGATCTTGCTATATTGGTTTTGTTAGATATTAGTTTGTCTAGTGATGGATATGCTGCAGGTAACAGAGTTATAGATGTGGAAAAAGAAGTTTCTATTTTATTTGGCGAAATTTTAAACGAATTTCAAATAGATTTTGCAATAGATGGATTTTATTCAAAAACTCGAAATTTTAATACATACCTCACTTTAAAAGATTTCAATGAAAATTGGAACTCCGCAAAAAATAAAATTGGAGCAGTTGAACCAAACGGATATACACGTATAGGTCCGGCTTTAAGACACGCAGGTGCTCGTTTAAATAAATTAGATGCTAAAAATAAATGGATTATTGTACTTTCTGATGGAAAACCTAATGATTACGATAAATACGAGGGGCAATATGGTATAAATGATGTAAAACAAGCCTTACGCGAACTTAATGAACAAAAAATAAATTCATACGCTTTAGCAATAGAAGCGCAAGCAAAATATTATTTACCACAAATGTTTGGTCAAAATCATTATCAAATATTAACATCGCCCAACGCATTAATAAAAGCAATGGTAAAGTTGTACGAAAAAATTAAACATCAATAAATATGGAAACTCCCAATATATTTTCATCAATACCTTCAGGACATCCAATTAATACGTATTTAAAGGAAACCGAATTAATAAAACAGTTAATTAATGAAATTCTTTCTATTAATCCAGCCGAAGAATTTCAAAAGTTTTATAATATTTTTAATCATTTGGCAACGGTTGAAAGAAGGTTTGAACGCAAAGAAAACCAACTTTTTCCTTATTTAGAACAAAAAGGATGGACCGGACCATCAAGAAATATGTGGTCGTTTCACGATACCATTAGGGAAATGTTTCGGGTTGTGCGTAAAAATATCGATGAAAACGATTTTTCTTCAATTCAAAACAACACCTATCTGTTGGCTCAAAATATTATGCGATTGCTTCAAGTTGAAGAAAATGTATTATTTCCAAATGCTCTTGAAATGTTAACGCAAACTGATTGGGTTACCATGCGTAAAGGCGAAGATGAAATAGGTTGGATGTTGGCCGATAAACCTTTAACATACCCCAATGAACCAGATTACGTTCATCCATCATTAGATACTGAACGCCGAACCAATGTTGTTTACAACGAAAATGCCTTACATTACGATGAGGGTTTTATGACGGTTGAACAAGTAAATCTTATGTTTAAAACGTTACCAATTGATTTAACGTATGTTGATGAAAACGATAAAGTTATTTTTTACAACAGAGGCGAAGAACGCGTTTTTCCGCGAAGTGCTGGAATTATTGGTCGTGAAGTGCGATTTTGTCATCCACCCAAAAGTGTAGATACCGTGTTACAAATCTTAGAAACTTTTAAAAAAGGAGAACAAAACGAAGCATCTTTTTGGATTAATTATAAAGAACGCCTAATTTATATTAGATATTTTGCTGTACGCGATGCAGAGAAAAATTACAAAGGTGTAATAGAAATGTCGCAAGACATAACCGAAATTCAGCAAATAACAGGCGAACGACGATTATTAGAATGGGATATTAATTATGAAAGGCTATGAGAATTATAAGTACTATTTTATTCAGCATTTTTAGCATCTTACTTTTTTCTTGTGAAACTGTTGAACATCGTCATGCTCCAAAAACTGCAGATGAAGCTTTAAAAGAATTGATTGAAGGAAACCAGCGCTACGTAAAGAATGTATCTATACATCATAATTTTATTGATGAAGCACACCATTCCGAAAAAGAACAACATCCACATACTTTTGTGTTGTCTTGTATTGATTCACGTGTGCCACCTGAAATTGTTTTTGATCAAGGAATTGGAAATTTATTTGTTGCCCGAGTAGCTGGAAATATCGAAGATCCAAATATTTTAGGAAGTATGGAATATGCCGTTCAAGTAAAAGGTACTAAACTGTTAGTAGTGTTAGGACATTCCAATTGTGGAGCGGTTCAAGGCGCAATTGATAATGTGAATTTGGGACATTTAACTCAATTAACCAATCAAATCAAAGTAGCATTTAATGAACACAGAACGTATCCATTGCCCGAGCATATATCAGATGAAACAGGTCGATTAAACGTGCTTTCCACAATAGATGATATTCTCTTTTCAAGCAAAATTATTAGAGATTTGGTTAATCAAGAAAAAATAAAAATAGTAGGAACATTTTACGATTTACATACAGGTAAAATTGAAATTTTAAAATCATGACTAGCTCAAAATCAATATACTATCCGCCAGGTGGCCTTTTAATTTGGATTGTAATTTATCTAGAATTAATAACATTTGGTATGGCAACCTTAGCATTGGCATATTATGGTTCACAAAATCGATCAGAATTTCACGCCGATAGTTTGTTATTAAACAAAACAGTTGCTACCATAAATACAATTGTTTTGTTAACCAGTGGTTATTTTGTAGCCATTGCCATAAAGCATTTTAAAGCGCAACAACTACCAAAAACCTTACAGTTTTTAACTTGGGCTATTTTATGTGGAACTTTATTTTTGGTATTAAAAGGTTATGAATATTACGAAAAAATAGAAGCTGGTTTAACCATGGGCAAAAGCGATTTTTTTAATTATTATTGCTTGCTTACTGGTTTTCATTGGCTACATGTTTTAGTTGGAATTGTAATTTTACTTTTTTTTAGATTTAATATAGCCAAAAAGCAAACAGTAGCATCGTTAGAAGATTTTGAAGCCGGTGCCGCTTTTTGGCATATGTGCGATTTAATATGGCTGTTTTTGTTTCCTATTTTATATTTAATGTTTTAAAAAAGCTTATGAGAATTACTTTAACCCAAACCTATATTTTACTTGTTTTTTTAACGGTAGTAACAGCAATAACCGCTATTTTTGGAAATTTTAACGTAGGTGTAAAATTTATTATTTTATTAGCAATTATAAAGTTTTGGCTTGTTGGTTTTCAGTTTATGGAACTAAAAAAAGCAAATAAGTTTTGGAAAATAACTTTAATTAGTTTTGGTTGCATAATTGGTTTTTTTTACACTGTTTTACTGTGAAGTTTTCAAAAAATTAATAAAAAATATTCTATTTGTTTAGTTGTAATTTCAAAAATAAATTTGTTACCTTAGTATAACACATTTTAAACAACAAACAAATGAAAATTTTTAAAACAATACTTTTTGTTCTTTTTGGCTTAATGTTTGCAAATGCTGGCTTAGATAAGTTTATACACTACATGCCAATACCCGAAATGGATAATGCCATGCAAGAAATTTTTAAAGCAATGGATACTTTAAAATGGTTAATACCTTTAGTTGGTTTTGCTGAATTATTGGGTGGTATTTTAGTTTTAATTCCTAAAACCAGATTTTTAGGTACTTTAATTATCTTTCCTGTATTAATAGGTATTATTTGTCATAATGCAACTTTTGCACCCGAAGGTTTACCAATTGCAGGCGTTTTGTTGCTAATAACTTTGTGGATTTTTTACGATAATTTAGGAAAAATTAAGCACATTTGTTGCTAATTTTTTAATTTAAAAGTGAAGGTTTTACTTCACTTTTTTTTAGTTTATAAATTTTTGTAATTTTAAAATAATTCAATTGAAATATGAAAAGAGGCGTAGTTTTTATGGGTACTGTAATGGCTATCTTAATGGTGTTAATTGTACCTATCTTGGCCTATTTGTTTACACATAAAAGTTGGATTATTGATTTAACTGGAAAAAATGAATTAGGCGATGCCATTGGCGGAACAACTGCACCTATTATTGGCGTTTTTAGTGTTGTTTTTACATTTATGGCGTTCTATATTCAATATGAATTTAATAAACGCCAAAACGAAATTTTGCAACTTCAAGTTAAAATTAATATTCGTCAATCATTAGAACCCTATTTTATCTATTTAATTGATAGTTTAAAAAAGTTTAAATTAGAAAATAATTCCAATAAAAAAGTAACTTATAATGGCGACTATATAGAACCTGTTAGTCAAGGCGATTTGTTAAAATTAAAATTTCAGGTAGCAAATGTTTTTGCAGGTATTATAAATTTTAAAGAAACTCATCACACTATAAAAAAATTACAACTAGCTGATTTATTCGCTTATGAAAAGCATATTTATTTTGATGAACATGTAATTGACGATTACGTTTTTCATGTTAATACAATTTACAATTTTTTAAGCTTTAATATTGAAATAGATAATGGCGAAGATAAAAATGAAATTATTCAAGAGTTTTTGTTTAAATATTTGTCAAGTTTATCAATAAATGAAATTTATTTTAATATTTATTATCTAATTATTTTTCATACCGATTTTGCAAGTATTTGTAAAGAAATTGTTCTAAAATCAATAGAAAATTTACCAACTGATCGTAAAAAGGAGTTTTTATTAATGGTTTTTGAATATAAATTTCAAAACTAATTAAAAAAAACAATTGCAGTTGCTTTTTATTAGTACTATTTTTGTGCTAAACAACGCCCAATGTATTACATAAAATTGCCCTTTTTATTTGTATTATTTTCTATTACAACATTTGCCCAAACAAAACCCACTAAAGAATATTTAACACATTTAAATGCTGCTCAAAGTCATAAAGTTGGCTTAGTTAAAGATAAAAGGCATTTAAATAAGTTGGTACAACAAGGAAAATTAGTTGCTATAAAACAGCGTGGATACGGGTATCGTATAGATAAGCTAACTCATAGCCATGCATTTTTAGTACCTAATGGCAGATCTGTTTTAAATTCCTTAGCATCTGATTTTGTTAAAGCTACAGGCCAAAATTTTTTCGTTGTAACTTCCCTAACGCGTACAGAATATGACCAAAATAGGTTGCGCAGAGTAAATTCTAATGCTTCGTCAAATGATAGTTCACATTGTTTTGGAGGTGCAATTGATATTTCTTATGTACGTTTTAACCACCATTTAGGGCCTAATTTTAAACTAGAAAAAAAATTAGAAAATCTTTTAGAACTGTATCAAAAACAAGGGAAAATTTATTTTGTAAAAGAAAGACATTCCCGATGTTTTCATATTATTTTTAGATAAATTTTAGTTTTAAAAGCGTTTAGAAAAATTATAAAAAGTATGTTTCTACGGCTTTTGGTTGTTTGTGAAAAAAACGTAATTTGCACCACAAAATGTACAAATGACTGCTATAAAACAACGAAAAAGTAATCGCAGAAAAATTAGTAGAAAACCAAAAAAATGGGCGCCATGGAAATGGCATTTGTTAGCCTATACTATTTTGTTGTTTTCTTTTTTAACTTTTCATTACCGCGATGGAATTGTATATTTTATAGCCGACTGCTACGAAAGTATCTTTAAAAATCATAAAAAAAACGAAATTACCATTCATGATATTCGTGCCGTTGAAATTTTAGATAAGCATAAAAAGCATCTTTTTGGATTTGATGTATCTCATTATCAAAGTGATATTAATTGGAAAGAAATTGATTCGTTGTACAATAAATTCGCAATAGATTATGTTTTTTTACGCTCAACGATGGGGGTAGAGGGAATCGATACAAAATTCAAATACAATTTTAAAAAAGCTAAAAGTAGGTTGTTGGTACGTGGCGCATATCACTATTACCGACCTGATGAAAATAGTACACTGCAAGCGCAAAATTTTATAAAAAACACACCTCTAGAGCCTGGTGATTTTTTCCCGGTTTTAGATATTGAAGAATTACCTAAAGAGCAATCAAAAGATAAAATGCGTGAAGGTTTAACAAATTGGTTGCGTTTAGTGGAAAAGCATTACGGTGTTAAACCTATTATTTATTCTGGTGCAAATTTTTATGAATTACATTTAAAAGAACATTTTCCAGAATATAAAATTTGGATCGCGAAGTACAGTTTGTTCAACGAAAAAATGAATAACGATTGGCATTTTTGGCAGTTTACAGATAAAGGTACTGTAAATGGTATTGAAACTAAAGTAGATCTAAATATTTTTAAAGGTGACCGTTACGATTTAAAGCAATATGTTATTCAGTAAAAAAAATAAGGTAGTTTTTAGCTACCTTATTTTTTATTTTTAAAAATACTGTTTAGTATTGTTTTCAATAGTAGTTTTAAGTTTTGTTAAGTTTGTTTCTTCTTGTGCCTTTAAAGTACTACTAATTATAGCCATAATTGATTTTGAAATCATTCCATTACCTTCAGCCATTGTTGTTGAACTTATTTTTGTTTGATTATTTGGTAATGAATTAAACGTAATTGTATAATGCATGTCCATAAAGTCAGATTCGTATACCATAGAAATAGATTTATTTGGAATTATTTTGGTTATGGTTTCTTTAATAATCATGGTTTCACCATTGTTATCAAAATAAACATTAGAAACAGCACCAACTTGCCCTTTTGTGCCACTTACATGTTCAAATTTTTTAAAACCAGTTAACCAATCTGGTAACTTTTCAACGTCATTCATAACAGCCCAAGCTTCGTTAGCTGGTTTAGCAACCGTAATTTCACTATCATAAGTTACTTTAGGCGTTATAAAGCCAATTGCAACAAAACCAATAGCTAATGCTAAAAGTAAAACAACAAAAAATTTAATAAACTTCTTCATTTTTTCTAAAATTTAAATGTATTATTTGGCTAAAATAATAATATCATTCACTTCTATAGTATTTTTTGGATATTTTTTTTGTACACTGTTAATCATTGCCATACCTACCTCTTGGAGTGTACAAGCATAGTTTGGAGCTATTTTTTTTATAAACGGATAGAAAACTGTAGCTAATTTTAAAGCATCGGGTATGTTCTTTTGATTTTTCATTGGTTTCATTAAACCGGGTCTAAAATTGTAAACTGCCGTAAAAGGTAATTTTAATAAGGCATTTTCTGTTTTGCCTTTAACACGCGCCCACATTGTTTTACCGTTTTCAGTACTATCAGTCCCTTTGCCAGAAACATATGTAAATACTAAATTTGAATTTATTTCAGAAAGAGCTGTTGCAAAAGGAACTACTAATTGATACGTTTTTCTGTAAAAAGATGCTTCGTTTTCACCAATTGATGAAACTCCTGCACAAAAAAAGCAAGCGTCAATCGCGCCAATTTGCTCTTTTATTTGATTTACTTCATTAAAATCTTTAAGTATAATTTCTTGAAGTTTTTCGTGTTTTAAGCGGATGGATTTTCTGCTTAAACTAATCACATTTGTTACGGCGTTGTTTTGTAAACATGCCAACAAAACACCTTCGCCTACCATTCCAGTTGCCCCTGTAATTAATACGTTCATTATAATATTTTTTTTAAAAATACATAAATAAATTGTATTTCAATACTTTTAAAAAAAAGTTCAGTAAATGTTTGTAAGAATTATCCTTTTACATCTAAAGCATCGCGAAGGGCATTACCAATCATCATAAAGGCAACCACCACCAAACACATTGCAATTCCAGGAATTAACGCTAAATAAGGTTTTCCTAAAATAATATAATTGTAGTGTTCTTTCATCATGCCACCCCAGCTAGGAACAGGAACTTGTGCACCTAAACCTAAAAAGCTTAAACCACTTTCAACCAAAATAGCCGATGCAAAATTAGCCGCAGATATTACAATAACCGGAGCCATAATATTTGGAATAATGTGTTTGAAAATAATACGAAGATCTGAAAAGCCTAACGCACGCGCAGCGGTTACATATTGCATTTGCTTTACGCTTAAAACTTGGCCACGTACCACACGTGCCACTTCAACCCACATGGTTAAACCAACTGCAATAAAAACTTGCCAAAAGCCTTTGCCTAAAGCTAATGTAATTGCGATAACTAATAAAAGGGTGGGGATAGACCAAATTATATTTATTAACCAAAGTATTAAAGCATCGGTTTTACCACCAAAATAACCAGCTAATGCACCTAAAGTTATACCAATTAATAAGGATATAAATACAGCAACAAAACCAATTGCTAATGATACACGTGCACCAATTAATAATCTACTTAAGTAATCGCGCCCTTGATTATCAGTACCTAGCCAATAAGTTTTTGTTTTAATATAGTTGGTTTTAATTGCAGTTTCATTTTTTGTAGGAAATACATTTTTTAAAATATATTTAGTTTGAGCTATTTTTGGATCTACCGAAAATTCTTTATAAAACAACGTATCGCCAACAAACTTATGAGATAAAATAGGAATAAATTGTTCGGTAATTGGTTTGCCTGTAAAATAATTTAAAAAACTACTTTTTACCTTTTTTTGTAACGGAATAGATAATACGGTAACAGAAAAACCTGGTTTTTGGGTACTTATAGAAACATCGCCGTTATTTGCATTTATTGTAGAATCGGGTGATAATACATACGCAAACAAGGCTATTAAGCTTAATAAAACGATAAAGACTAATGAAAAAACGCCCCAATAATTTTGTTTAAATTTTTGGAGCGCTTTTTTATTTGCCGAAACAAATTTTTTAAACACTTTTATTATTTTTTAAGAGTTTTAATATCGGTTAAAACATTCACAGCTTCCTCAACATACACATCAGTATTTAAATTTTTATGCCAACGTTTGCGTTTGTTTTGTAACACGGTGTCGTTTTTAAATAATGCTTCGTCGTATGGTAACGATTTAAAAGTTAAGTTGTTTTTGTAATCTTTTAACGCATTAAATTTTTTAGATTGTTCTTCTAATTGTTTTGATTTTGCTAAATAGTCTTCGTATTTTAAAGAAAATGTATTATCTTCTTGTTGCGATTTTACCCATTTAGCACTTTCATCAATTAACTTAAATTCTTTATTAGTGGCAACGCGTTTTTTACTTTTATCAATTACCGTAGCAAAGTTATTGTTGAAACTTGTGAATTTAGACATGGCAATTTTATCCCAATTCATAGCGTTATCGTTATCGCGTTCGCCTGTATCAATATATAAAAATCGATCTGGTAAAACAATATCACTTTCAACACCTTTTAGCTGGGTTGATCCACCATTTACTCTATAAAATTTTTGACTAGTGAATTTCATTGCACCTAAATCGCCAATTTTTTTATCGCCAAAACGGTTTAAATCTAATAAATTTTGAACGGTTCCTTTACCAAATGAATGTTTAGACCCCAAAATTAAACCACGGTTATAATCTTGAATTGCTGCAGCAAAAATTTCTGAAGCCGACGCCGAATAATTGTTAATTAAAACAACTAAAGGACCTGTCCATTGGGTTTTGTTGTCTCTATCATATAAAACCTCGCTATTGCCCGATTTTGCCTTTACTTGCACTACGGGACCTTGCGGTATAAATAAACCAACCATGTCAACTACGGTTTGTAAAGATCCACCGCCGTTGTTACGTAAATCTATGATAATACCTTCAACGTTTTGTGCTTTTAAATATTCTACTTCTTTTGCTACATCTTTAAAAGCGTCGCGGTTTTCTTTATTTTCAAAATTAATATAGAATTTTGGTAAATGAATCATTCCGTATGTGCCTTGTGGTGTTTCAATTACAGTTGATTTTGCAAAGGTGTCTTCAATCTCGAATTTATCGCGTGTAATTGAAATAATCTTAACAGAACCATCAACTTTTTTAACGGTTAAATTAACAACAGTACCTTTTTTACCTTTAATCATTTTTACAACTTTATCTAAACGCATGCCAATAATATCAACTGGTTGTTCGTTGCCTTGACCTACTTTTAAAATAACATCGCCGTTTTCTAATTCGCCTTGACGCATAGCTGGACCACCAGGAATAATTTCGGTAATTTCGGTATTTTGGTCTTTCTTACGTAATTGCGCACCAATTCCTTCCATAGATCCTGTCATACTTTCATCAAACTTTTGTTTATCGTCTGGAGCTAAGTAGTTTGTATGCGGATCAAATTGTTCTAACAAAGTATTTATGTACATAGAAAGCCAATCTTCGCGAGAAATTTCTTCAAAAAATTCAAAAAACTCATTTAAAGATTTTAAAGATGTTTCGCGGGCTTCTTTTTCTAATTCTACAAACGTTTTTTTAGGTAATTTGTTTAAAGAATCGTTTTCTTGAATCTTTAGATTATCTTCAATAGTAGATAAAACACTTAATTTAAGTTGTTTGCGCCAACGGTCTTTTAATTCTTCTTTATTTTTAGCCCACGGTTGTTTTTCGTAATCCGTATTTATCGATTCGTTAACTGTAAAATCTAAAGGTTTTGCTAAAATTTCTTTATAAAAAGTTTTTGCTTCTTGTATTCTAGTTTCAACCAAAGGGTAACTTTTGTTAAAAAAATCAATACGTTGCGCTTTAAACTCGTCGTCTAATTCGGTTTTAAATTTGTTTAATTCATCAATATCACTTTGTAATAAATAACGTTTATTACCATCAATAATATTTAAATAATTGGTATATACTTTTTCAGAAAAAGTATCATTTAAATCGGCAGGGTGGTAGTGCGCATTTTGTAAAACAAAATTTAAAACCCCCATTAAAAATGCTTCTTTTTCTGGATTTGGGTCATTAGCCTTTTTAAAAGGCACAAAACTCCACAATGCTGCAGCTAAAGCTACAACAAGTAATATAACTTTATAATTTCTTTTCATAAATTGCCAAATAGCAGTCATCAATAAATTTTCAACTAAAGTAAATAAAATCTACTTACAAAGGCAAATTCTACATAAATAAAATTTTGTTAAGGTGTTTAACCAGCTGTTTATTTTAATTTGCATTTTGTTTTAATTGCTTACTTTTACATAGATTTTAAAAGATTTAATTTTTTAAGCAGTTTTAATAATGAGAAAACCAGTGATTTTAGTAACTAATGACGATGGCATTACTGCACCTGGCATTAGAACTTTAATTAATATAATGAAAGAAATTGGCGATGTTGTAGTTGTAGCGCCCGATAGCCCTCAATCGGGTATGGGGCATGCAATTACGGTAAATAACGCGCTTTTTTTAGAACAAGTTTTTATAGATAACCAAGAAAGTAAAGAGTATGCTTGCTCAGGCACACCAGTTGATTGCGTAAAAATTGCTATAGATCAAATTATAAAAGCAAAACCAGATTTATGTGTTTCGGGTATTAACCATGGATCTAATTCATCTTGTAATGTAATTTATTCTGGAACCATGTCTGCAGCTGTAGAAGCGGGTATGAGTGGTGTGCCTGCTATTGGTTTTTCACTGCAAGATTTTAGTTGGAATGCCGATTTTGAACCTATTAAAAAGTTTGTAAAGCAAATTACGCTTGAAACTTTAAAAAAAGGCTTACCTGAAGGAGTTGTTTTAAACGTGAACTTTCCTAAACTTTCCGAAAATGAAATTAAAGGCATTAAAGTTTGTAGGCAAGCTAATGCTACTTGGGTTGAAAAATTTGACGAGCGTACCAATCCACATGGTAAAAAATACTATTGGTTAACAGGTACATTTGTGAACCATGACAAAGGCGAAGATACTGATGAATGGGCACTAGCAAACGGATACATTTCTGTGGTGCCAGTTCAGTACGATTTAACAGCTTATCATGCAATGCAACAACTAAATACATGGGAATTATAATGAATAAATTTTTAAAATTTTTATTGGGAACTTTAGCTGCATTATTGGTTTCATTTGTGATAGGTAGCGTAGTTTTTAGATTGTTTACAGGCTTAAATCCGTTTGTAGAAATGGCAATTTTTAGTATGGGAAGTGTTTCATCTAAAGCTTTTTCCATAGGAGCCATACCAAATATAGGGTTGTTTTATCTTTTTTTAAATCGCAACAACTACTACAGTGCGCGCGGTGTTATTTTCTCATTCATTATAATTGGTTTCTACATTATTTTTAGTTAATGAAATATTATATAATAGCAGGCGAAGCTTCGGGTGATTTACACGGAGCAAATTTAATGAAAGCGCTTTTTAAGGCAGAACCTAATGCACAAGTACGTTTTTGGGGCGGCGATTTAATGCAGCAAGTAGGTGGTACCTTAGTAAAACATTATCAAGATTTAGCTTTTATGGGTTTTGCCGAAGTACTTGCAAACTTAAAAACCATATTAAAAAACATTGCGTTTTGTAAAAAGGATATCGCCAAATTTAATCCAGATGTAATTATTTTTATTGATTATCCTGGATTTAATATGCGCATTGCTAAATGGGCAAAAAAGCAAGGTTTTGATACACATTATTACATATCGCCACAAATTTGGGCATGGAAAGAAAGTCGCATTAAAGCAATAAAGCGCGATATTAACCATATGTACACCATTTTGCCTTTTGAAAAGCCATTTTACGAAGAAAAACACAATTATAAAGTAGCATATGTTGGGCATCCGCTTTTAGATGCTATTGAACAATTTAAACAAAAAACACACGAAGATTTTAGAATAAAACATAAACTTGATAACCGACCAATTATAGCACTTTTACCAGGTAGTAGAAAACAAGAAATAAGTAAATTACTTACCGAAATGTTGCAAATTGTAAGTAGATATCCTGATTATCAATTTATTATAGCTGGAGCGCCAAGTTTAAGTGAATTGTTTTATAAGCCGTTCATACATACAAAAAATGTTCAATTAATTTTAAACGATACCTATAACTTGTTAAATAATGCATATGCAGCAATTGTTACATCGGGTACCGCTACTTTAGAAACAGCTTTGTTTAACGTACCACAAGTTGTTGTTTATAAAGGAAATGAACTATCGTATCAAATTGCAAAACGCATCATTAAATTAAAGTATATTTCTTTGGTGAATTTAATTATGGATGAAGAAATTGTTACCGAATTAATTCAAAATGAATGCAATACAAACCGAATACAAACCGAATTTGAAAAAGTTATTAACAATCCTGGTCGTAGCAAAATGCTTGAAAAGTACCATGAATTAAGGGATGTTTTAGGTGGAGGTGGTGCAAGTGAGCAAGTTATTAACAATATTAAGAAAAATTTAAGAGAAAATTAGTACTGTTAAGAAAATTAAAAAACATATATTTGTGATATACCATAAGCAAAGATTATAAATTCTATATCAAAATATTAATTAATGAAAAATTTAGCTTTAACGTTAGTGACGTTGTTTACAGTATGTTTGAGCGCAAATGGAGTAGCACAAACTGCTAAAAAAAGTCCAATTGTTACAACAACATCACAAAAAGCAAAAGAAGCTGCAGAACTTGCTAACATTAACAAAAAAATGAACGCAATTGATGACGAGTTAGATAATAAGTCATCTAAAAAAGCAGAAAAGCAAAAATATTGTTATTTAACAGAGCAACTACTAAATGTTGCCAATGATTACAGAGGAATTAGATATCAATGGGGTGGAATGTCACGATCAGGTATGGATTGCTCAGGATTTGTAAAAAATGCTTTTAACCAATTTCACATAGATTTACCTAGAACTTCAAAAGAAATGGCTTCACGTGGCGAACGCGTTTCTGTTGCAGATGCTAAACCAGGCGATTTAATTTTCTTTAAAAACGGTGGTTCAAGAGTTATTAATCATGTAGGTATAGTGATTGAAGTAAACGGCGACGATGTAAAATTTATACATTCGGCTACTTCAAAAGGGGTTTCTGTCAATTCAACAAAAGAAGCTTATTACAGTAAAGGTTTTGTACAAATAAACCGTGTTTATGACAGACAAGTTTTATAGTTAGTTATTTAATATTCAATTTTCATACCTTTTAGTTTTATGATTAAGGTAATGAAATATCCAATTTATCCCATTACATTATTTTATGTTAGTGGGATTTTTTGTGCTTATTTTTCATTGATTCCATTTAAATGGGGTGTTTTTTTGTCAATTTTAGGTTTGCTTGTTTTTGCAGTAAACTTGTTTGTAAAACCTTTTAAAGGATTCAGTTTTAAACGTAATTTAATAGCATTATCTTCATTGGCGGTTGTTTTTGGATCTTTAGGTTTTTTGTCGTATTATGAATCAAACAAAAAGGACGACATTACAAATTTAAACGAAACGGATTTTGTTGTAAAAGTTACCGATGTTTTAAAACCAAATGCATACGCACATAGGGCCTACGCGCAATTAATTTCGCATGAAAAGCAACCAAAAGTATTGGTTACCTATCCTATTAATCAAACTACTCCTACAATAGGTTCGGTGTATCGTATTATTGGATCTATTTCAGAAGTTCCAAATACATCAAATCCATCAGATTTTAACTATAAAACATATCTTCAACATAAAAAGATATATTATCAAATTACAAGTTATCATAGTGTTTTTAAAATAGGTGAGGAGCCCAATTTTCAATCAAAATTAGTAGCGTTTAGAAACAATTTAATTTACCAATTTACAAAAATGGGGTATAGCAACAAAACAAAAGGATTTATTGAAGCTTTACTTTTTGGCGTTAAAACAAATTTAGACGGCAGTTTACAACAACAATTTAAAGATTTTGGTATTATGCATGTTTTGGCAGTTTCGGGCATGCACGTTGTAATTCTTTTCTCTACCATTACTTATGTTTTAAATAGATTAAGGGTTTCAAAAAAAGTCTTAACCATTATATTAATACTTTTTTTAATTGTTTTTAGTTTCATGGCTGGACTGTCGGGTTCAGTGGTGCGAGCATCTTTAATGTGCTTGTTGGCAATTATAGGTAATGTATCTGGCAGAAGAACGCACACTTTTAATTTATTAGCAGGTAGTATGTTTGTAATTTTACTTTTTGAACCTAATTATTTATTTGATATAGGTTTTCAGTTAAGCTACGCAGCCGTTTTTTCTATCTTATTTTGTTATCCAGTAGTGCAAAAGTATTTTACGTTTAAAAATGCAGTTTTAAATTATTTTGGACAATTAATTGGTGTATCGTTAATTGCACAATTAGGTGTTTTACCTATAAGTATTTATTATTTTAAACAAATTCCACTTCTTTTTTTAATAGGTAATTTAATTGCAATTCCTATAACAACTGTTTTGTTGGTAGCTTGGTTTGTACAATTACTAATAAGTTATTTATGGTTAAAAGCTGCTGTTTTTCTTACGTTTTATTTAAATTTATTAAGTGACTTTTGCTTTAATACATTAGCATATTTAAATACTTTTTTTACAATAAAATCTTTTTCTACACACGTTACGATAGGACAATGTTTATTGATGTTAGCTGTTATTTATAGTGCTTTTTGGTATTTTAAGAAGAAGGATTTTTTTAAAATATACATTGTTTTTACCTTGATAATATTGTTACAATTTGTAAGTATTTATAAAATATATCAAGACAAAACAACTAATGAAGTGGTGTTGCTTACTGACGCAGCTAGTGTAGTTTTCTTAAATAGACAAGGTAAATTAGTAGAGCAATACGGAAAATCTAAAAACCGTGAATCAAGTATTACTAATTATTTATTACAAGCAAATGCTGCAATTATAAAAGTTGATACTCTTGTAAATAGTTTTAAAATAAATAATAAAAGTTGGTTAATTGTTGATAGTTTAGGAGTATACCCTATTCAAAAAACTGATTATGTGGTAATACAACAAAACGCAAAAGTTAATATAGCGCGTTTAGTTGCTTACACGCAACCTAAACAAGTTATTTTACATAACAGTAACAATAAGTTTTTAAATAACGAATATACGATGTATTTGCAAAAAGCAAAAATCCCTTGCTACGATATGCGAAACAAGGGAAGTTTTGTTATAGATTATAGTTCTGGTAACAACTGATCTGGAGTACGGTAACCTAAAATATCTTTTGTTTTTTTACCGTCTTTATCAATAATAATCATATCAGGATAAGCTTGAACACCAATAAACATTGCAAATTCATGCATGCCATTTCTAGAGTTTTTTCGAGCTTCTTGATAATTTGGATTTTTGTATAATTTACCACCAAATTGAATTTCTTCGTTTCCTTCGGCATTAAACTTTACAGGGTTGTATTTTTCATTTATAACCTTAATCACTTTTTCATCAGAAAAGGTGTTTTTATCTAACATTCTGCACGGACCACACCAAACAGTATAAGCATCAATAAAAATAGGTTTTTTGTTTTTTTTCTGAGCTGTTAGTGCATCTTTCATGCTCATCCATTTAATTTCCTTATTTTGTGCTTGGCTAATAAAACAAGCCATTGTAAACAACACTAATAAAATGCTTTTCTTCATAGTTTTAAAATTAAGTATGTAAATATAAAAAAAATCCGATAGTAAAAACTATCGGATTTCATATTTTCAAAAATTATGCCTATTTTACTCCGTGCATTAATTTTAAGATAACTTTGTTTAATAAAATTAATAAAACACCAAATATCATAACCGATATTGCAATATAAGTGAAAACTTCGCCTGCACCTAAGGTTTCAACAACTGAAGCTAAATAACCACCAATAAAATTAGCAACAGATGTAGCTAACATCCAAACAGCCATTAATATTGAAGCTAGTTTTACAGGTGCTAGTTTTGTTACAACAGATAAACCAACTGGCGATAAACATAATTCGGCAATTGTGTGTAATAAATACGTCATAATTAACCACATTAATGCTGCTTTGTTAGCTTCATCGGCAACGTCTCCATTTGCTACACGTTCTGCTACGGCACCTAACATAAATAAGAAACCTAAACCTAAAATTACCAATCCTAACCCCATTTTTACCGGTGTTGTTAATTTTCTTCCTAATTTAGAGTTCCAAAATATTGCAAATAATGGTGCTAAAGTAACAATGAAAATTGGGTTAACCGATTGAAACCAAGAGGTTGGTATTTCAAAGCTACCAATTGTTCTATTAATAAATTTATCGGTATATAATGATAACGAAGATCCTGCTTGTTCAAAACCAGCCCAAAAGAATACAGCAAATGCAAATAAAATAAAAATAACACTTGTTCTTTGTTTTTCTTGTGCCGCTGTAAGCACTTCACCTGTTTCTGGGTTTGTTGAAGTAGTTACTTCACTTTCGTTTGCGTTTGTATTATTAGTGACTGGTTTTTTACCTAAATCACCTAAATATTTTTGTGCAAATCCATTAAAAATTAACTGACCCAATAACATACCAATACCTGCAGCTAAAAAGCCCCAACGGTAACCAAATGCAATTGTACCATCAACATTTGTTGTTTTAAATAAGTTATCGGTAAAATAACCAATTACAAAAGGTGCTAAAAGCGCGCCTAAGTTAATTCCCATGTAAAAAATAGAGAATGCAGAATCTCTTCTACTATCACCATCTTTATACAACCCACCAACTAACGTTGAAATGTTAGGTTTAAAAAATCCGTTACCTATAATTAATAAAAACAAGCCAATGTAAAGGCCACTTAAAGTATTCATACTAAAAAGGGCAAACTGGCCAACCATCATAGTAATACCACCAATGGTAATAGCTAAACGTTTTCCAAGATATTTATCAGCAAGCCAACCACCAATAAGTGGGGTAAAATATACCAAACCGGTAAAATAACCATATAATAAGGTAGCTTGCGAAGCTTCAATTCCTAAACCTCCTTCAACTAATTTTTTTGTAAGGTATAAGATAAGAATGGCACGCATCCCATAATAACTAAAGCGTTCCCACATTTCTGTGAAAAACAATAAAAACAACCCTTTTGGGTGTCCAAACCAGGTTCCGTGTTTTTCTGATGGATTAATTATTTGACTATCGTTTGTCATTTAAAATAAAATTTTAATTTAAGAATTCTCGAAGATAAATAAATTATTTAATTCCGTGCATTAATTTTTTAATTAATGGATTTAAAAACATGACCAATAACCCTGCGGCTGCTGGAATTGCGGTAAATAGGAAAAAGAAATGGCTTAACGAGTATTCTTTTTGAATGGTTTCAACCTGACCACCTAAAACTGCTGCTACTTTTTGTGCTATTGCAATTGCTAAATACCAAATACCAAACATAAATGCTAACATACGTGCAGGCACTAATTTTGAAACATACGATAAACCAACTGGTGATATAAATAATTCTCCCAAAGTGTGAAATAAATAGGTTAGTACTAAAAATACCATTGAAATTTTTACCCCTTCAGATATATTTAAGGCACCTAAACCTAAAATTAAGAATCCAATAGCCACTAAAATCAATCCAAAACCATATTTAAATGCAGCTGACGGGTTGTATTTTGATTCCCATAATTTAGATACCGTTGATGCTAAAGCAATAATAAAAAACGAGTTTAAAGTTGAAAACCAAGAAACGGTGATTTCTGAAGCTTCTTTAGAAAATTCGTTTTTAAGCATCC
Organism: Myroides sp. JBRI-B21084; assembly: GCF_030545015.1. Classification (GTDB taxonomy): domain Bacteria; phylum Bacteroidota; class Bacteroidia; order Flavobacteriales; family Flavobacteriaceae; genus Flavobacterium. The sequence continues at coordinate 2,506,992 of NZ_CP120653.1, forward strand.
ATAATGCAGCTCCCCAAATTAAAACAAAACACAAAATAAGTACCATGTTTGATAAAGCAATTTTTTTCCAAGTACTAAGCGCTAATTTTACCAATACCCAAGAAATTATTGCTAAAGGAACAATGGTTAGTAACCCGTTAACAATATTAAAAGTTGTTAAAGCAGATCCAACTAAAGTTCTATCGATGTAATCACGAGCTACTAAAACTAAAGACGTTGCGCCTTGTTCAAAACTCATAAAGAAGAAAATCAAGAAAAATGCCAATAAAACAACCGCAAACATTCTATCACGAACCACTTTGTCATATCTAGTAATTCTAGAAACTATTAAAGTTATAAATAAAGCTAAGGCTATAAAAATCATTATGTATTGACCGCGAAGAAACGGAGTATCCATGAATGAAAAGATATCAACAATTTTATTTTTTGATAAAGGATCGTTAAAAGCATACAAAAAGCCAATAATTCCCACAACTACTATTAATAAATAATCAATACTTGTAAAAGGATTGCGTTTATCAGTATCAGCTGCGTTTTTAGCAGCTACAGCTTCCACTGATTTGTCTAAAATCCCTAAATTACCCATTAAAGGTTTAGCAAAAGCAAACTGTAAAGTACCTAAAAACATAAAAATACCAGCTAAACCAAAGCCCCAATGCCACCCTTGTGTTTCGGCAATGTATCCACAAAGCATCATTCCAAAAAAGGCACCTGCATTTACGCCCATGTAAAAAATAGTATAAGCACCATCTTTTTTCTCAGGTAAATCTTTATACATTTCACCTAAAATAGATGGCATATTTGGTTTAAAAAATCCGGTACCTATAACCAAACAAGCTAAACCAATAAAAAACATTACAGGTGTATCAAAAGCCATTGCTGCGTGACCAATGGTCATAATAATAGCACCAATAATTACAGCCATTCGCGACCCGATGTATTTATCGGCAATTATTCCACCAAAAATAGGTGTTAAATAAAGCATCATTGCGTACGTTCCGTATAAAGCACCTGCTTGTTCAGCTGTCCAAGCCCATCCCGATTTAGGGTCGCCTGAAATTACTGCTGCGGTTAAAAATTGTATTAATAAAACGCGCATTCCGTAAAATGAAAAGCGTTCCCACATCTCAGTAAAGAAAAGAACAAACAATCCAGACCTTTGCCCCAATACGTTTGATTTGTAAAATTCTGTTTGTGCGGTATTTGCCATAGTTTAATTTGTTTTAGTTTTAATTTTTATTTTGTTTTTCTAATGGTTTAATAATAAAGCGGTCGTAAATAGTAAGGGTAATAATTGAAAACACACCTATGCCTACAATTACCCACCAAATTTTGTTTGGGTTGTAGGTATCCCACAACATATTTGTCATTTCCCAATGGTTCATGCCTAATTTTTGTTCGGCCAAAGCAAAATATTCATTTTTTGAAAATGGAAAATGAATGTGGTTGATGTTGATGCCTTTTGAAACAGCAATTTCGGTAAATGAATGTTTTACCTGGCTCCAATCAATATGTTCTGATTTTAATTGAAATTGGTTTTCAAAAGTGGAAATGGGCATGTTTAAAGCTTTAGAGCCTTCTTCAATAAATTGTTCTTTTGTAACTACTTCGGGCATTGCTATATTTCTGCCAGCCATTTCTTTTTTTAATAATGATAATTTATCTGACCATGATTGATATAAACTTCCCGATATAAAACTTGTTACAAAGTAACTTGCCGCTACGGGTAAAAAATAAGTTCCTTGGTACAAGCCTTCTTTACCTTTTGGAGTAATTAATGCAATAAACGATGAAACGGTAGGGCTACTCATCATTTCGCCAATAGCAAAAATCATGGTTCCAATAATAGTAAACCATACATTACCTGAGTAAAATGTTAAGCCAATACCAATGGTAGCAATTACCGCGCCACGAATTACGGCATTAATATGGCGCATTTTAATTACAAAAAACGAAATGCTTATTTGGAAAAGAATAATCATTAAAGCATCGATATTTGTAAACCATTCTGGTTTTACTTGTCCGTCTTGTGTTAATAAGGTCGCTAAAGCAGGTGTATTTTGGTTTAACCAATTGCTTATAGATGCTGAATTTACCCAATCTTCGATAAAATTTGGAAGGGTGTTGAATAATTGATTGAACATAGTCCAGAAACCAATCATTAAAAGCAGTAAAATACCTAAACGAATATCTTTTAAAGCTTCAATAATTCCTAAAATTGATTCTTTAATGGCTGCGCCAATAGAATCTTTAGGTTTTTCAACTTTAGGTTCTTTATAAAAAAACAATAATACCAATAAGTTAATTGCAATAACAACGGCTGCTTGTATAAAAATAATTTTCCAACCGTAGGTAGTTCGTAAGCCCGATGACATTGCAGGGCCAATAAAGCCACCAATATTAACCATCATATA